>CAZPMG010000052.1:0-12319 GCA_964587785.1 uncultured Clostridia bacterium
AATGATTATTATTCTGCACTTACTGTTTAACTATTACATGCAATTTTGCGCGCGTACTACAATACGCGCGCAAAAAATTCTGTCATTATTAAAAACAGCGACATAAAAACAGCTACACAAGCAGGAATGATATCAGAGCCTGAAATCTATGGTAAGCTGTTTGTTGGCCGCAAGAGCGACGCCCTTCACAACGCCGTTTTCAAGCTTAAGCGTGGGCGCTTTGTTTATCCTGCGCACAAATTCCGGCACTTCAATATCAATGGTAACGGCACGCTTGCTTTTAAATGCCGCCGTAAGCGTTTGCTTGCGCTTATCCAGCGAAAGCTTTAACTCTATACCCCCCTCAAGCAACAGGCCTTCGACGCTGAACGAACCGAAAAAGTCACTGTAGCCGGGCAGCAGAACAACAACATTGTCTCTGGCAAAGGCAAGGCACTCTGTCATTGCGGACGCAAAAGCCATGTTTCCTTGAATTTGATACGGCGCCCAGAAATTGTCGTTTGTCGCTCCTGAGCCGCGCCAGTCATTTTCCGCAGTGATAAGGTTTCCCATGAGGCAGTGCCTAACTATAGCGGTAAGCGCTTCTGCAGCTGAAACTCCGTCGCCCATCCGTGCAAATGCCGAGGCGAGATAGCCGTATCCCCAACTGGTCATATCCGATGTGGATACGCCGAGACGTTTTTTAGCCGCCGTATAGAAAGCCTTTCCAAGTTCGGTTTCCGGCCGGAAGGCAGGCACAGAGGAAAATACCGGATAAAGATGGCTTGCGTAACGGTGTATGTAGTTGTCGGAAAATCCCGAATTTAGATATTCGCGCACAGCACCATCTTTGTTTACCGCATAGGGAGGAAGCTTTTGCAGCATATCCTGCCATTTTGCAATCTCGTCTTTATACAATCCTGTTTCCGCACAGCCTTCAAGCAGAGCGCTTAACAACTCGCGGACGGCGGCAAAATCGATTGTGGAATTTATGGCTATGCCCAGCGGCTTGGATTCGCCGTTTCCGATATGACTGCCGGGCGTATTGTCCGGCGAGTATGACGGGCAGGACATATAAAAGCCGTCCATTCCCAGCTTGAAAAAATCCTCATAAAACAAGCTGGCTTCTTTCATAAAGGGCAGTGCGCGGTCTTTTAAAAACTTTTTGTCGCCGGTGAATTTATAATAACGGTAAAACAGCGACGCAACCATGGCCGAGCCCGCGACAAAATGAACGTCCTCAGGTTCGACGCTGCCCAAAAGCCCGGTGCCGTAAGTGCTTACAGACGGGACCATAATGCCGCGGCAGCCGTAAAGCCGCTGAGCATTTTTCTTTAAATCCGCAAGTACGGATTCATAGAAATTAAACACGCCCATTAAGTATTCGGCGTGGTTTCCGCTCAGACAACCCGAATAAAGCATCTGTAATATACCGCTTGCCTTAGGCAGCGGATTTACAGCCTTATAGTCGCCGCACCACAGCCCGTAAGGCGCGCAGATGTTGCCGTCAGGGCGTGCGCTGCTGATAAACAGATAGCGCGCATAATACCAAAGCTTTTCCAAAAGCGCGGGAACCGGGGATTCCTTGCTCTTTTCCAAAAGTGCTTCCACGGAAAGATCGCGGTCATCCGCATCGAGGTCAAACTCAGCCGAGCTTAAAAGCTTGGAGTGCTGCGTAGTATGCTCTTTGAGCATTTTGTCGTAAGTAGCTTTGTTTGCGGCGAGCTGGGTCTTTATACTTTTCCATTCTTTTTCGCGCTGGGATTCGGTAAACAGTTTGATTACAACAAGCACGTCAGTGGCACCGCGAATGCGTATACAGTTATCCGTAACCTCCTGACTGCCGCCGAAGTAAGAAATTTTTGCCACAGCGCCGAATTCTGTTCCGTTGTCGCTGCGCGCGGAAAAATACATAAAATAATTTTCATATTTGGTTATCACGCCGTCGGGAACTTTTGTAAAAGTTGTGGGCGTGCGGTTGTTGCTGCGGTCGTGCAGCTGAAAAGAAAACTCCGCATCTATTGTCTTTTGGCCGGATCGTGTTATTTGATAGACGATGCAATCATTCACGCGTGAAACAAACATCGAACGGTCAAACTTAGTGGTGCCGTCACGGTATGTGACCGAAACCTCGCCGTTTTCCATATTTATAACACGCATATACTCGCGCGCCGGACGCTCGGGCGGCATTTTTATCTTAAAGTCACAAAGCGGCAGCGGGACCGCAAGCTGCGGACGGTAATTTTTTGAAATTAAGGCATGGGGCAGCACATCCTCTGCTTCACGCACTTTGCCGTCAAGCATGAGTTTGCGCACATCCTTGAGTTTATCCGACACGTCGGGCAAGACCCCTATGTAGCTTTGCCAGTTTAGGCTGCCGTGGGTCAAAAGCACGGTTTCGTCCGCCACGCGTCCATAGACGGAAGCGCCGATCAATCCGTTGCCCGCGGGAAGAGCTTCCCTCCAAAGCGCACCCCACCAGGAGGCAGGCTTTTCAAACCTTAAAGCAGTCTTTGGCTTCCTGATACTGACCATTTGTTCCCTCTCTAAATTTTTTCCTGATCTAAAATTACGGCTTGCAGTCCGCCGCAAATCCCCCAAGCCGCCGCGGCTTCCCCAAAACACAAACCGCTGCAGCACAACCAGCTGACAATTATTATATGATTATTATAACATCTTTTGCTATCTGTGTAAATGTTTTTGCCGGAAAGCCTGTCATTTTTTAATTTTAATTTTTTAAGTGCAAATTTCAGGTTCTAACCTCAGCGAATTAACTTTCTGAAGTTTATTCCGGGCTATAAACACGAATGAAGTGAAAGACGCCCTATACTTTAGTGCGGAAGACCTTATTGGAAAATAACCGCACAGCGCGGCCTCATGTTAATTTCATTATATGAAAGCGTGAGAAAATAATTGTTGAAAAAAATTGATTAACGAATAAAGACAAAGAACTTTATAAAGATATCATAATTACAAATATCGCAATAACGATAACAACACAGCTGCCAGGTTGTTAGTATTGGCAAACTTTATTGCTTGCAAGCCAGCCGACAATGTTAGGATATGCTTACTTGCCGCAATTTTGATTTAAATCAAAACCCGCAATATCACGCACCAGCGCCTGTTTAGTTTTTATATATATTTTAATTTATACTGCAAACTGCTCTCGCACTCAAATCATAACTTGAATTTCATAATTATCTTTATAAACAGCGCCATATGCAAACTGAAAGCGCCATATACATTTTGTCTGTTGCTTAGCTTATATTTTGCGCCGATAAGGTTTGATTGGATTAAGCTAAACACTATCTACTATTTTATTATTCTCTTTCTCTCAAAACGAGGTTCCGCCTTGGGCTTTTCAGCTTTGACCGTAATAGACGCAAAATTGCCCTCCATGCCAATGCACTTGCAGCAGTTGTCACACAGCTTGCTATTGTCAATGTCACAGACATTGCATTCACCGCAGTTTGTGCATATTTTATCTTCGAGTACGCATGTTTTATTCATTTTTCCTCCGCGTAGCATTATTTTAAACAAACGTTTGCATAATGCAAATATTTATGGTATACTTAAAAAAAATATCGGGGTGATTTTCATGGCCAAAGGTTCGTTGGATGAAAAACTCAGCAAAGTACTTGCCTACTTAAACACATTTATGGATGAAAACGGTTACCCCCCCTCCGTGCGTGAAATCGGCAAGAGCCTTAACATCAAGTCCACGGCAACAGTTTATTATTATATTTCCAAATTGGAAGATATGGGGTTGGTCAAAAAATCACCTTCCAAAAACAGAGCAATCGAGGTTGTGTCCCGCGCAAACCGTAAACTTAAAGAGATTCCTCTCGTGGGCAGGGTTCAAGCAGGAACTCCTATCTTGGCCGTTGAAAATATCGAGGAAAGCCTTTGCGTCTCAGATGGGCTTTTTAGGGGAGACGAGCTGTTTATGCTCACCGTAAACGGCGATAGCATGATTGAAGCCGGCATATTTGAGGGTGACAAAATTATTGTAAACCGCCAAAGCCACGCAAATAACGGCGATATTGTGGTTGCGCTTATTGACTGTGATGCAACCGTCAAACGCTTTTTTCGCAAAAACGGCAAGATTGTGTTGCATCCGGAAAACAGCACTATGCAGGACATGGTATTTGATAATGTAGATATTTTGGGCGCCGTCAAAGGCTTAATCAGAAATATCTGACATTTAAAACTGCGTCAAAGCAACAACTTACCAAAACCATAAGCGACTTGGGGCTTTGAGAAGTTACAACTACATATTTATTGAGCTATCACAATGCACTTTGCTGAGTTGATTAAGCACGCATGTAGATTTATATAAGACCCACTCTCCAATGGATTAAGCAAGAAGCAGAGCAATAAGAGCACTCCGGGTAAGAATATCGAAAAAGAAAAGTGTTTATCTTTTTAGTTATCATTCTTGCTCAAGCGTATTAGCACTTTTCACTATACACAAGATTTTGCATAGCGTATTGCCAATATCAACGTTTATGCGCGCAAGCCGGCTATACAGCGTTTGAGCGCCGATTTTACGTGTTCATATGTCAGCCCGCCTTGAATATAGGCAATATAAGGCGGTCTTATCGGAGCGTCGCAGCTCAGCTCAATAGATGAGCCTTGCACAAAACAGCCCGCAGCCATTATTACTTGGTCAGCATAGCCCGGCATATCCCACGGATAAGGGGTAACGTGGCTGTCCACAGGCGACGCCGCCTGAATACCTCTGCAAAAGTTTATCAGCGTCTCCTTCGTTCCAAATTTTACTGCGCAAATCACTTCCTTATTTCTGTTAAGGCCTTGCGGCACGACTTCAAAACCAAGCAGGTTCATTGCTTGTGAAATCAAAAGCACGCCTTTCATGCTTTGCGCGGTGACGTGCGGCGCAAGAAATACTCCTTGGTAATAAGGCAGATAACCGGCAGGGTTTGCACCTATCTCCCCACCGGTAGAAGGCGTGGTAAGTCTGTTTTCGCACAGCACTACTAAATCTTTTTTTCCAACTATGTACCCGCCGCCCGGCGCTATTCCGCCGCCGGGATTCTTTATCAGTGAGCCCGCGCATAGATCGGCATATATAGAGGGTTCCTCTTTTTCGGTAAATTCTCCGTAACAATTATCAACAAACACAACACAGTCGGGAGCGTACCGTTTTACAAATTCGGCTGCCTCTCCTATCTGCGCCACGCTCAGCGAGCTTCTGTCCGAGTATCCACGTGACCGCTGTATAAATATCATTTTAGGCTTTAATGCCTTTATTTTTTTTTCAATTTCAACAAAGTCAAAATCAGAGCCCTTCAATCCCACCTCTTCAAACGTAACCCCAAAATCACCAAGTGACCCCGTTCCCGGTTTGTTTATTATATCGGTGAGCGTATCATACGGCCGCCCTGTTATACTCAACAACACATCGCCCGGCCTTAACACGGCAAAAAGGCAAACACCTATTGCGTGCGTGCCTGATAAAAGATGCGGCGAGACTAACCCTGATTGCGCTTTAAAAATCTGCGCAAAAAGTTGCGACAGAGTGTCGCGCCCGTCGTCACCGTAACCATAACCGGTTGTCGGCATAAAATGACGTTGAGAAATCCTCTTTTCTATAAAGGCATCCAGCACCTTATCCTGATTGAACTGCGCAAGCTCGTCAATCTCCGCAAAGCTCTCAAGCAAAGCTGCTTCGCACTGTTTAATAATGTTTTCCGCCGACATCCGGTCAGTCATAATTCTCCTTAAAATTGTCAGTAAGCACCGCGTTAAAACCTTCAATCGCGATTATATTGTACTTGTAAATAATAACTTGTTTACCGTCGTCAGTATCGAGTATTACCGTAAAATTATCAAACCCGCGGATTGCTCCGTAATACTTACTGCCGTTTGATGCGGTTACCACAATCTTAGTTTTTTCCCGCCTTACGGTATTTAAAATAATATCCTGCAATACAAGTGCTTTCATTATATAACCTCCGTGTAGTATTACATTGATTTTTGCCACTCGGGGAGGTTTTAAACTGCATAGTACTATGAAAAGCGCCGGATTTGCATAGTACTATGCTTATTTATTTTTAAATTTTACTATGGTTACGCCTTTTTCGCCCTCGCCATATACACCAAAACGGTATTCATGTACAAGCGGATGCCGCTTCAGGTGCGCTTGCACAGCGCGCATAAGCGCTCCCGTACCTACGCCGTGTATGATTTTTCCCGTGCCGACCCCGCTTAAATAAGCACTATTCAAATACTCATCCACCATCGGCAGCGCCTCGTCTACGGTTTTTCCCAATATTTTTACCTCGGTTACTGAATCGGAAGGGACTGACGCCGGATTTTGACCGCCGTAACCCTCTTGCGCAACGTATTCCCTTGCCGAAAACAGACGCTTTTGCTCTTTTTTTGTCTGCCTGGGCGCAAATAACTGATCCTTGCTAACCCGTGCGGTAATCGCCCCCGACCGCACGGTATATTCATCCTTGTTTTTTGATATCTTTTCAATGACGGCATTGACGCTTAAGCTCTTTACATACACTGTCTTGCCCTTTGCTATTTCAGTGTCTTTTAGCAAAGTAAGTTCAAAGATCTCCTCTTGCCCTTGCTCTTGCAGGTCGCCGACATAACGCAATCCCTCTATCTTACGCTTGAGCGCACGCGCTTGGAACAACGACTGCTCGGTCAATACTTCCTGCGACAATATGGATTTAAGTTCATTTAATATTTCATCCGCTTCGGATACGGTTTTGCTGATTAGCTGCTTTGCTTCAATCTTTGCATTCTTGGTAAGGTTTTCTCTTGTCTTTTCAAGCTTAATTTTTTCTTCAGACAACTCACTCACTCGGCTTGAATAATCCTGCTTTAGGGTTTCAAGCTCATCTTTAGCCCGGCTCCATTCATACCTTGTCAGCTCGGCCTCTCTCAGCACGCCTTCCAGCTGAATTTTTTCCTGCGATAGATATTCCCGAGCTTTTGAAATAACCTTGGGGCTAAGGTTGAGCCTTGCGGCAATCTCTATCGCGTTAGAACTGCCGGCCGTGCCCATATTAAGCTTGTATGTGGGCGCAAATGTCTGCGGATTAAATTCCATCGATGCATTTTCTATGCCATCGGTAACCAAGCTGAATTCTTTGAGCTCACCATAATGGGTGGTTAGAACCCCCTTACAGCCGCTTGCCAAGAGCTCCTGAGTAATTGCAAGTGCAAGCGCGCTTCCTTCTGCCGGGTCGGTTCCCGCGCCCACCTCATCAAGCAAAACCAAAGAACCGCTCTCTACCTTATCAATTATTGAAGCTATGTTTTTTATGTGTGAGGAAAATGTGCTCAGTGACTGCTCAATGCTTTGCTCGTCGCCTATGTCGCAAAATATATCATTGAACACAGATATTTTGCTGCCGTCTTCCGCCGGTAAAAACATGCCGCTCATAGCCATTAAACAAAAAAGCCCGCAGAGCTTAAGCGTTACAGTTTTTCCCCCGGTGTTAGGGCCTGTTATAACCAAAAGCCTAAAGCCTTCGCCCAGCCTTACGGACACCGGAACAACGCTACTTGGGCTTATGAGCGGATGACGGCCTTTTTTTATTTCCACAACACCGAGCGAATTGAGCTGAGGGCGCAGCGCTTTCAGCTGCTTTGCATATTTTGCCTTTGCAAAGCATACATCCCAGTAGGTCAAAAGCTCGATGTTGTTCTTGAGCGGCAGGACAATCGCGCTGATATTATGCGTAAAACGCTTCAAAATGCGTTCGATTTCAGCCTGTTCTTCCAGCATAAGCACTTTTAGCCGGTTATTTGCCTCTACAACAGCAATAGGCTCAATAAACACAGTTGCGCCGGTCGCCGACTGGTCATGAACAAGCCCGGAAACCTGCGCGCGGTGCTCGGCTTTTACTGGAAGCACATACCGCCCTGACCTCATAGTAACTATGGCGTCCTGCAAATATTTTTGCATATCGGGCGAACGTTTCATGGAAAGAAGTTTTTCCTTTACTTCTTCATTGCAGCGCCGCATTTTTTTTCGGATGCCGTACAGCTCATCAGTTGCGCGGTCCGCAATTTCATCCTCGCTCAATATGCACCGCTCAATTTCTTTTTCCAAAGTAACATCTATATACAGTCTTTGAATTTCATCCTTGAGCAGCAAAATCTCTGAATCATTGAGTGTGTCAATACAGTCAAAAAAAACTCGCGAGGCACGCAGCAAACGGGCAGCCTTGAGTATCTCTCCCGGTTGAAGCACGGATAAAACCGCGGCCTTGTCTAAAATCTCGCTCAAAGGGTCGTATACAACAACGGGATCCGCGCCGTGTCTGTATAAGACCAAATCTGCCTCTGCGGTCTGGTCAAGCAGTACTGCAGCCTGCTTAAATCCGCGGACAGGCAAAAGTCCGCCCGCCGCGGTCTTGGACGGCAAATTCACACAGAACTCCGCAAGCCGGTCCCTTATCTTATCAAATTCAAGAGTTTTAATGCTTTTTTCCAACATGTTAAACGCCTCTAAATAAATTGCCGGATGTATAACCGACCAAAGCAGGCAAAGAGTTTGATTTTAAAACAAACTTATCTTTGTAATACGACAATATCTTGTCTATTTCATGGCTATCAGTGTGTGTAAAATCAAATATAAATGGGCAGTTTTGGCTGTTTAACTTTGACAGCGCTTGAAACACAACAGAATTTTTAAGCGTAAAACTACAACCGCTAAGCCTTTTTCTATGCAAGGGAAACATCATGCCTTTTTCATCTCTATACGAAAAGTCATTTGAGTAAGTGCAGGTTTGGCAGTTGTTCCCGTAAACATTTTGAAACGGACAATGCAGCAGCGTCATAGCATTTGAACGCCCATAGACTTTTAAATACTTTTGTATGCAGCTATCCTCCGACAGCACGCCCTCTATCTCACTCAAACTAAGCTCCGGCGACAATAAAGCGGCCGCGCATCCGGACGCTTTAAGCACCCCGAGAGCTTTTGTATTAAAGGTATTGAGCTCCTCTCCTGCAATTATACGATATTTCGAGCTATAACTCAGCTGGCCGATGTTGTTGATCAACAATCCGTCAAACTTGCATTCGTTTAAAATCTTGTCAATCAATCCCCTGTCGGCATCATGCAAAAACACGGGCAGGGCAAGAAAAATTTCTTTATCAAGAACTCTTGCACGGCTCATAAAGTCTGAGCAGCCTTTCATAGTATAATCGTCGGGAGCATACACAAGAATATCAAAAAGCTCTGCATGCTGAGCCAAAGCCTGGCTGTCATCATTTACAATCAAGGCATTCCCCTGATGTTTTGACGTTGAATTACCATAGGAAACTTGCATAGTACTATGCAAATCCGGCGCTTTGCATAGTACTATGCGCGGCGTTTTTAGCAGCTCTATCTCTTTGTACAGCAGCGTCATTGCGTTTCTTCGAAGTTCGTTTATCGCAGAAACCGGCAAGAATATATCTTCCTCGCAGTCAAGCTCTATATCCGCTTCAAAGCGCTCATCGTTGAGTCTTTTAAGCCTGGCAATAATATCTTCCGGCTTCAAAGCCGCCTTGTCTGCACGCAACACCGGCAATCCTAAGACGCTGACTTTTAACATATGCCCTGTTTTTTCCGTAATATGCTTAAATGCACTTATATCTGTCTGCAGAACAACATCCAAACTGCAGGGCCTTCCCGCGTGTGCTTCAAAGCGCATTTTAAGAGGAATTTTTTTTATTCGGCTGCGCAAACCTTGCAGCTGGGCTGTATCAGTGGTTATCCTGACTGCCATACCCGGTTTAACTATGCCCTTAAAGGCCAGCGGGTAAACATTGCCGCTCGGAGGCGCGCCTGTATATACGGCATTGGCGCATTCATTATGCCTGCCGCTTTCCAAAACTTCAAATATTTTGAAGGCGTCGTCCTTTGAGAGTCGACGTGCGGTGCGTACATAAGCGATGTCTGATACGACACACTCTATCTTCCCCGCATATTCGCCGAAATGCCCGGGAGCGTCTTTAAACATTATATCTGCGGTGTCTGTTCCGAAATAATAGCCTTTTGTAAACCCGCCGCGGTTATAAACTGCTTTAAGTCTACTGACATCCTCTTTGCTTGCCTGTCCGCCGTCCAAAAGTTTGCGGTAATACCCGGTGGCCTGCGCTACATATTCCGGCCTGCGCATCCTGCCTTCAATTTTAAAACAGGAAACCCCAGCATCGCGCAGGGCGGACAGCTTGTCCGAAAGATTCAAGTCCTTAGGCGAAAGAAGATACCCCTGAGAGACGGCCCTCCCCTGCCGCAATGCACTGTAGAGCTTGCGGCATGGCTGCAGGCAGCCTCCCCTGTTGGCGCTGCTTGAAAAAATGTTTGAGCTTAAATAACAGTTGCCGGAAAAACTCACACACAGCGCGCCGTGAATAAAAACCTCTGTGTCAATAATTTTGGATATTTCACTAATAACCTCTAAGGGTGTTTCCCGCGACAATACAACTTGGCTAAAGCCCATATGCTTAGCCTCTTTGGCGCCCTCTACGGTATGCACGCCCAGTTGGGTGCTGGCGTGCAGCCGCATATCGGGAAACGCGCTTTTAAACAAAGAAACCGCGCCCAGGTCCTGCACAATAAAAGCATATGCGTTTGCGTCCGCCGCGGCCTGAGCGAGGTCAAAAAGTTTATGAAATTCACTGTCCTTTATCAGCGTATTAAAAGCTATGTGAACTTTTACGCCGAACAGATTGGCAAAATTAATCCATTCACCGATGTTTTGGCAGTTAAAATTCTCCGCGCTTGAGCGCGCGTTAAAGGCGTCCATGCCCAAATACACCGCGTCAGCACCCGAATATACAGCAGCTTTTAAAGCCGAAATGCTGCCGGCGGGAGCCAGCAGCGCGGGCTTACTATTTACCATTTTCCGTGTTTTTCCTGCGCTTTGAAAAATTTGATATCCACTCGTCAATTTTATCTGCATTCTTCATTGAAAAATAAAAGACTATGGCAACACACACCACAACAAGCACTGTAAGCAGTATGCCTAAAACCAAATTCTGTGCTATCATGCTTTGGGCAAAGACCAAAAAGAAACTTGTAAAACCCACCGTCAGCAGACGGGCAACACAGTTCATCACTATAAAATATGTGAAACTCATTGTTGTAAGCCCGGCTATAAAACACAGCAAGTCATCAGGGAAAAAAGGAAAAAGGAACATTAGTGTTATGGCGATTCTGTCTTTGCCCTTTACCAGCTCCAGCCCCTTTTTAAGCGATTCCTCCCCTACGATCCAGCGCACCAATTTAATACCGAAAACCCTTCCGATTAAAAACGCAACAACAGAACCGCTCGCAATGGCTATATAACTGATTATTGCGGCCAAAGGCTGCTCAAAAAGCAGCGAACCTGCCATTATCACTAACGGGCCGGGGATAGGCGCCACAATTACCTGCATAAATTGAATCAAAAAAAACACCACAACTGCATAGTTTCCGAAGGATGCTATATATGCCCGCAGCGTTTCCTGATCTTTTACATACTCAAAAAAGTTAATTTTGTAAAGTATAAAGAGCATGCCGGAAAACAGCACACCCAGCATTAGGCATGTTATAGCAAGCTTGCTAAACATTTCATTTTTTCGATATTCAAAAAAACAGTACGCGCCAAGCAATACAACAGCTGCCGCTGCACCCGCATATTTCCATGCCGGCAACAACTCGGTTAAAAATAAAAATGCAATTATCGCCGCGCAACTCAATGTTGCGACTATATGCCGCATGAAATTTTTAATCGTATCGCTCAAGCGTTTACTCCTTCTGCCGGTAAAACCCGATTGATTGCGGCTTTGGCAAGCTCATCGCAACGGTTGTTGTGAATATTATCGCTGTGCCCTTTAACCTTGACAAAATTTATGCGGTGCTTGACTGTTTCCATCAGCAAAGCTTTCCATAAATCTTGATTTTTCACCTCTTCTTTTGAGGCAGTTTTCCAGCTATTCCTCTGCCACTCGGCTATCCAACCCTTGTTAAAGGCGTCCACAAGATAGGCGGAGTCGCTGTAAAGCGTCACTTCGCAGGGGTATTTAAGCATTCTAAGTGCCGACAATGCAGAAAACATCTCCATACGGTTGTTAGTGGTTTGGTTTATACCGCCGGAAATCTCTTTTTTATTGCCGTTGTAAAACAGTATAGCCGCCCAGCCGCCGCGGCCGGGATTGCCCGAACAGGCGCCGTCTGTATATATATCAACTTTCTTCAAATTTCTTTTCATTTCAATTTTAATTCAGATAAATCCTTAGAGCGGTCATAGCAAGCCTGCATGGCTTTATCTGTGAGCTCAAAAAGCCCCTGCGCTTCAAAGATGCGCACTGCTTCAATCGT
>CAZPMG010000053.1:0-12225 GCA_964587785.1 uncultured Clostridia bacterium
ATTTCAAAGAACAAGTATTACAGATTCAACCTATAAGTATCGGCTGTCTGCCGTATCAAAAGCACTGCTGCAAAAATATTTCATTTTAATAATTAATTTTGTCCGGAAAATCAAATAATAATTTATCCGGTTCAAATTTATTACAAACAATTTTGTATGTAATTATCTATGAAGGTTTAAGGAGGTAATGTATGAAAAACAAGGCCTTGTCTTTGTTGCTGGCGGCGTTGATGCTGGCCGTGATTGCGGTTACGGCGACCGCCTGTTTCCCCGACGACGGAAACGGAAACGGCGAGATACCGCTGCCCACGGACGAAATACCGCAGCCCAACGACCAAATGTATGAGCTCACAATCTGGGGCGGAGACGAATATATGGGCGAATCGGGCGTGCTGGTGCGCCAATTTTGCAGCGATTTTAATAACAGCCCGCTCTCTCAGGAGTTAAAGGTCAAGATAAGCTTTACTGCAATGGCCGGGCTTCCCACCGCGCTGCAGGGCGCGCTGCTTGCAAACCGCGGCCCCGACCTTGTGATTTGGGACAGGTTTGCCACGCCGTCGAACACCGACGTGCTGTATCCGCTGAATGCGCTTATTGAGCGCGACGAGATTGACCTTGGCGTGTTCAATCAGGAGGCAACCAAAGAGCTTGCATACCGCGGCGCTCAGTTCGGTCTGCCGCTTGACCTCGACCCGTGGGGCATTGTTGTAAACATGGACATAGTAAACGCCTACAACAATTCCGCAGCCGAAGCCGACCGCATTGACATAGACACCGACCTTCAGACATGGAGCGGGCTCAGAGAGGTAGGAAACAAGCTGACGGTAAGAAACGGAACTACGGTTACGCGCGCCGGACTCAACACCACCAGCATGGACGGTCAGTTCTTTTCCTTTGTGTTCAGCGCCGGCGGCGAGGTAATAAACACCGACGAGGAGCACCCCGATTACGGCGACACCCGCCTTACTACGCCGATTGATGAATACGGCTACCGCATAATGGATACATTGTCCTACTTCAAAAATCTTTACGGCCTCAACCTCAGCAACGCAGGCCTGGGCGGTGAGCAGCAGTTCGCCGAAGGAAAGCTTGCAATGACGTTTGGGTCAATGTACTTTCCGCAGAGGCTCAAGGAATATACGCAGACGGAGATGAACATAAGGTTTGTGCCCTATCCGCAGCGCGACCTGCGCTATTACGGGGGGGGCGCAACAGAATCAAATCCCGTTTCAATAGACCCGACTGAACAGAACGCAGGACTGCAAAACGGCCTTTACGGCGGTATGCTGGGCGGCTATGGGCTGGCGATAGCTTATCCCGACGAGCCTTTCCGCAGCGAGGCATGGCGTATGCGCGTTGCAAAGAGCTGGCATCTGATAAAGGCTTGGCTGCTCAATGACGATTTAAATATGCAGTATTGCACGACTACAAGGCAGATTACATCCAGGCTGTCGCTCACAGACCATGAGTACTACAGCACCGCCGACGCAAAGCTTCTCTCTCAGGCGATACCTTATCTTGAATATTTCCGCATGAGGCCCAACGTTGCCGGCTATGAGCCGTTTGAGGCAAACGTTGTGCGCAGCCAGATTCAAAGGATGTATGAGGGCGACACCGTGGCCACAGTCTATCAATCCATTCGCAGCCAGGGCAACAGCCTGCTCCGTCAGGCGCAGGGAAGGAATTAAAGGACAATTATCGTGGCACATTATATGAAAAATACCAATACCCCTGCGTATCCTGCCCTGAGCGGGAGACGCAGAGGGCTGGAGGCAAAGAAAAACCTCACAGGCTATATGTTTGTGGCGCCCGCGGTATTGTTTTTTGCGGTGTTTGTGATAATTCCGCTGTGCCTGTCGCTGTATATAGGTTTTTTAGAGACAAATATATTTTTCCGCAACGTCAAGTTTGCCGGGCTGAATAACTTTGCAAGACTGTTCAGCGACCCCATATTCGGCAAAAGCCTTGTCAACATACTGATGTATGCGCTTATGGCAGTGCCCATGAACGTGGTTTTTTCGCTGGGGCTTGCGCTTTTATTGAACATGCGCCGCAAGGGGACAAAGGTGTTCCGCACACTGTTTTATATCCCAAGCGTGACCAGTGCGGTGGCAGCCTCGCTGATTTGGCTGTGGATGCTGAACGTAAACAACGGGCTTTTTAACGAGGTGCTAAAGGCTATCGGGCTGCCTGCTTATTCCTGGCTTTCTCACAGCAGCACCGCGCTGTTTTCCGTGACCATAGTGACGGTATGGATGGGCCTTGGCGGCAACATGATAATCTTTTTGGCCGCGCTTCAAGGACTTCCTGCGGAGATATACGAGGCGGCGGACATCGACGGAGCATCGAGCATGCGAAAGTTTTTCAGCCTTACCATACCGTTTCTGTCGCCCACAATGTTCTTTATCCTCACTATGACGCTGATCGGCGCGTTTCAGCTGTATGACCAGGTATTTGTGCTTACGGGCGGCGGGCCGGCAAACTCCACCATGACGCCGGTGTACCTAATCTGGCAAAACGCGTTCGGCTCGGGCGCAGTGCGCCAAGCGGGCTATGCGGCCGCGCAGTCGCTTGCGCTGTTTGTGGTGATTATGACGGTAAGCTTTTTAGTACGCGGCCTCAACAAGATGATAGATTTTTAAGGAGGGTGCGCCGATGACTGATCCAACTGCAAAAACCGCGCACCAAAGCGCAGGCACGGATCGCCCGCACTCGCGCCGCGTGGGAAGAATATGCGCGGCCATAGGCTTCTATGCTGTGTGCGCGGTGATAACCGTAATTGCCATTTTCCCGTTTTACTGGTCACTGATTACTTCGCTGCGCCCGACCGGAAGCCTTGGCGAAATCAGCCTTCTGCCCGGAGCAATGACGCTTGAGCATTACAAGGTAGTATTTCAAAACCCGCAGACTCCGGTGCTAAGGATGCTGCTCAACAGCTTGACAGTGACATTTGCCGGATTGTTTACAAACCTGTTCTTCGGGTCGCTGGCGGCGTATTCCTTTGCAAAGATAAGATTCCGCGGCCACAAGACACTGTTCAATATAATGCTCATATCAATGATGGTGCCGGGCGTAATTACGCTTATTCCCACTTTTTTGGTCATGCTGCGCTTCCCGCTTGCCGGCGGAAACAACCTGATGGGACAAGGCGGCATAGGCTTTTACGATTCGCTTGCAGCGGTGGTGCTGCCCGGCGCCATAGGCGTATATGCTATATTTTTCATGCGCCAGTTTTTTCTTACGCTTAGCGACGATATGGCCGAGAGCGCAAGGATAGACGGCGCGGGCGAGTTTCGGATTTTTTGGGTTATATATCTGCCGCTGGTGCTGCCCGGCCTTACCACGCTGGGAATATTCACCTTCCAAGGCGGCTGGAACAACTTCATGTGGCCCAATATCGTGCTTATAAGCGAAAGCAACAAACTGATAACCATGGCGTTTTCCGCATATCAATCGCCGCTCACGGGCGTAAAGTACGGGCCGTTAATGGCGCTGTCAATGCTTATGGCGCTGCCCGTGCTCATATTGTTCGCCTTTGCGCAAAAATATTTTATAAAGGGCGTGGCAATAGGCGCGTCTAAGGGCTGAATTTTTTAAGCCGGAGATGCCCGGCTCTGGCTGCCGGTACCAGCCGGATAGCCGTTAATGAAAAGCAATCAATCAGGTTTGAAAGACCGTTGGTTTTGGTTCAAAAAAGCAATTGAAGGCAGTGTTCGCGCTGCCAAAAAACAGGGAGGAAGTTATGAAAAAACGCAAACAAGCCTTGTGGCTGATAGCCATGTTGACACTGCTGGTTACAGCCGCTGCAAACCTGCCGCTGGTTGCTCACGCAGCGCCGTTCGATGTGGGCACTGAGGGCGGATACGCTCTTCCGGGCGGAGTTGCCTCCGGAGACGTAATAACCCAGGCACTGAACGCGCGCATAGTCGAGATCAACGGTCAGATCGAAGCGCTGGGCAGTGACCCTGCCGCTTTGCAGGCGGCTTACAACAGCGGTGAGCTTGCCGCCTATTCCATATATTCGGGCGGCGCGGCACCCAAGATTGACAGCAACAACCGCAGGAGCGGCTTTAAGACTTGGGACGGCAAGCCCGTTGCAGACCTTAAGTTCCTCAATGCGGGCTACAGCGGTTGGGGCGATAACTATGTTGGCTGGCTGCAGTACAACGCAGCGGACAACCGCGCATATGTTGTGTCCGGCCGCATCGCATCGCTGCTTACGGGCAGCAACAAGATGGGCGTGGCAAAGGGCGACGCCTTTAAGGCGGGTAGCTATTGGTATCAAAACTTTACAAACGGCTACGCAAGGGCGCATGAAAGCACGGGGAACCCCACATTTACCTACCGTAAAAACGTCGGCACCGACGGAACAGAGCTTGCGCAGGCGCCCGGCGGAAACGACGCGGGATATGTTGGCGCAATGAACGATTCCTTTACACCTCCCGCGGGCATGACGCGCATGGACGTATACAATGTGTTTGCCGCCGCATATGACGCGCTGGGCACGGAATATGTAGGTTATCCGTGGTCTGTTGGCGACATGTGGCTTGAAGGCAAAACTCTGCCCTTTTACAAGCAAGATTTTATGAACAGCACAAGCGTTGCAAACCCATGGAGCGACAACCACCGCAGCGGCTGGACAATTTTTGCGTGGAATCCGCTGTTTAAAAAGGCGTACACACTGCGCGACGAGGTAGTGTGCTACTATGTGCTTCTGCACAATAACAGCAGCTCAAGCAACGACGGGCTCAGGGCGGACGTGCAATATATAGGTGCGCCCATAGGCGAGATGTTTGAAGCAAACGGCAACCGCTATCAAAACTTTGATATGGGATATATCAAGGTTAACGAAACAACTCCCACAAACCGCACATCTCTCAGCCAGCTTACAAGCCGCGTCAGCGTTGTCAAAGACAAAAACATCAACCCCGCAGGCGAGGAAGTTTCCGTAGATACCACGCCGTGGGTTGGTCTTTTGGACGGCTCCATAGAGCAGACTGCCGCTCATCTTGGCGAGGACGTTACGCTGGAGCAGCTTTCCGCGATGATAAGCGCCAAATTTGACGAGATAAAGGGCGACTACACGCGCATAGTGCCGCTTGCCTACGCATCGCGCGTAAACAACGTAATCCGCCAGGTATTTTCGGCAACAGACTCCAACAACATGACTCACACGCTGGCGCTTGCATATGACCGCCAGAATAAAGTAGTGCGCTTTATGAGCGAGGCGTCCTATACAACACTCATCAATAACACATCGCTCGGCCATCCCGTTACCGACATATTCCTTGCGGCGGAAGGCAGCGGCGATAATTTGCCCGCAGTGTACGTTCAGGGCTTTTTGAACGGCTATGTGCGCATTGTAAGCACGCTGCAATACGACCTTATCGACGGGGAGTTCGTGTCGTTCTATATAGACAAGGGCTTCTCCAATATAGGCGCAGAATACAATGCTGACTTCAACTACTTTTCACCCATCAACTATGTTGACAGCGTCGGACAGCTGGGCGGTTCGGGTAACAGCCTGCCGTCACGTGCGGTGACCGCACTTGCGCCGGCAAACTTCCCCATACCCATACCCACGGGCGAGGATCTCACGCAGAAGTTTAAGGAAGGCTATCAGGCCGCATGGGACATGGGCTTCAGCAGCGGCCAGCCCGACAGCGAAAACATCACATGGTGGACAACAGGAGAGAACGGCGTGCTCAAGCAGAGCCTGTCCGGCGGAAACGGCAACGGCGATATATTCGGTCAGCACACCATGCTTGCCTACGACGTTGCTGGCGGAGTGGTACGTGTTATCACCGGAGGCATAGCAACAGCCTATGCGTCGCTTGGAGCAAGCGGTAACGGCTGGCCTATTTCTGACATGATGATAGACACGGTAAGCGGCGACATAGTGCAAAACTTCCACAGCTGGGATTCCACCGTGCAGCACCGTTATGTATACTTTGTAGTGCCCGCGGGCAACACCACGGCCACGCAAAAGCTCAACGGAACCTTTGATTTTGAGCAAGCAAACAACGACGGCGCAAACTATGTGCCCTATCTGTCGCAGTTCAGCCTGGACACAATAACTCTCTCGGGACTTGCCGACACGCAATACCTTGCCGGCAGCCTCATTACCGTTGACCTGAAAGATCTTATCTCAAACCCCTCGGGCTACACCTACAAGTTCGACACGGCAAGTGTTTCCAAAGGACAGCTTACAGAGGACGGAATTTGGACTTATCAGACCGGAACTGAAGCGGAAACCATAGACCTTAAGGTAGACATTTACACCGTATTTGAAAAGGTAGAATTTGAAGCTTCTATAGAGGTTACTTTAGAATCGGTAAACAAGGCCGCTCTGCAATCGAGATATGACGAGCTTAAGGACGTAGCGCAGGGCAACTATACCCAGCAGAGCTACAACGCATTTACCGCCGCGCTTGATGACGCGCTTGAGGTACTCGGTGACGGCCAAGCCGAGCAGGCGGACGTTGATGCCGCGCTTGCCGCACTTAACTCTGCGTACGGCGCGCTCAGCCTTGACGGCAAGGCTGCCCTCCAGACTCGCTACAACCAGCTTAAGGATACGCAAAAGGGCAGCTATACCGGTGTCACATTCAATGCGTTTACAAAGGCGCTGGATGATGCAAAAGCCGTTCTGGATGCGGAAAATCCCACCGAGACGGAAATCACCGGAGCGCTCAATGCGCTGAACCAGGCATATGAGGCCTTAAGCGAAGAGCGCGGCTGCGGCGGTGCGGCCGCTGCGGGAGCGGGAGCGCTCATGCTCACGTTTGCTGCGCTTGGGCTGGCGCTGAAAAAGAAAAACAGCCGCTGACAACCAAAGGCGTGCCTTTTAAATAGTGGTACGCTATGAAAACCAAACAAAATATCCGGCAGGGTTCTTTCGGAATTAAGCCGGCAGTAACCTGATAACTCAAATGATGTTCCAAGCCTTATGCCTCCGCGCGGACGCCCTAAGCGGCGCCCGCGCGGAGGAGGCGGGGAGCATGGTAACGGCCGCGGTCGGGCGGGCGCTGCAGATCAAAATGCTGTGATACGCTCTCTTGTACACTGCAATGTTTTTGGCAGCGCTGCATCGTAATCATTTTGAAATCTATTGCAGATTTAACTTAAAGATTATTGCCGCCGTGCCTACGCCGCTCCCGCGCAGATAAAACCAACCTACTAATACAATATGATGATTTTGGTCTGAAACAGCGTATACCCGATGACTTTTGCAAAGCCGCACTATATACCGCTTAGCCGCCGCAATGCTGCAAACGGTATTTGGTTTAAAGCACCCGTTTGGATATTTCCGCTGCTTTGGAGACAGCTCAGTTTTGACAGGAATGATTATGGCTTACGATATTTTAAGAAAGCGCATAGATGATTTTGCCGCCGGCATAGACGACGGCAGAGTGCGCAGTATGTTCCTCAATTGCTTTTTCAGCACGCTTGACACCACCACGGAAATGCTTGATGACGGCACGGCATTTATATTTACCGGCGATATCCCGGCAATGTGGCTGCGTGACAGCAGTATGCAGGTTGCCGGCTATCTTCCCCATGCCGCGCAGGATCCCGACGTAAAGCGTATGATTGCCGGGCTGTTGCTGCGTCAATACCGATTTATAATGCTTGATCCCTATGCAAACGCCTTTAACCACAGGCCGCATGAGGACAGGCATATTGACCAAACGGATTTTTACAGTGATTTTGTGTGGGAACGCAAATACGAAATCGATTCGCTGTGCTTTCCGCTCTGGCTGACAGAAAAATATTACGCCGCCACCGCGGATACATCGGTGCTCGGCAGTGATTTTTTGAACGCTTTTGACAAAATATTGCAGACCTTTAAGACCGAGCAAAGCCACGACAGGCTGTCGCCGTACTTTTTCCGGAGGGACGGGCAGTATCACTATGATACGCTGGAAAACGGCGGCAAGGGCTCTCCCACGGCGGAGTGCGGCCTCACATGGTCGGGTTTCAGGCCAAGTGACGACAGATGTATGTATCATTATTTAATACCTTCCAACTTCTTTGCGGCTTCGGCAATGGAAAAAATTGCAGAGCTACTAAGCAGTGTGTTAAAGGACTCAGCCCGCGCCGGTGCCGCGCGCACTTTTGCGGCGCAGGTGAGGGAGGGCATAAAAAATCACGCTGTAGTGACGCATCCGCAGTTTGGGGAAATATACGCTTACGAAACGGACGGAATGGGAAACTACAACCTTATGGACGACGCAAACGTACCCAGTTTGCTTTCGCTGCCGTATTTGGGCTGCTGCGAGAAAGACGACCCTATATACCAAAACACCCGCCGGTTTGTGCTGAGCAAGTTCAACCCCTATTATTTTGAGGGGCGCTTTGCAAAGGGCATCGGCAGTCCGCACACGCCAAAGGACCACATCTGGCCCATTGCGCTCGTTATGCAGCTGCTCACATCCGGCAGCAGAGAGGAGGCCGAGGCTTGCTTTGAGATGTTGATAAGCACCGACGCCGGCTGCGGGTGTATGCACGAGAGTTTCCACAAAGATGACCCTGCCGTATTCACGCGCGAATGGTTCGCGTGGGCAAACACCCTGTTCGGGCTGGCCGCGGTTAAGATGTTTTCCAGCCTTAAGTCCAAGCTTTAATTCACAGGGCAGGGTGCGGCAATGCTTGCCTGCGCGGCGAAACTCGTCAGCCGGCGAAATGACAGGAGTGCACGATGAAAAAAACAATATCAATTATTATATCGGTGTTAGTTATGATATCTTTTTCCGCAATGGCGCTTTCAGGCTGCCAGCCGGACAAAAAACCGCAGATTACCGCAAAGCAATTCACGCCCTTGACGTACTATCCGGTGGGAAGCGACGCGCTCGTGCTTGAGCTTGAGAATTACTTTGAAAACCTGACCGCAAACGCAAACTTTACCGCCACCCACGGCAGCGTGCAGGGCAGCACTCTTACCATCGGGTTTGAAACCGCAGGCGTGTTTGAGGTGGAGGTGACCGCAAGCGCGGACGGCAGGGGGCAGGCCGTACTTAAGTTTACGCTTGATGTGTATCAGGAGCCTCAGCCCGAGGAGCTGTTTGCGGACTTTAACGAGGTGGCAAAAGATTATGCAGCGGCTTCGTACAGGCTGAATAAGGCGGTACGCGACAACTATTGGCTGGAAACCGCGCTGTTTGCCTATCACTATTATCCCAACATAAACTCGCCTACGGGCGACTATTCCGCGGCATTTTTGTGGCCGTACACCGAGATGGTGGCGGCAAACTGGCGCATGGCGACATTAGCGCCGGGCAGCCGTGAAATGATGGATTTTTACCGCAGCACGCTGAAAGGATTTGAATACTACCGCGGTTTCCGCGAGGATTATCTTGCATACCCGGCGGTGCGCGCCACGCAAATCGGCATGGCCGGCAACGACACCTATTACGACGATAACGTATGGGTGGCGCGCGAGCTGCTCAATGCCTATGAGGTCTTGGGCGAGCAGGAGTACCTTGACAAGGCGATAGGCGTGTGCGAATATATCTGGAGCGGCTGGGCAAAAGACGAAATCGGCGGCATCTATTGGCTGGAACAGCGCAGGGAGTCGAGAAACACCTGTTCCAACGCACCCGCCGCGCTGCTGTTCGGGCGGATGTATCAAACCACCGGCGACGAGAGCTACCTTACGCGCGCCATACAAATTTACGACTTTTGCGTAGAGTGGCTGCGCGACCCGAGCGAAGGCACTTACTGGGACAACGTGCGCAACAACGGCACAATTGACAAGGCAAAATACACCTACAACACTGGCAGCATGATTGCCGCGGGCATAAAGCTGTATGAGATAACCGGCGAGGAAACCTATCTTCAGGACGCGCAGTTTTCCGCGCAGGGCGGATATAGCTACTTTTTCAACAACGTATCAGGGCGCAACTTCCGCGGCATAACGCGCGGCGGAAATCCTTGGTTTAATCTGCTGCTGCTTGACGGATTTATCGAGCTTTACAAACACGACCAAAGCGCCTATACCTATATCCGCGAATACCGCCGCAACCTTGACTATGCCTACGCAAGCAACGTAAACGATATGCATCTTATGCACCCCAACTGGCACAGCGGCTCAAAGCCGTC
Source organism: uncultured Clostridia bacterium (assembly GCA_964587785.1). Lineage (GTDB taxonomy): Bacteria > Bacillota > Clostridia > Christensenellales > HGM11417 > CAZPMG01. The sequence goes on from CAZPMG010000053.1 coordinate 10,102, forward strand.
GCCTGACACGCGGCTCAATATTTTGGATATGTCGGGCAATGCGGAAAACATGGGGCTTATCGCGTACTTTTATCAGCATATCTATCAAGGCCCGATACCGCTGGCAAGCGGAGACAAACTTATTTAAGCTGTGCGGCGGCTTGTGAAGACATGGTTATGACTGAGGCCGCGCACCTGTTCAAATTGCAATTAAAAGATAAGGAGGTCATGAACGAGCATGAATAAAAAGACGATATCGCTGCTGCTTGCGTTGCTTTTGGTGGCAATCCCGCTCTCCGGCTGTGCGAGCGGCATAAGGGCAAAGACCTTTATCCCCGCGGAAAGCTATACCGTGGGCGCGCCCGCGCTTACGCTTGAACTTCCGCAATATTTCAGCGGAACCGCCGCCGGCACGGTATACCAATCAAACTACGGCACTGTAACGGAAGCAGTGCTTACCATAGCCTTCACCGAGGCGGGCACATTTAACGTTGAGGTTACGGCAACAGAGGCAGGCAAAACCGCCACGCTTAATTTTACTCTCAATGTTGAAGAGGCGCCGACGGCAGGGCTTGCCGCAAAGCCGTTTACGCCCAAGGCAAACTATGAAACGGGTGAATCCGCGCTCGTGCTGGAGCTTGAGGAATACTTTGAAAACACCACGGCAGAAACAGTTTACACGGCAAACAAAGGCAGCGTAGACGGCAGCGTTTTTACCTTCGAGTTTACTGAGGCGGGCGAGTTTGAAGTGGAAATTGCCGCGTCCGAGGGCACGGACAGTGCAACCTTGGCCTTTACGCTGAGCGTTGAGGAGGTCAATATCTATGCCGCGCTTGCCGAGCTTAACAAGCAACGCGCGCTCACTTATGCCCACAATATATTTGACCGTTACTGGCTGCCCGGCAACACCGGTTCGCGCCTGACTCCGGGCGGGGGCACTCCCCATCTTTGGCCTTACACCGAGCAGCTTGCAATGTACAACGCAGTGCTCAGGCTGCTTGACCCCGTAGACGATGCCGAGGACTATGCGCTGGTCAAGTCATATCTGGAAAAGGGAATCGGAGGGCTGCGCCACTACCGCGTGCGCACTCAAGAGGGGATGTCCACCGTTCCGTTCGGAACGCTAAACGAGGACAAGAGCAGCTGGGCAATATACAACAGCAGCAGAAGCAGCCAGCAGGATAACGCGGGCACAAGCAAGGGCGGCATATACTTTGACGACAACATATGGGTTGCCAAAGAGCTCTACTATGCATATCAGCTAACGGACGAACAGCAATACCTCAACGAGTGCATCAACATTTTGAACTGGATAATCGACGAGGGCTTTGAGACGGGTATATCCGCACAGGGCGCATTTGCCGGACGTGCAATGAACGGCATATACTGGAATTGGGGATTTAAAGACCTGCATCCAAACGTACACAGCGACTCGCAAAACGCCAGTCTTAACACCTGCTCGATATCGCCCACGGCAATGATGCTTGCAAAGGTCTACAATGTGCTGACCGACCCCGAGGACGCCGCACTTGCCGCAAGGTATCTTGACGTGTCGCGCAAGCTGTTTAACTTTGCAAACAACGTGCTCAAGGCAAGCGACAAAATTTATCAGGACAAGGTGTTCGTGTTCAAAAACGCCGCCGGCGATCTGTATCTGGATTTGGTGGACAACCAAAAACTCGGTTACAACACCGGCTGCATGATGACGGCGGGCGTAGAATTATATAAGATTGCAACCAATCCGCTTGAGCAAAATATGTTTCTCACTCTGACAAAGGAAACAGCGGATTCAAGCGATGTCTATTTTGCCAACCGCATTGCAAAGCCCGGTTACTATGCCTACAATCCGCACTCCTGGTTTACGTCGTTTTTGCTCATGGGCTATATCGATCTTTACAACGCGGGCTATGAGGATGCCGAAGAATATATAGGGCACATGTCAAGCTCCTTAGATTATGCATGGGAAAACAACCGTGATTCCATGGGCTTGGTTGCCCCCAGCTGGATACTCGGCTGGGACGACCCCTCCGCACCGGGAGGTACGGGCAACAGCGAGAGCAATCCCAGGCAGATACTGCTTCAGTCGGCAAACGGGCACTGCTATGCCATGCTGGCTTGGTACTATGCCGGCCGCGCGGCAAACTA
>CAZPMG010000054.1:0-9491 GCA_964587785.1 uncultured Clostridia bacterium
ATTGTCTAAATCACATTTAAGCTTGCGCTTGGCTGTCCTCCCCTGCTGTTTGAGGGGAAAACAAAATCACCAGTGCCAAAACATTCATGATAATCGATACGGCTCCGAGCAGTATAAACGGACGATTTTGCTGAAAGTAGGCCGATTGATCCATACCTACAGCTTGGAAAAAACCATGGTATTTAAGCACATAAAACACGTAAATAATGTAGGCCGCCAACAGAGCGATTGCCGCAATGGCTAAAGCTGCATACAGCCATTTAAATTTTGTGAGCTTTTGCTTCCTGGACTGGTTGGTACTCTTATATGGGAACAAAACCCCCGACAGACGGCACAAAACCGTAGCGGACAGCCATAGCCCGGGAAAGGACAGAATCTGCGTGCTGAAAAAATTGCTTTGCTTAAATATTGCCTGCGCAGCTGTAAGCCCGATTCCCACCGTCAATATACAGCTGAACACACAAAAGATTTTGACAGCCTTGCCGTACGTTGATTTTGTCATAATTCCCCTGTTTTAATGCCCTATTATGTTACCCTCTTGCGGAGGCAATGCCCCCGGCTTTATAAAAAAGCCGGCATTACATTATGGGTATTGTGGCAAGGTAAACTATGTCTTGGCGGTATGCGGCGTCGCCCTCGGCAAGCACAAACGCCTTTTTGACAATCTGGCCGCCCGCCTTTTGAACAAGTTCTTCAAGGCCGTTCAGGCTGTTGCCCGTGGATACCACGTCGTCGATTATCGCCACCTTTTTGCCCTTTAACAGATCGGCGTCGTGCTTGGAAAGATACAGCTTTTGTATCTCGCCCGTGGTGATGGACTCTTTTATGGTAATGTCAATGCCGTCCTGCATATACAGCTTTTTGGTCTTGCGCGCAACGGCATAAAATTTATGGCCGAGGTGGCGCGCCACGCAGTGCGTGAGCTGCAACCCCTTGGATTCCGCCGTTATAAGCGCCTCCACGCCGCCGAGCAGCTTGGACATGGCGGACGCGCAGTGCTCGGTGAGCTCTTGGTTGCCGTGCAGGTTAAAAAATGCTATGCGTATGCCGCTGGGAAGCTTGAGCACCGGAAGCTCTGTCTTGTACCCGGCGATGTTGAGATCAAATACGTCTTGCTTGGACTGGGCCATGTTGCGCTCCTTGCGCCGCAATACGGCGCTGATTAATATAGCCAATTAAATTGATTACGTTGACAAAAAAATTGTAAAGGCCCGGACGCGCTTTGCCCCGGGCCTTGGTTTGTGTACTTACTTTGGGCGCTGTTGCCTTAAAAGCCTGTGAAAAACAGCTTGGGGTAAAGCGATTACTCCTCGCTGCCCGCTTCCTTAACTTCCTCAACAGCTTCCGCGGAATCAGCGGTTACTGCTTCGTCGGCTTTTTTAGCCTTTTCAGCTTTTTTGACGGCGGGAGCTGCCTTTTCTTCCGTGGCGGGCTTCTCTTCTTCGCCGCCCAGCTTGAGGTCAAGCCCCTTGAGCAGCTCGCCTATGGACGCGCCGGTGTTGTCTGAGGAGTTCCACTCGCGCGGGCCGTCATCCTCTCTGGGACGGCGGTCTCTGCTGCGCTCGCGGGAGGCCTCTGCCTTCCTTTCAAAGCGCTGGATGCGGTCGGATGACGCGGGTGCGCCGCCCTCTACGCCGTCGTCGTCGCGCCTGCGGGGACGCCTCTGTTCGCCGCCGCCCTCGGGCTCGTCCGTAAGAGCCTTGATGCTGAGCGTAAGCTTTTCTTCCTCGGGACGGATGTCAAGCACCTTTACGTCCACTTCCTGCCCGACTTTGAGCGCGGAGGTGGGGTTCTCTATCCATTCGTGGGAAATCTGCGAGACGTGAACCAGACCGTCGATGCCGGGCTCTACCTCTACAAACGCGCCGAATCCGGCGATGCGTACAATCTTGCCTTTAATAACGCTGCCGATTGCGTACTTCTCAGCCGCAACGTCCCAAGGCTTGGGCTGAAGCTGCTTGTAGCCGATGGAAACCCTTTGGTTTTCTGCGTCTACCTTGAGCACGACAAACTCGTAAATCTGATCTTTTTTGAGTATATCCTCCGCGCGCTTGACGTTTGTCCAAGCGAGGTCGGAGATGTGAGCCAGGCAGTCAAAGCCGTTTACGTTGACGAATGCGCCGAACGCCGCAAAGCGGACAACCTTGCCCTCTACTATGTGGCCCACTTCGATGGTGGCAAAGAATTCCTTGAGGAACTTCTGGCGCTCGATCTCGCGCGCAGCGCGCTCCTCTTCGATTATCGGGCGGGCAGACGCCGTGATGTTCTTGCGCTCAACCTTAAGCGCCTTTAAACGCAGCTCTTTGCCCACATATTTTTCAAGCTCCTCGCCGCGCACAAAGCCCATGCGAATCTGCGAGGACGGTATAAACACGCTGTATGAACCCAGCCTGCCGGTGAGGCCGCCCTTGTTGAAGCCCTCTACCTTTACCTTGAAGGTCTCGCCGTCGACAAGCTTTGCCACCTTTGAGTCTTCAATTGCTCCCAATAGGAACGCCTTGCGCGAAACCTGAAGGGGCTGGGTGCCTGTGACAAGCACTTCGAGCTCGTCGCCGGGCTGGAAAGCTGACTTATCGTATTCCTCGCCCTCAAGCACAACCTCGTCCTTGGAGAGCTGGATTTCGCCCTTTGCGCCGTTTTGCAGGACAATACCTTCGTCGCCTGCGAGCACAATGGTCGCCTTTAATACGCTGCCGCGCCTGATGGTCGGCGTCCGGCTGAGGTCATTTACAATGTCAGCCATGGTGATTTCCCTGCCCTCTTGTTCAGCTGCACGCACGCCTATTGCGGGCGACGGCTCAACCTCGGGAGCTTCGGCATTGGCATCCGCCTCTGCCTCGGGCTTTGCTTCGGCCTCTGCCTCGGACGTTTCCGCCTGAGCATTTGCCTCGGTCTCTACCTGAGCTTCCGCCTCGGGCGCCGCATCTTCCTGCGGCTGCTCGTCTGCCGTGGGTGCGGCTGCGGACGGGGACACCTCTTCGCGTACCTGATCCTCTTGGGATACCGCTGCGTCCGCTACAGGCGCAGCCTCGTTTACCGCTTCCGTATCCTCGGAACCCAGTACTTGGTTGGTGTTGATCTCTGACATAACTGTTTTAACCTCCTTAATCAACTCGCCGGGAGTTGACGCGCCAGCAACAATAGCTACTTTTTTATAATTCGAGAGCGAACGTATGTCCAGCTCTGAAATATCCTCGATCCATACCGCAACCTCACAGCCCTGCAGGGCAAGCTCATAAAGCCGCCTGGTATTGGAGCTGCCTTTGCCGCCCACGACGACTACTGCGTCACTGCGTTTGGAAAGCTCCGCAACCTCGAGATTGCGTTCTATAGTAGTATAGCAAATTGTATTGAAAACTTCAACTGTTTTGCACTTATCTGTCACAATATTTTTGAGTATTTTCCTGAAATATTGCGGGTTTGCCGTGGTTTGGACGACAATACACACCTTTTCGTGGGCGTTGAGGTCCAAAACGCCCTCGCCGCCGAATATAACGGCGCTGCCGCCGCACCAGCCGTCTATGCCCTTGACCTCAGGGTGGGACGCCTCGCCTATGATGACCACCTGAAAGCCGCGCGAGTGATAGTCCTCTACCTTCTTTTGTATGTTTTTTACGTAAACGCAGGTGGCGTCAACTACTTTGAGCTTTTTTTCCGACGCGCGCTCAAACACCGCCCGCCCTTCGCCGTGCGAGCGTATGATAACCGTGGCAAGGTCGGGCACGTCCTCAATGCTGCCTACGGTAACCAGCCCCTTTTTCCGCAGCCGCTCTACCACGCCGGGATTGTGTATCAGTTCGCCCAGCACGTATGCCGGGCCGTCCTTGAGCTCCGACTCCGCAAGCGCTACGGCACGGCTTACTCCCATGCAAAAACCCGCGCTCTTTGCAACGGTGATATCCATTGTGCGCCCCCTATTTACAGTTTCACCGGCAAATTACTAAGCCGACTTCTTTTTGATGTATGCCGCTGCCTCCGCCTCAAGCCGCACTCTCTCTTTGGCGGCAAACTTTTCAGGTATGAGTGCCTTAAGCTCAAGCATGCGGCTGCGCACAGCCTCGTCAAGCTCGCCAAGCAGCGCCTCGTCGGGCTTCTTGCCGTAATATGCGCTGAAATCCATGGGGCTGCCCACAACAAGATAGTTGCGGCGCAGCAGCCGCGCACGGCTCATCTGGTACATGGGCACCACCGGCACCTTTGCCATGAGCGCAAACAGGCTCATGCCCGATTTGAGCGGCAGCAGCGGGTCTGCGGTGCGGTTGCGCGTGCCCTCGGGATACAGCAGCAGCACCTTGCCCTCTTTGAGCACGCTTACGCACGTCTTGATTGTGGAGATTCCGGGGTTTGCGCGGTCAAGCGGTATGCCGCCCAGATACCGCAGCACCCCGGCAAATATACCCGCCTTTTTAAATATCTCGTGCTTGCCCAAAAAGTGCAGCTTTCGGCTGAGGCCAAAGCCCGCGTGCAGCGGGTCGGCAAGTCCGCGGTGTGAGGAAACAAGCACCACTCCGCCCTGTTTGGGCAGGTTGCGCTTGCCTATTATGCGCACGGGAAAAAGCAGCCTCCACGGCAGCCTGACCAGACACCAGATTATCTTGTAAAGCCACATAGTTTTATCACCTTTCCGCCCTTTGGATTATTAAGCTCACTACCTCTTCAAACGTCATATCGGTGCTGTCGATTACCGTTGCGCCGTCCGCCACCTTTAAAGGGGCAAAATCCCTGCCGCTGTCGTTTGCGTCGCGGCTTATTATATCTTTTAAAACCTCGGCATAGGGTTTGCCCGCGCCCTTTGACTCAAGCTCAAGATGCCTGCGCCGCGCGCGCTCCTCGGGCTTTGCGTCAAGGTAAAACTTGAGCTTTGCGTCCGGCAGCACATATGTGCCTATGTCGCGCCCGTCCATGATAACGTCCTTTCCCGCGGCAATCCCGCGCTGCAGGCTGACCATCTTGAGCCGAACCTCGCGAATCTTGGAGATGTCCGACGCCGCGCGCGAAACCTCGTGATTGCGGATTGCCGTGCTTACGTTTTCGCCGTCAAGCAGAACCTGCTGTTCGCCGCCCTCGTACGCAATTTCCACCGCCGTGCCGTACAAAAAGCCGAGCACGCCCTCGCGGTCATTTGGGTCTGTGCCCAGCCTGAGCGCCTTTAACCCCAGCGCGCGGTACATTGCGCCCGTGTCTAAATAGACTATGCCGAGGCGCTTTGCCACCTCTCTGCATACAGTGCTCTTGCCCGCGCCGGACGGCCCGTCCACGGCTATTGTAATATGCTTTGCTGCGTTATCCAAAACTTTAGCTTCCCTGATAATTTATTTTATGTGGCCGTTATAGTAATTGACTATAAATGTGCATATGTTGATGCGTTATAAAAGATTGGTTTTGCCCCGCGTAAAGCGCGCAATTGCAACGTATCACGCAGGAATCGGCAAACAGAGTGCCCTAATCAGCAGCAGAGCGGAAATACTCTGCAAGCCGCGCATACTGCGGCTGCTATATATTGACCTCGCCCTCTTCGTTTATATCGGCTTGGTTTGCTGCAAGAAGCGGATTTATATGCTCGGAAAGATATTCGTCCACCTGCTCGCTTGCCCTGCCTGTGAACTGCTCGGGCCGCATAATCCCGTCTAAATCCTTGGCTACCGCGGCAAATGCAGGGTCAGCCTTTATCAGCTCGATAAGATTATTTTCCCTGCCCTCGTGCTTTACGCGCGCCGCCGCCTGCATGGACAGCACGCGTATGCGTTCGTGCAGCTCCTGCCTGTCGCCGCCTGCCTTTACGCACTCCATGAGTATGGTTTCCGTAGCCATAAAGGGCAGCTCCTCTCTGATGCGGCGCTCGATTACCTTGGGGTACACCACAAGGCTTTCCGCAACGTTCAGGTAAATATTTAGTATTGCATCCGCCGTTAAAAACGCCTGTGCGTTTACTAATCTGCGGTTTGCCGAATCGTCCAATGTGCGCTCAAACCACTGCGTAGACGCGGTTACCGCACTGTTCATGGGCAGTGATATGAGAAATCTTGCCAGCGCGGATATGCGCTCGCTGCGCATGGGGTTGCGCTTGTATGCCATTGCCGACGAGCCTATCTGCGCGCTTTCAAACGGCTCCTCTATCTCCTTAAGCCCCTGGAGCAGGCGTATGTCGTTGGAAAAGCGGTATGCGCTCTGCGCTATCTGCGAGAGCACGGAGAGTATTGCGTAATCGGTCTTGCGCGGATAGGTCTGCCCTGTCACCGGAAAGGTGCGGGAAAAGCCCATGCGCTGCGCAATCATTTTGTCAAGCTTGCGCACCTTTTGATGGTCGCCGCCAAACAGCTGCAGGAACGACGCCTGCGTGCCGGTGGTGCCCTTTGCGCCGCGCAGCGCAAAGTTTTGAATGAGTAAGTCTACCGCAATATAGTCGGAATGTAAATCCGCCAGCCACAGGCAGGCGCGCTTGCCCACCGTGGTAAGCTGCGCCGGCTGAAAGTGAGTAAACCCAAGCGTGGGCAGCGCCTTGTGCTGCTTTGCAAACCGCGCAAGCTTTTGTATGGTGCTGAGCAGCTTTTTGCGCACTATCTTTAGACCGTCATACATGGCGATAAGCTCGGAGTTGTCCGTCACATAGCAGCTTGTCGCGCCCAAATGGATTATCCCCGCGGCACTCGGGCACTGCAGCCCGTATGCGTACACATGGCTCATTACATCGTGGCGGCACTCGCGCTCGCGGCGCTCTGCGTCTTGATAGTTGATGTCCTCTGCGTACCGCTCAAGCTCGGCAATCTGCCCGTCGGTGATGTCGAGGCCAAGCTCCTTTTGGCACTGCGCAAGCGTTATCCACAGCCTGCGCCACAGCCTGAACCTGCGCTCGTCGGAAAAAGCCGCGCTCATCTCCTTGCCGGCGTACCTTGTGCCAAGCGGATTTTGATACTTTGAACGGTCCATATTATCTCCTGTAAAAATTTAACAACTAATGTAAAATTAACAACTAATGCAAAACTAACAATTATTATAACAATTGCGGTTTAATACGTATGCATTACGGCAAACAATGCGCGGCAACAAAGCGCGGCAGTCGGACTTATATTTATGAATTATATTTTTGTCTATATTGCGATTTATTCTTCGCCTATGTTAAACCGGTCTCTCCAGCCGCCTTATGCGCAGCTCGCATTCGTCATACACAGTCTGCGGGTCTATGCCTATGTTATAGTTTCCGTCCTCATACAATATCTTGCCGGCAACCATTGTCATGCATACGTCCGAGCTCTTTCCGGAATACACAAGATGGCTGGTTATGTCGTTTTTGGGACGGAAGTGCGCGCCGGAAACGCTTACCCTTATTATATCCGCCTGCTTGCCCGGCTCTAAGCTGCCGGTGCTCGGCTCAAACAGCGCGCGCGCGCCGCTTATTGTCGCCGCAAGAATTACGTCCTTGGCGGGGACGGCCGCAGCATCGCCCATCTCTGACTTTTGCAGCACGGACATGAGATACATCTCCCTGAATATATCCAGCGCGTTATTGCTTGCCGCGCCGTCCGTGCCAAGGCAGACGTTTAAGCCCCTTTGAAGCATGGAATATACCGGAGCAACGCCGCTTGCCAGCTTGAGGTTGCTTGCCGGGTTGTGCGCAACGCTCACTCCGCTCTGCACAAGCAGGTCTATGTCGTCCTTGTCGGTGTGAACGGCGTGCGCAACAGTGCCGCCGTTTTCAAAAAAGCCTATCTTGTGCAGGTATTGCGGCGGAGTAAGGCCGCCGCGCCGCACCGTGCAGTCGCCCACCTCTTTGAGCGTCTCGGACATATGCGTATAGAGCGGCTGCCTGTTTACCGCAGCAAAATCCGCCACCGCGTGCAGAAATTTTTCCGAACAGGTGTATTCGGCATGGACACCGGGTATAATGGAAAACAGCGGCGTTCTGTTGTAAAAATCCTTAAAGTTGCGCTCAAGCTCGGCAATGCGCTGCTCTGCGCCCGCGTCGATGTCGTTGGGCATGGCGACATACCTGCACCTAAGCCCGGCAAGGTCGTATGCGGCAAACATCGCCTGCGGGAAAAAGTACGCATCGCCGGTAAAGGTGACCCCGCCGCGCACATATTCAAGCGCGGCAAGCAGCGTGCCCCAGTATACATCTTCGGGCGTAAGCCTTGCCTCCAGCGGAAAAATCCTGTCAAACAGCCAGTTTTCCAGCGGCAGCCCCTCTGCAATGCCGCGCAGCAAGGTCATAGCCGAGTGCGCGTGCGCGTTGACAAGGCCGGGCATGATTATGTCGCCGCCGCAGTCGATTACCCGGTCAAAGCTCTCGTCAGCGTGGGAACAAGCGCCCACGCAGCCTATATTTGCGCCGTCTATGCACAAGTCACCGCCGCTTATTACGTCAAAGCCTGCGTTTGCGGTGATTATATGAGCGTTTTTAAACTTGATTTTCACTTGATATAATGCCTCTTTTGTCGTTTTATTTTGGCGGTGTATGCAGATTCTTACACATCATTACACATCAAAGTTTTTACACGACAAACCATAAGTTTGCCTAAAAACTTGCTTGTATAATTATTTACTTAATACACGCTGCATAACCCCAAAAAACTGCGCGGCAGCTTTAGCTTTCTTGCAGCAGCTTCTCAAGGTACGCTTTAAACGGCGCGGACAAGGTCTTGTCGCGCAATGCATACTCGCAGGTCGCCTCAAGGTAGCCCAGCTTGTCGCCTATGTCATAGCGCCTGCCCTCAAACTCATAGGCAAACATTCCCTTGTCCTTGGCAAGGCGGCAGAGCGAATCGGTAAATTGGATTTCTCCGCCCGCGCCCGGCTGCTGCGTTTCAAGGTAGCTGAATATGTCGGGAGTGACCACGTAGCGTCCGAGCACGGCGACGTTTGAGGGCTGCGTGCCCGGCGCGGGTTTTTCCACCAAGTCCTGCACGTCCATTACCCTGCCGTCGCGGAAGGAATACTTGACCGAGCCATAGCGGTGCATCTGCGACGCGTCCACCGTCTGCACGCCAAGCACGCTCTTTCCCAGTAGCTCATATGCATCGATAAGCTGCTTTAAACAGGGTGTTTTGCTGTTATATATCACGTCGTCGCCGTTTAGCACGGCAAACGGCTGATTGCCCACAAACGCCTTGGCGCAAAGCACCGCATGGCCGGAGCCCTTTGTCTCGCGCTGGCGCACATAATAGATGTTGTCAGCCATATAGGTTATGCTGTCTATTATCTCAACAGAGTCCATCTTGCCCGAACGCTTGAGCAGTTCTTCAAGCTCTACCGCGCGGTCAAAGTGGTCTTCAATGCTGCGCTTGTTGCGGCCGGTTATAATGAGAATCTCCCTTATGCCCGACTCCACAATCTCCTCCACTATATACTGGAGGGCGGGTTTATCCACAATGGGGAGCATCTCCTTGGGCATGGCCTTGGTGGCAGGCAGAAACCGCGTACCCAGCCCTGCGGCGGGAATTACTGCTTTTTTTACCGTACTCATAACAACCGTCCTTTAATTTTTTTGTATGTAA
>CAZPMG010000054.1:9591-10898 GCA_964587785.1 uncultured Clostridia bacterium
GCGCGCACAGCCGTATTACTTATTATACTTAAAAAGCCGGCAAAAATCAATAAACTTAGGAGCAGAACACATTTTTTAAATGCAAAAAGCCGCGGCCGGTGCGAAACGTTGAGCGCGCGTATGCCCGCAAACAATGCGCGAAAGCTGTGCGAAGCGACTTTTTTGCGCGCCGCCGCCCGCCTGCGTTGACAAAGCACGTCAAAATAGTTAAAATATATTCACTGCAATGCTACGCAGGATGCGATAAATTTGGCTTTGGTCAGAGTTATTAATTTTGCTTTGGCTTTTAAGGTAATTTATTTGCGGGTTTCCGCGCTTGAAAACGGGACTGTCCCAATGGAGTTTTATATTATGACACAGCAAAATACAGGGCGCACGAGGTTCGGCCCGTCGGGAAACTCAAAATCCTTTTATGATTCCGGGCTCAAGAGCACCGAGCAGTCGGCGGCATACACAAAGGAGTTCGGGCTGGATATATTCGAGTATTCCTTTGGCCGCGGCGTAAACATGAGCGACGAAAAGGCGGTGTCAATAGGCAGCGCGTTTGCCGCGCTGGGGCTGGAGCTTTCCGTCCACGCGCCGTATTACATCAACTTTGCAAACCCCGACCCGCAGAGCTTTGAAAACTCTGTGGGCTATATCGTAAGAAGCCTGAAAAAGCTGCAGCTTATGGGCGGCAAGCGGTGCGTGTTTCATCCCGGCTCGCAGGGAAAGGCAGAGCGCGCGCAGGCGGCAGACCTTACAAAGGACAACATCGCGCGCATGGCAGAGCGGCTGGACGGATTCGGGCTGACAGACGTAATGCTGTGCGCTGAAACCATGGGCAAGCTGGGACAGATAGGCACGGTTGCCGAGGTGTGCGATTTTTGTTCGGTTGACAGCAGGATATACCCCTGCGTGGATTTTGGGCACATAAACGCGCGCGAGCAGGGCATTTTAAAGGCGCAAAAGGATTATTACGACGTAATCAACTATATGTTTGACCATATGGAGCCGCACAAGGTGCGGAATATGCACATACATTTTTCCATGATAGAATACGGCACAAAGGGCGAAATCCGCCACCTCGACTTTGAGGACAGGGCGTTCGGCCCTCCGTTTGAGCCGCTTATGGAGGTGCTGCACGGCCTCAATATTACGGCGTATCTGATATGCGAGTCCGCACAACGCCAAATCGAGGATGCCGCCGCAATGAAGAACTATTATACGGCACTCGGCGGAGTTTAATCTGTAATCGGGTTTAATGCGCAATCGGGTTAATGCGCAATCAGGTTTAACACGTAAGTAATACAGCTACCGAAATTAAT
>CAZPMG010000054.1:10998-12189 GCA_964587785.1 uncultured Clostridia bacterium
GCTGCAAAAAATTATGCTGCGGTTTTGTTTTTCCGCTTTATTAAATGCGCGTTTTGTGGTATACTACAAAAGTTATGAAAGATAAGCTTGAAAAATTGTTTTCGCAGCTGCCGGACGGCAGCGCGCTGATTGTGACGGACAGTATAAACCGCCGCTATATCACAGGCTTTGACTGCGAGGACTCTATGCTTGCGGTCACGGCGGATAAGGCGCTTTATATCACGGATTTCCGTTATTTAGAGCTTGCCGAGCGGCACTTTGAGGGTACGGGCACAGAGCTTGCCTTTCTTGCCCCCGATGACCAATTGTCCGCGCTGCGCGACTTTGTGGTGCGCTCCGGCGCGCAGGTTTGCCTGCTTGAAGAGGCCAGCCTCACGGTCAGCTCATGGAGACGGCTCAAAGAACTGTTTGGCGACTTTCCGCTTAAAGATGCGGGCGCGGCGCTTGCAAACCTTCGCGCGGTAAAGTCCGACGCGGAGATTGCCTGCATAGAAAGGGCGCAGAGCTTTGCTGAAAAAGCGTTTTCCAAGACTCTCGGCATAATAAAGCCCGGTATCACCGAGCGCGACATAATGGTCGAGCTTGAGTATCATATGCTGCGCTTTGGCGCCGAGCACACCTCGTTTGAGACAATAATCGCATCCGGCCCCAACTCCTCCGTGCCCCACGCAAGGGTTACGGACAGGAAAATTGAGAGCGGCGAGTTTATTACCATGGATTTTGGGGCAAAATACGGCGGATACTGTTCGGACATGACGCGCACGGTGGCCGTGGGCAAGCCCGACGCCGAACAGCTTGCTGTCTACGGCACTGTGCAGCGCGCGCAGAGATACGCAATAGAGAACATACAGGCCGGCATAACCGGGCGCGAGGCCGATTCCTTTGCACGCGAGCTGATAACGGCAAACGGCTACGGCGAGTGCTTCGGGCACGGGCTTGGGCACGGCGTGGGCCTGTTTATTCACGAATCGCCGAGGCTGAGCAAGCTGTCGCAGAACGTGCTGCTTGAAAACATGGTTGTCACCGTGGAGCCGGGCATTTACATCAAAAACCGCATGGGCGTGCGCATTGAGGACATGCTTGTGGTAAAGCCGGGCGGCAGCCGCAACCTCACGTCTATTACAACCGAGCTGATTATTTTATAAGTTTTTCCTTATATTATACTAAAGTTAACTTCAAAAGTTGCTCACA
>CAZPMG010000055.1:0-6111 GCA_964587785.1 uncultured Clostridia bacterium
AGTATAATATCAAAGCCCGAATTTTTTGCGGTCTATGTTCTCACGCACCTTCTCTATGGCCTTTTTTTCAATCCGGGATATGTAAGAGCGCGATATCCCCAGCGAGCGCGCAATTTCACGCTGCGTAAGCGGCTTTGCTCCGCCCAGCCCGTAGCGATGGCAGATTATAATGAACTCCCGTTCGCTGAGCGTCTTTTTAAGCAGCGCAATCAGCCTCTCGCGCAGCAGGTTGTTCTCCACCTGCTTAAAAACGCCCTCTTCGTTTACATACAGCAAATCCATCAGCGTAAGCTCATTGCCTTCCTTGTCGCTGCCCACGCATTCCGACAGCGAAAGGCTGTTCCTGTGCTTTTTGTAGGTGCGCAGCAGCATGAGGATTTCGTTTTCAATGCACTTTGCCGCAAAGGTTGCAAGCACCGTGCCTCTGTCAGGGCGATAAGTGTTTATCGCCTTGATAAGCCCTATTGTGCCCACAGATATGAGGTCGTCGCTCTCGGCGGCGTTGTTATACTTCTTTACGATATGCGCCACCAACCTGAGGTTGTGCCTGATAAGTATGTCTTTAGACTCGCTGTTATTCTCCTCGCGGAAGCGTTTTATATGGAAGGCCTCCTCGTCGGGCGGCAGCGGACTCGGAAAGGACGACCGCCCGCCTATGGACGAGCTAAACATAAATATCTTGGAAATCAGCGCAATAAGCCCGTCTAAAAACAGCATTTTTTATCCCCGCCTTAAATTAGTCTGTATAAATAAATTACTCGGCAGCCCCCGCCATTATGCCAAAGTGCGAGGTTTTGCGGCAGAATACAGCAAATTGCGCAAATTAATCTCAACGTAAAATCATCGGCTATTCCGTTCGCAAATATGAAAAGTATCGGATATTCCGCGTTTAAATAGGGTTTCTGTTATATGATTTGCGGTAAGTTGCGCATAATACTGCGCTTGCAATATGGCGGCAGCGCTTTACAATTTCAGCCTGCTGTGTTATAATATATTCACAAGTTAACCGGACGGTCGCGGGGGCTAATGACCCACGAGGAAAGTCCGAGCATCTCAGAAGCAGGGTGCCGGGTAACTCCCGGTGAAGGCGACTTTAAGGAAAGTGCAACAGAAATAGACCGCCGCAAGCTTTTGCGGTAAGGATGGAAAGGCGGTGTAAGAGACCACCGTGCCCCCGGCGACAGGGGCAGCCATGCAAACCCCACTCGATGCAAGATCGGAGACACAAAAAAGGCACGCTTCTGGCCGTCTCCCACATCGCTTGACCGCGCTGGCAACTTCGCGGCTAGACAGATGACCGTCAAAAACAGAACTCGGCTTACGGGTTAGCTTGTGATTTGAATAATAAACCGCCAAGGCGGCAATAATCTGCAACGAGTATGGATGCGTTGCAGATTATTGTTTTATACGGGGCATATGCGGCATTTTTTGCGGGCTGCACCGGGCTGGGTGCCTGCATGTTCGGGCTGCGCACGCTGCCAAAGGGCCTGCGCCCGGAACACTGGGAAAGAGAGGCCGTGCTTTGCAGTGTCCGCGCGCTGACGCTGCCGCCCGGCCGCGCTGCCATATATTGCGGCAGGCTGCGCGGCTACCTGATGCGCGCACTCTGCCATGCCGCAAAAAAGCCGCTGCAGGGCAAAGAGCTTACCGCGCTTGAGGCCGCCGCGCTAAAGAATGCGGCGCATATGCGGCTCGCGCTGCAAAATCCACGCAAGTTAAGCCTGCTGTGTGTGCGCAAACAATTGAGCGCAAAGGGCGCGGTAATGCTGGGTATATCCGACGCGCTTCACCTTCCGGCAGCCGAGCTTGACGCATTCGGACGCTTGGGCGCGGTGCTGCTTGCCATGCAAGGGCTTAATCAGGAAATCAGCCTTGCCGCGCAGGAGGTGCGCATATTCGCGCTGCAAAAGCTGGCAGCATCATACAAAAAAACTGCGCTTAAGCCAAATGCTGCACTGAAATTAAATACCACATTGAAGCCAAATCCGGCCGCAGAGCATACGAAAAATTTGATTGCAGAGCAAGCGGCTGCATACTCAAATCCGCAGCCGCATTCAATGCGCGCAGCAATATCGCTTGCTCCGGAGTTTATAAATAAGTATAACAGCTTGTCCACTGCCTATTCCGCGCGCCTTACATTTTTGAACTCTGCACGCACTTACCGATGGTTAAAGCCTAAAAATAGTTTCTTTTACGGCAGACAGCCTGAGCATTTCCGCATCTTAAGGCGCGGCCTCGGCGGCGCCGTTGACGGCGCGCATATATGCGCGGCGGTGTGCGACGGCGCGGTATACGTCAACGCATACGGCAGGTGCGCTTGCATCGACATACCGGGGCTTTACGCACAAAGCGCGGAGCAAAGTGCGCTGAATTTTACCGACGGCGGCGGGCAGATTGCACTCAAGCTTGCGAGCGCAGGCGCTATAGTGCTTACGGGTGAAAATCCAAATCTGTGCGAACGGCTGATAAAGAGCTTGAAATTTCGGCTTATATCGCGCGGACTGCGCTGTGCGGAAGTAAAAACGCCCGGAGGTGCGGCGTTGGTGTGCGCGCAGGATGATGAAAGTATGCGTGAAAATCTGTGTGCGCATAAGCTTTGCGGCGGTTTTTTGACGTTTGAGCGCAGCCGCGGCTATTACAGCGCAACAAAGCTGGGCGCACTGCTGCCTCGGCCGGGCGGCGCGTTTACGCCGTGCATGGCAGCTTTGGAGGGCTTTACGATAGAGGGCGCGGAATCACACAATATGTTTGTGCCTGCAAATGCCGCGCTGGTGTTTGAGTACAACAGGCTGAGCGGGCAGGAGCTTGAAAGCCTTAAGCGCACGCTGGCATTTTGCCGCCGCTTGGGAGTGAACGCGCCGCTTGTCACAGTGCGCAAAAATGCGGATATTCCGGTTGAGATTGCAGACGGATTGCAATCGCGCGCCCGTCTTGTGCTTAAAAACGGGAAATACAGCTTTCCTAAACGCTCAACGGTCAATGCAAAAACGCCGGCAACTTGGATAAAAACGCAGCAAGACACGCATTTTACGCACTGCCCGCCGCTGTTTGAAAGGGAATACAGCCCCGCACTGGTTACCTCCATGGACGATTTTTACGGCATGGAACTGCTGCGCGGCTGCAAGCGGCGGCTGCGGCAGGAATCCGGTTATACAGATACGCTGAGTCAGGCTCTGCGCTGTATGTTTTGGATGCTGGACAGTCCGAAAATTGCCGCGCGCGCGCTCTGCGGTTTGTTCGAACTTCAAGATAAAGAAGGGGGCATTCCCTCAAGGTTTTGCAAGCACATAAGCCTGCCGCCCTCGCGGTTTGCTACGCTTATGTGCGCGTTTGCCGCGCTCAGCATGAGCATATGCACGGGCAAAGGGCCTGCCTCCGCGGACAAGACCGAAAAAGGCGGACTGAGCGGTGCAGCGCGCGCCGCGCTTGCCGCCGAGTATGCGGTAAAAAGCTGCGGAAACATCTTTGACAGCCGCATTTTTGTGTATGCAGGCGCACGCTGCGCAAGCATGCTTATCAGGCTTGGACTTAAAGAGAGAGGGGAAAGCTTGCTTGCCGCGGTAAACTCTCTGCCCGCGGCGGAAAACTCTGACGAGGTCGTGCGCGCCTGCTTTTCCTCTGTATTTTGCGCAAGCCCGGCTGACGGCGCAAAAAGTGCCGGGCAGGCGGCAAAGCTGATATCGCGCAGCCACGGCACAAGAAGCGCCATACTTGCCGCGCTGCTGGAAAACTGCATTGTTCAAGACCTAATCGGGCTTAGGGCGCGCGGGGATAAGACGGGCTTTTGGCCGCTTGCGTTGCCCCTCAATGGCTTTTCCGCAAACTATTTGGGCAAGTGCTTTGAGGTGAGAGCGGGCGAGCGCGCCGGCGTGGAACTTGGCGGAAAATTCTATGCCAACGTAAAATTTTTCAATCCGCCCGAGGGAGCTACTGCGCATATAATAATCTGACGCGTATATAACAGTCTATACTTCTTACGCGTGCAAAGTCTTGTAGCTCAGCCTATGTTTTTAAGCGCGCAAAACCCCGTGGCTCAGCCTATGTTTTCTAAGCGCGCAAAGCCCTGTGGCTCAGCCTATGTTTTCTAAGCGCGCAAAGCCCTGTGGCTCAGCCTATGTTTTCTAAGCGCAAAATCCTATAGCAGCCTATAATTACTTGCACATAAAAAAATCAGCCGCCAAACCGGCGGCTGAAAAAAGTTTTGCAGGCTGAAATTATTGTCAAAAAAAGCCCTCAAAAAGCTTGAGCGGGCATTATCTCGGGTCAAAAACTCGCTCGGGTGTGTCTGCTTGAGCGGCAAAAAGCTTTAAAAGTTTTTGCCGTCAGGTTTTTATGTACAAAGAGGGAGGCTGTTAAGCTTCTTCAGCCACTTTCAGCCTTTCCTCATCAAAGGCTTTCAAAATGGTCTCTTTGATAGCCTCGCGGGTCTCGGTGTTGATAGGATGCGCTATGTCCTTATATTCACCGTCATTTGTCTTTCTGCTTGGCATGGCAATAAAGAAGCCCTCGTTTCCCTCGATGACCTTGATGTCGTGCACGACAAAACATTCGTCAATGGTAATTGAAGCGACCGCTTTAAGCTTATTGCCGTCCTTTTTCACTATTCTGATGCGTACGTCAGAGATGTTCAAAACAAGTTCACCACCCTTATAATAATAGATACTCCTATTTTACACCATAAAATGCCACATTTCAATAGTTTTTTAAAAATAATATCAAAAAAACCGTTTTTTCTTAAAACTTCTACCAAAACCTCGAACATATCGCAAGCTAAACGCAAAGATAAGTGATGTACGAAACACTCCCGCGCCGGAAGCGGCAAAAAGCCAGCCGTAATGCCGGCAGTGACAAAACCACCCCTGACTTACATATTATATGTTATGAAGCGTATAGGAACGGGCGCAGGCATTCGCCTGCATTTTATAGGGGCGGGCGGAGTGAGCATGAGCGCGCTCGCAGAAATCGCTCTCAGCAAGGGCTTTGCCGTCACAGGCTCGGACAGGCAGAACTCGCCTTATTTTGCAAGGCTGCGCAGACTGGGCGCGGATATGCGCGCCGGACACAGCGCGGATTATGCCGAAAATCCGGACGCGGTGGTCTACTCGTCCGCCGTGCCCGAGAGCAATCCCGAGCTTGCGCGGGCAAGGTCAAGGGGAATCCCCTGCCTTGAGCGCTGCAGGTTTTTAGGAGTGCTTTCCAAGGAATACAAAACGGTAATTGCCGTGGCCGGCACGCACGGCAAGACGTCTACCACGGCGATGCTCTCGCACATATTTGCCGAAGCAAAAAAGTTTCCCACAATGCACCTTGGCGGCAACAGCGTAAACCTCGGCGGAAACGTGCGCGTGGGCGGCGAGGACTATTTTATTACCGAGGCGTGCGAGTACCGCCGCAGCTTTTTGAGCCTTGAGCCCGACATTGCTTTAGTGCTCAACATCAGCTTTGACCACCCCGATACATACGCGGATTTAAACGACGTAAAGCAGGCGTTTTATGAGTTTGC
Organism: uncultured Clostridia bacterium; assembly: GCA_964587785.1. GTDB lineage: Bacteria > Bacillota > Clostridia > Christensenellales > HGM11417 > CAZPMG01. The sequence continues at coordinate 5,504 of CAZPMG010000055.1, forward strand.
CTCGCAGGTAAATCTCGGCGGCGTGCTGATTTCAAACGCCGACGACAAAAACTCCGAGTTTTTAAAAAATCGCGCGGTTACATTCGGCATATATTCGGATGCCGATTACCGCGGCGTACTGCTTGAAGAAAGCGGCAGCGGCTGCGCGTTTGACGTTTACGAGCGAGGCAAAAAGCTGATAACCGTACGCGACGGGATTTACGGGCTGCACAACATTTACAACGCCTTGGCCGCTTGCGCCGCGGCAAGGTGCGAGTGCATAGAGCCGGACGTTTTAAAAAATGCGCTGGAGAGTTACCGCGGAGTGCAGCGCAGGTTTGAGCGCGTGGGAAGCTATAACGGTATGCCGGTAATCTCCGACTATGCGCACCACCCCGAGGAAATACGCTCGGCAATACGCACGGCACGCGCCATGCAGCGCAGCGTTACGGCGGTGTTTCAGCCGCATACATACAGCAGGACGCAAAAGCTTATGGATGAGTTTGCTAAGTGCTTTGAGGGCGCGGACTGCGTGGGCATACTGCCCGTATACAGCGCGCGCGAAACTGGCAGCGACGAGGTATCCGTGCAGCTTGCGCAAAATGTGTGTGAGCAGAAAACCCCGTGCG
>CAZPMG010000055.1:6211-11985 GCA_964587785.1 uncultured Clostridia bacterium
GCAATCGCAATTACAATTGCATTTTGTTGCAGAAAAAACCTACTGCGTGCTATATTGCGGTAAACTTCAACCTATTACGTGCTATATTGCCTTAAGCTTGCAATAAAAGCCGCATTTTCTTTGCCGCGACCGTCCGTTTTCGGGCGTCGTTTATCATAGATGAAGCCCCCGGCAGCGCAACCGCTGCCGGGGGCTGATACCATAGTTAATTAAATTGACATTTAAATTGACTATGGTTACTAAAATTATAGTTGCAAGCGCAGCTAAAATTGTTTACGCTTTATTACAAAGATTTGCCAGGCACTTGCAGGGAGCAAGACGCCATGAGTATGCCTGCGCTTGTTTTCCATAATCAATGCATGGGCGGCGGCAAATCAAATCATACGACTTTAAGGCGTATTATGCGTAAAAATGCTTGATTTTCCATGGCGGTTATGATATTATAACTATGGTATATGGACGGTTTTTGAGAGTGGGGAAGCCCACTCTTGATTTTTTCAAGTGAAATTATGCGGAGGGCAGACGGTTGGCGGCAGGAACAGACAGGATTGAAGAGTTTCTAAAACCTATAGTCGAGGCTCAAGGCTGTGAGATTGTAGATTTGCAGTTTGGCAGTTCAAGGTCGGGGGGCAAGTCGCTTACGCTGTATATTTACAAGCAGGGCGGCGTGGGCGTGGACGACTGTGAAAGCGTTCACCGCGCAATCGACGGACCGCTTGACGAGTTTGACCCCACGGGCGGCCAGCCTTACACGCTCAATGTCTCCTCACCGGGGCTTGACCGTGCGTTCACGAGAGACAGCGACTTTGCAAGGAACATGGGCAAGCAAATCGAAATCAAGCTGTATGCGCCGCTTGGCGGCAAAAAGGTTTACACGGGTAAGCTTGTGGGTTTTGACGGCGAGTCTGTAACCGTAGAGTCCGAGGGCGGACAAACGGTGTTTGAGCGTGCCAAGGCGGCAAAGATTTCGCTGAAGTTAGATTTTTAAAGGAGTTTGGGTAATGATAAACAAGGATTTTTTTCTTGCGCTTGAGGATCTCGAGCGGGAAAAGGGGATAAGTCAGGAGTCCTTCATCGAGGCGCTTGAGAACGCGCTTACCTTTGCGTATAAAAAAAATTACGGAGTAGGTTCGGGCATTGAGGTTCGGCTCTATCCGGAAAAGAACACCATCCGGGTGTTCAGCATACGCGACGTAGTGGAGGAAGTGGAAAACCCCGAGCGCGAGGTGCTGCTTGAAGACGCGCGCAAGATAAAAAAGTCCATCAAAATCGGCGATACGCTCACCGAGGAAATCACTCCCAAAGAGTTCGGGCGCATAGCCGCGCAGACGGCAAAGCAGGTTATCATGCAAAAGCTGCGCGACACCGAGCGCGACAACGCGTTTGCGGAGTTTACTGAAAAGGAAAACGAGATATTGACCTGCATAGTGCGCAGGATAGAGAACAACAACGTATTTGTAGATATAGGCAAAGGTCAAATTGAGGGCATACTCATGCCCGGCGACCAGATTCACGGCGAGACTTACAACCTAAACGACAAGCTGAAGGTCTTTGTCAAAAAGGTAAGGAGCACCAGCAAGGGGCCGCAGATTGTGGTTTCACGCGCCAGCGCAGGTCTGGTAAAGCGGCTGTTTGAAATCGAGGTGCCTGAGATTCGTCAGGGGCTTGTGGTTGTAAAGTCTATTGCGCGCGACGCCGGTCAGCGCACCAAGATAGCCGTGTGGTCAGAAGACAGCGACATTGACGCAGTGGGCGCGTGCGTGGGCAACAAGGGCTCGCGCGTGAACGCCATTGTCGAGGAGCTTGCGGGCGAAAAGATTGACATAATCCCTTGGAGCGAGGACGTGCTGGAGTTTATCGCGCGTTCGCTCAGCCCGGCAAAGGTAATAATGGTTCAGGCAAACACCGAGGAAAAGACGGCAAAGGTAATAGTTCCCGACGACAAGCTTTCGCTTGCAATCGGCAGGGACGGCCAAAACGCACGGCTTGCCGCGCGGCTTACCGGCTGGAAGATTGACGTAAAGTCTCAAAGCCAGTCGCTTTCCATGAGCGAGTTTTCCGACATAAAAGAACAGCTTGAAGAGGGCATGGAATAAGTTTTTGGGGTTTATATGGCAGTAAAGAAAAAAACTCCGCTCAGGATGTGCCTTGCCTGCAGGCAGATGCTGCCCAAGCGAGAGCTTACGCGCGTAGTGCGCGACCAAAGCGGCAACGTGTCTGTGGATACGGGCGGCAAAGCCGCCGGCAGGGGCGCGTACCTTTGTTTTAAGCCGGAATGCCTGGAAAAGCTGTTTAAGCAAAGGCTGCTCAACCGCAACTATTCCTGCGAGATACCCGCCGAGGTATACCAAGACTTGCGCAGCCAAATAGAGGCAAGCCGCTCCGCTCAATCGGCAGAGGGTGCGGACGGGGAGGACTGAGCGGCTTGGCAGACAGAAAGAAGTTACAGTCTTACATCGGGTTCAGCCTGCGTTCGCGCAAGATTGTGCTGGGCGTAAACGCGGTTGAGGGCAACCGCAAGCCGGTCTATGCGCTTTTAATGTGCAAGAGCGCGGCAAAAAATACAGTTAAGGCCGCCCACAACATAGCCGCCCGTTTAGGCGTACGGCTGTATGAGGTAGACGATTTAGCGGCACTGGTAAATAAAGAGAACTGCAAGCTTTGCGCGCTTACGGACAAGAGTCTGGGCGCGGCGGTGGCTGCGCAGCTTGAAACTGAGGCACCGGCCGAAAAGGATCCGGCAGCTGACGGGGGTAAACATATTGAGTAACCAAAACGCAGAAAAGGCCAAACAAGGTATGCAGATTGAAAATTTGAGAATAATTTCCGCGCTCACCGGGTCTGAAGAGACCTCGGGCATAATAAAGGGCGTAAAGGATTCCCGCCGCCGCCTGGATGCGCTGCTTTTAAAGATAAAGGACAGCGAACGCAAGCTGGCTGAGCAGGCCTCCGCCGCAGAGCTTACGGAAGCCTATACGGCGGGTTATGAGTCCGCCGAGCAGCCGGCAGCGCCGCAAGAGAGCGCAGCAGTGCCCGCCGAACAGGCAGGGCAAGCAGCGCACGCCCCCGTTGCCGCAGAGACCGCTCCCGGGCCCGAGAGTACCGCGGAGCAAGCGCCCGCACAGACGGACGTTAAGGCGCAGGAGCCGGAGAAAGAACCTGTCAAGGCGCAGAAAAAAGCCCCGGCCGAGCAGCAGCCTGTAAAGCCGGAAGAAAAGGCCGTGGAGCAGGCACATGAGCCTGTAGCGGCCGCTCAACCCCGGCAGCCGGCAGAAAAGCCAGTGTTGCAGGCGCAGTCCGAACAAAAGCCTGAACAAAAGCCGGCGGCAAAGGCTCAGGAGCCCGCAGAGCGGCAAGCCCCCGCAGCGGTTGCCGCAGAGGCACAAAAGCAGCCTGCCGCGCAGCCTGCGGACGGCGCGGATAAAAAAGCTGCCGCAAAGCAGCCGGAAAAAAAGGCGGAAAAGAAGCCCTCTCAACCGGTATTTGTGCCCAAGGGCAAGATGTCGCTTGAGGAGCTTGCCGCGCTCAACCAGCCCCGTCAGCGCCCCGTGCGCACCCCCGGCGGCGGCAGCGGCGGCGACAGCGTGATAAAGCGTTCATTTATCAACAACGCACCCGACAGAGCCGGCGGCCCGCGCGCACCCAGAGACGGCGCCCGTCCGCCCATGTCCCGCCCCGGCGGCGGCAGGCCGCTCGGACGCCCCGGCGAGGCAGCCTCGGCAATCCCCGTGCACACCGGGCCGAGCAAGACATTCGGCAACAAGAAAAAGACTCCGGAAAAGAGTTCTACCTTTGAGGACAAAAAGAACCTCAACAAGCGCACGCTGATAAAGAAAGGACTTATTCAGACGGCGGTTTTCGGCGACGATGACCGCATGGGCCGCCGCTATAAGGCAAAAAAATCCAAGCAGCAAAAGGCCGAAGAGCGCATAAAGATAGAACACGCAGTTGTAAATTCCGAGATTATACCCGTAAAGGTTCTTTCGGAAAAGCTGGGCATATCCGCCGCAGAGATTACCAAGCGGCTGTTTAAAGAGGGAATAGTAAAGACCATAAACGAGACGCTGGAATACGAGGAGGCCGCGGTTCTCGCGCTGGACCTCGGCATCGAGCTTGAGCTGAAGCTTGACAAGACCGCCGAAGAAACGCTGTCCGAGTTCCACCTTGCAGAGGATGAGACGGACGAAAACCTTGTGGCCCGCCCGCCGGTTATCACTGTCATGGGCCACGTTGACCACGGCAAGACCTCGCTTCTTGACGCCATCCGCAAAACCGAGGTTGCCTCGGGCGAGGCGGGCGGCATCACGCAGCACATCGGCGCATACACCGTCAGCATGGACGGCCGCGCGATTACATTTATTGACACTCCCGGCCACGAGGCGTTCACGTCCATGCGTGCGCGCGGCGCGTCGGTCACCGACGTTGCGATACTCGTAGTCGCCGCCGACGACGGCATAATGCCGCAGTCGGTCGAGGCAATCAACCACATCAAGGCGGCGGGAGTGCCCATGATTGTGGCCATCAACAAGATGGATAAGCAGACCGCCAACCCCGACCGCGTAATGCAGCAGCTCTCCGAGCACAACGTGCTGCCCGAGCAGTGGGGCGGCGACACGATTATGGTTCCGGTGTCCGCACACACGGGCAGCGGCATAGATACGCTTCTTGAAACCATATTGCTTGTGGCGGACGTGCGCGGCCTCAAGGCAAACCCCGACCGCAAAGCGCGCGGCACAATTATCGAGGCAAAGCTCGACAAGGGCAAAGGCCCCATGGCAACCGTGCTTGTTCAAAACGGCACGCTGCGCACGGGCGATACCATTATCTCCGGCACAACGGCGGGCAGGATACGCGCCATGCTGGACGACAAGGGCAACAACGTAAAGCAGGCAGGGCCGTCCTATGCGGTTTCCGTGCTGGGCTTTTCCGAGGTTCCCAGCGCTGGCGACCCCATGTTTGCCGTAGAGGACGAAAAACTGTCCAAGCAGGTGCTTGAGGAGCGCATATCCAAAATCAAGCAGAGCATGGTCAAGTCCACCCAAAAGGTCACGCTTGACGACGTGTTCAGCCGCATCTCCGAGGGTCAGATGAAGGGCCTCAACATAATAGTCAAGGCCGACGTTCAAGGCTCTGTCGAGGCGGTTTCCGCCGCGCTTGAAAAGCTGAGCAACGAGGAAGTAAAGGTAAACGTAATCCACGGCGCCGCCGGCGCGATAAGCGAGTCGGACGTAATGCTTGCGGGCACGGCTTCGGCGATAATTATCGGCTTCAACGTGCGCCCCGACGTAAACGCAAAGGCAGTTGCCGAGCGCGACGGTGTGGACTTAAGGCTGTACCGCGTGATTTACGAGGCAATAGACGACGTAACCGCCGCGCTCAAGGGTATGCTTGCCCCCAAATACAAGGAGACCTCACTGGGCGAGGCGCAGGTGCGCAACGTGTTCAAAATCACCGGCGTGGGCGCGGTTGCTGGCTGCTATGTCACAAGCGGCAAGATTTTGCGCAACGCAAAGGTGCGCCTGCTGCGTGACAACGTGGTGATTTTTGAGGGAGCTATATCCTCGCTCAAGCGCTTTAAGGACGACGTAAGAGAAGTTGCGTCCGGCTATGAGTGCGGAATATCCATAGAAAACTACAACGACATAAAAGAGGGCGACGTAATCGAGGCATTCATAATAGAGGAGATAAAGCAGTAAGCGCGACAAAAACACGCGTGCGCTGAGGCGGAAACATAGCCCACAATAGTACGCGCTGTGCACTCACTCACTCACTCA
>CAZPMG010000056.1:0-11854 GCA_964587785.1 uncultured Clostridia bacterium
AATCGATATGTCCTCACCCAACCTCAATATGCGCGACCCCGTGCTTTACCGCATAATGTACGCCTCCCACCACAGGACGGGCGACAAATGGTGCATATATCCCATGTACGACTATACCCACCCCATATCCGACGCAATCGAGAAAATAACGCATTCCATATGCACAATGGAGTTTGAGGATCACCGTCCGCTGTATGACTGGGCGGTGCAAAACTGCGGCTTTGATCCCGCGCCCCACCAATACGAGTTTGCGCGGCTCAACCTTACGCACACCATAATGAGCAAGCGCTTTTTAAAGCAGCTTGTGGACGAGGGCAAGGTCAGCGGCTGGGACGATCCGCGTATGCCTACCATATGCGGAATACGGCGCAGGGGTTATCCCGCCGAGGCCGTGCGCAGCTTTTGCGACAGCATAGGCGTGACCAAGGCAAACTCTGAGGTAGACTTTGCCATGCTTGAGTTTGCCGTGCGCGACAATTTAAACAACAATGCCGAGCGCGCCATGGCTGTCAAAGACCCCGTAAAGCTTGTGCTCAGCGGACTTGAGGGCGAGGAGCAGTGCGATTTTGACGTAAACCCAAAAGACCCCGATGCCGGAGTGCGCAGCGTAACGCTTACGTCCGAGATTTTCATTGACGGCGCGGACTTTTCTGAAAACCCGCCGCCCAAATATTTCAGGCTAAAACCGGACGGATACGTGCGGCTCAAGGGCGCATATATAATAAAATGCGACAGCGTGGAAAAAAACGCTGACGGCAGCATTGACCACATCAAGTGCTCTGTGGTGCCCGGCAGCCGCAGCGGCAACGACCATAGCGGCATAAAGGTAAAGGGCACCGTGCAGTGGGTAAGCGCAAAATACGGAGTAAAGCAAAAGTTTTACGAGTACGGCAGCCTGCTTGACCCGGCGGCAACCGAGGGCAACTTTATGGACAGGCTCAATTTAGAGAGCGAGCGCATATATGACGGCTATGCCGAGCCGTACGCCGCGCAAAAGCCGGTTGGCTTTAGGTTCCAGTTCATACGCGAGGGCTACTACGTAAAGGACGCCGACGGCAAATTTATCGAGATAGTAGGCCTAAAGGACAGCTTTAATAAGTGAACTGTAAAACCCCGCAATTAACTGCCTTGCACTGCTACGTTTGTATAAACCGGCATTTGCCTGCTATGGCTTGCATATCATTAAAATCAACAACAGCCCTGAGCATATTCGCTCAGGGCTGTTAGGTTTTTGTTAAAGAACATAAAAAATAATTTCAAGAAAGTATTGCTAAGCGCAAAAAAATCTGCACAAATTTATGTCTCCGACAGGTTGTAATTCACCTCTTTGAGATAAAGCCCATGCGGGGGGAAAGTCTTTCCGGCAAGCGTGCGGTCGCCGGATTTTAATATGTTTGGCAGTGCGTCCGCGGGTATCTTGCCAAGTCCAACGTACACCAGCGTGCCTGTGAGTATGCGCACCATGTTATACAAAAAGCCGTTTGCCGAAAAAGTAAGCTCTATGTCCGTGGGGGATGTCTGCTCTATGTCCGCCTGCGTGAGCGTGCGCACGCTGCCCTTTACCGAGCTTCCCGACGCGCGGAAAGCCGAAAAGTCGTGCGTGCCCAAAAGGCACTGCGCTGCCTGGCGCATCAGCTGAACGTCCGGCAAAAAAATTACCCTCGCGCTGTAGCGTTCACGCATGGGGCTGGGCTGAACACCGGCATAAATCTTGTAGCAATAAGTCTTGGAAACCGCGTTAAACCGTGCGTGAAAATCTTCGGGGACACAGATGGCACTCTGCACGGCAACCGAGGAGGGGAGCAGCGCATTTATTGCAAAGGGCAGCTTGTCCTCAGGTATAGACATATTGTGCGTGTCAAAGTGCGCGGCTTGGCCGAGCGCATGCACGCCGGCATCAGTTCTTCCGCTGCCGTGAAGCGTGACCTTGTGCCCAAGCAGCTTTGCAAGTGCAAGCTCCAGCGTCTGCTGTACGGTGGGCGAATCTTTTTGCGTCTGCCAGCCAAAAAAACCGCTGCCGTCATATTCGATTTTGAGCAAAATCTTGCGCATATATAACCTTGCGGTATAAAATTTAAGGGTAAGTGTCTATATAAACAATTATATTATTGCTGTAAACCAGCCGAGTGACTGAAAAGTAACCACGCAGGCGATGAGCGCGGCGCAAACAAACGCGCCGGCAAAGTCACGCCAGCCAAGCCTTAGCTTTTTATATTTTGTACGCCCCTTTGCGCCGGAATAGCAGCGCGAGTCCATGGCGTCAGACAGCTCCTCGGCGCGGCGGAACGAGCTTATCAAAAGCGGTATGAGCACGGGAACAAGCGCCCTTGCGCGGCGGAATATGCTGCCTGTGTCAAAGTCCGCGCCGCGCGCCTTTTGAGCGCGGATTATGCGGTCGGTCTCGTCCGTAAGCGTGGGTATAAAGCGCAGTGCAATGCTCATTATGAGTGCAAACTCATGCACGGGAAAGCGCACAACGTTCAGCGGCTTGAGCAGTGATTCCAGCCCGTCGGTAAGTGCCACCGGGGTGGTGGTGAGCGTGAGCAGCGACGTGCCCGTCACAAGCAGCGTAAGCCTGATTGCCATGGCGACGGTAAAATATATTGCCGCGTCGGTTATCCTAATAAAGCCAAGGTCAAGCACAATATTGCCCGGGCGTGAGAACAGCAGGTTGAACACCGCTGTAAATATTATTAAAAACATTATTGGGCGTATGCTGCGCAGTATGCTGCGCACGGGCACACGCGAGCAAGCAGTTGCCGCCGTCAAAAACAGCAGCACCAACCCGAATCCGGCAAACGACCGTGCCAAAAACACGCAGGTGATATATGCGGTTACAAGCAAAATCTTTGCGCGCGGGTCCATGGAATGTAAAAAGGAGTTTACCGGATAATATTGTCCGAATGAGGCATCCCTGTTCATATGCCGCCCTCCTTTTTGTCCGGGGAAGAGGGGGTGCTTTCACTGCCGCTAATGCCTTCCTGGCCGTCGCCCTTGGTTTCAAAATCCTTATTTTGACCGTCCTTCAAGCTGCTGTACTGCGTTTGTAAATCCTTATCTTGATTAATATCGCCGCCGGCTATGTGTTGCTGACTTTGGTTATTTAAGTTAATATTATTATTTTCCGGGTGTTTAGAGGTGCCGCCTTTTTCCGCGCGCGCGCCGAGCATTGCGCTTGCAACTGCGTCGGCAAGCTCTTTGGGCGTAAACAGCGTAGGCGGAATATCCATGCCCAGCTTGCGCAGCTTCAGTGCAATGCGCACTGTGGCGGGCAGTTCCAGCCCCTGATTGAGAAGTTCTTCCGCGCGCAAAAACAGCTGCTGCGGCGGAAGCACGCACAGCACCCTGCCTTCGCTCAGCACGCATATTCGCGTGCAGTTTTCCGCAATCTCGTTCATGTCGTGGCCTATCATTATGATTGTGGGCGAGCAGAGTTTTTTCAGCTTGTGTATGAGCGCCAAAATCTCGCGTTTGCCCGCCGGGTCAAGGCCTGCGGTGGGCTCGTCAAGGATTAGAATCTTCGGGCGGGTGACGATTACTCCGGCGAGGGCCACGCGCCGTTTCTGTCCGCCGGACAGGTCAAACGGAGAGCGGCTCTTTACCGTCTCATAGTCAAGCCCCACCATGGTTATGGCGTCTTTTACCGCGCGCTCGGTCTGCTCCGGGGTGAGAGGATTGTCTTTGCCGCTGCTGTGAAAGTTTTTAAGCCCGAACGCCACATCGTCAAACACGGTCTCGGCAAACAGCTGGTGCTCTGGATATTGAAAAACCATGCCCGCCTGTGAGCGCAAGTTTTTGAGCTGAGTGCGGTCAGAGGTGTCAATTCCAAGCACGGTGACCTTGCCGCGCCCGGGCGGTATAAGCCCGTTAAAGTGCTGCACAAGCGTGGATTTTCCGCTGCCGGTATGCCCGATTATGCCAAAAAACTCGCCCTCTTCCACGTTGAGCGACACGTCCTTTACGGCGTCCTTTGCAAACGGAGTCTTGGGGCTGTAAACAAAATTTAAATTCTCTACTTGTATTGCCGCCATATCGCCTCCGCAAGTCCGTCCTCGGTGAGAAGTTTGCCGCCGGTGTCAATGCCGCGCTCCTTGAGCAGCCTGCTTATCTCCAGCGTAACCGGCAGCGTAAGCCCGGCGCTTTCCACAACGTCTGCGCGCGAAAACACCTCTGCGGGCGTGCCGTCCGCGGCAATTTTTCCGCCGCTGAGCACCACTACACGGTCAGCCTGCGCTGCCTCCTCCATAAAGTGCGTAATCAGCAGCACGGTGATGCCCTGCTCGCGGTTGAGCTTTTTTATCACCTGCATTACCTCGCGCCTGCCCTTGGGGTCGAGCATTGCCGTGGATTCGTCCAATACGATTATCCGCGGACTTAGCGCAAGCACGCCTGCGATTGCCACGCGCTGCTTTTGACCGCCCGAAAGGCGGTGCGCGGCGGATTCGCGGTACTGCTCCATGCCCACCGCCGCAAGCGCAAAGCTGATGCGCGGCCCTATCTCCTCATGCGGAACTCCCACGTTTTCCGGCCCGAAAGCCACGTCGTCCTCCACAATGGTCGCCACCATCTGGTTGTCGGGGTTCTGGAACACAAGGCCTAAGTTCTTGCGGATTTCAAACAGGTTTTCCGGCTGCGACGTGGATAGCCCCAGCACCTTTACCTCGCCGCTCGCCGGGCGGTAGATGCCGTTCATCAGCCGCGCAAGCGTGGATTTTCCGCTGCCGTTGTGGCCGGCAAGCGCAACAAATTCGCCCTGCCTCACGGTGAGCGACACATCAGAAACGGCTGGAAGTTCGGGGTAAACACCGTCCTCGCCCTGGTCATAGGCACGGTAAAAATATGTCGCGCCGCTGATCTCTATTGCGTATTCCCGCGTATCCGAAAGGCCTGCACCGGCCATGCCCCCGGCCTTTTCGCGGTTGTTTTCTCTATTGTAATTCATATGAACTAATATTATATCACAACAGCATATTTTTAGCAATTTTTTGCAGTGCCGCAGAACAAAACAGCAGGTGTTTGTGCTCAAAATTAACAGTCAGAAAAGATTTTTAAGCAGTAATAATTGCGGGGAATACCTATTCAGCATTATACATTCCTGAAACAAACATTGATTACACACAAAAATTAGGTAAAAATCACTGTACGCGAGTTTAAAGACAACGGTTTTGCGGCGGAATATGCGGCGCATTGCCGCGCCCGTTTGCCATAAAAAAAGCCGTATTGTCATATAATAGTTAAAAGATAACGCGGCAATTTGGAAGCGTAAGCTTTTGCAGGCGGAGGTGGGAGCAATGGGGCTTAAGGGTTTTTGGGACGACATAGAGGGCGGCAGCGGGCTGCTGCCCGACGAGCTAAGCCTTGCGCTCAAGGTGGTTACGCTGGGCAGCCGAAGCGTGTATATACAGGGGATTAGGATATTGGAAAAGTACTCCGCCGAGTGCGTGCGCGTGCGTGCCAAGGACGGGTCTGTGTGCGTATACGGCAGCGGACTCAAGATAAAAGAGCTGTCCCGCAGCGAAATTACGCTGACAGGCAGGATAACAAAGGTGGAGTATTGCTAAAGTTAAGCGGCGCATGAGACTTCTGCCAAAACGGCTTTAAAGCCGGGGCACGCGAAAAGTCGGCACACTTTAAGCCAAGGTAAGTATACACACGGGAGCAAATGCATAATATGCGCAAAAACGTTGTGGAGATAAGCGGGCTGAATATCGACCGGGCGGTCAGGTTGCTGCACAAGCAGGGCATCAGGCTCACCGGCGTGCAGCGTCATAGCGCGCGGACGGTCAGGCTTTGCGCGCACTGCGGCAGTAAAAAGCTTGTTGCGTTATTCAAAAATTCGTGCTATAATCTTAAGATAATAAAGAGCAGTGAGCCCATGGTTTTGGCGCGGTCACTGCTTCTTAGAGCCGGGCTTTTTGCCGGTGCGCTGCTGTTTTTTGCGGCCGCCGCGCTTTACAGTTCCGGCGTCAGAATGATAAGCGTAACCGGCGCGGAAAAGCTTGACGAGAGCGTGGTAATAGAGCAGCTCTATGACCTTGGCGTGCGTCCGGGCGTGAGCAAGAGCAGCATAGACATACGCGGACTGGAGAGTCAGCTTACTTCCCGCTTGCCGGGCGCCGCGCTGGTGAGCGTAAGGCTTACGGGCGTAAAGCTTACAGTGCGCATAGTTGAGCGCACGGACACCGGGGTTATTGCGGGCGAGGGCGGAGATTTAGTTTCGGCGTTTGAAGGCGTTGTCACGGGATTAATAGTTTTTTCCGGCACAGCAAAGGTGCAGCCCGGCGACAAGGTGAGCATGGGGCAGGTTCTCATAGAGGCAAAGCTGTTTTCACCGGACGGCAGTTATACTGAAACCAAGGCGGACGGCGAGGTATACGGCGAGCGCGAGCTTGTCTACTCCCAGACGTTTGAAGAGGAGGTTACGCGCGCTTACCGCACGGGCGAGAGCCGCAGCCGCACATACTACCGGCTGTTTGGCAGCACTTATCCGGCGGACACCTCGTTTTCCGCGGGTTATTCCGTATATGAAGAGGAAGTGAACGTGCGCTATGCATTCAGCGGAATGCTGCTTCCCGTAGAGCGCGTGACGGTGACCTACCATGAAATTGCGTATATGACCGAGCGCGCTGATTTTGAAAAGGTAAAAAAGTACATAATAGAAGAGGCGGAGTCCGCCGCGCGCGCAGTTGCCGAAGAGTCCGGCGAGGTAACCGGACTGGTTACAGAGGTAAACGACGTGCCCGGCGGCAAGCTTATTTCCGTGCGCGTGAGCGTTCGGGGGGCATTTGCCGTGAGATTAAAATCGGAGGACGTGCAAAGTTAGCGCATGACAGAAGTAAGAATTGACGACATTGAGGTAATAATAAAGCTGTTCGGCAACCTTGACAAGAACATCGAACTTATATCGGGCGAGCTGGGCGTAGCCATAGCGCTCAGAAGCGATGTGCTGGAGGTCAGCGGCGGCAGTCCCGAGGAGGAAAAGCTTGCCGCAGAGGTGCTTGAAAAGCTTGTCGAGCTTGGCAAAAAGGGCGATGAGCTTACGTCCGGGCGCATAAGATATTTGATTGAGCTTGCGCGCGAGGGCGAGCTTGACAAGGCAGAGGAGATTTTCGGTTCGGTAATTGCCATCACTTCAAGGGGCAAGCCGGTCAAGAGCCGCACTTTAGGCCAAAAAAAGTACGTTCAGGCAATCAAGCATAGCAGTGTGGTTATAGCCATAGGCCCGGCGGGCACGGGCAAGACGTACCTTGCGGTGGCGCTTGCCGTTCAGGCATATAAAAATAAGGACGTCGAACGCATAATACTCACGCGTCCCGCGGTGGAAGCGGGCGAAAAGCTGGGCTTTCTGCCCGGGGATTTGCAGGAAAAGGTGAACCCTTATCTGCGTCCGCTGTATGACGCACTGGCAGAGATGCTGGGGCAGGAGCAATATCTCAAGCTCATTGAGCGCGGCGTGATAGAGGTCGCGCCTCTTGCGTATATGCGCGGCCGCACGCTAAGCTCGGCATTTATCATACTTGACGAGGCGCAAAACACTACGCCCGAGCAGATGAAGATGGTGCTCACGCGCATAGGCGAGGGCAGCAAGATGGTAATAAACGGCGATATCACTCAGGTGGACCTGCCTGAGGGCAAGCAGAGCGGCCTTACCCACGCCGCGCGCGTGCTTGAGGGAGTAAAGGAAATCGCCGTGCTCAGGCTGACCAACCGCGACGTTGTGCGCCGCGAGCTTGTGCAAAGCATAATCCGCGCCTACGAAAAGTCCGAGGGACAAGCCACGCCCCGCGGCAAAAAGCTGTATGCCCGCACCGGCGCGAAGCTCAGTAAAAACCGCGGCTGACAGCGCACGCGTTTTAATTTGTATATTTCAGTTATATAGTTTTTTTGCCGCAGCAAGCACCCGTGTGCGTGCTTATTTCCGGCAATCAATGTGTTTGGGAGAGTGTTTTTTTGCACATGTCCGGTTTAGAAAAAAGGTCTGGGCTGTTTGTTTTGGCATGGTTTATACTGACATACGCAGCGGTGATGGGCGCAATGACGCTTGCGCTGCTTGCGCGCGGTGCGGACGTCTATATGCGCGCGCTGGTCAGCAACCTGCCAAACTTTTTGAGCCTTGCGGGAATATGCGCGCTTGCGGTGTTTTTGCTGTATCTGTTTGCCAAAAACGTGCAGCCCGAGGCGCTGGAGCAACCGCGCAAGCTTGCGCTTATGTGCGCATTGGTGGTGTTTTCCTTTGCCGTAAGCCTAACTTTTGGCATGGCACTGGGCGTGTTTTTGCGCCCGGTGGTGCTTGTTTCAATGCTGGCGGCGGTGCTTCTCGGCAAGCGGCTTGCGCTGTTTACCGGCGTGATTGTCAACCTGCTGCTTGTGCTGTTTGACTTTATGGAGCAGGGATATGCCATAACCGCAAATTGGCAGTGGATATATATGCTGCTGTCGTTTGCCGCGTGTTCGCTTGCCGCCGTGCTTACGGGCGAGCGGCGCAGGCTGGCGGTGGTTTTTTCCGTATTTAAGATAGGCATACCGTCCGCGGCATTGGTTATGCTTGCGCAGATAATGTTCGGTCAAACGCTGTCTTCCGGCGCGCACAGCGCAGGTCAGGCGTTTTTGGGCGTACTGCTGTCCGTGCTGCTGTTTTTGGCGCTGCTGCCGGTGTTTGAGATTGTTTTCAACGTGCTCACGGTATACCGGATAACCGAGCTTACCGACCACAACCGCACGCTGATAAAGCGCATGATAAATGAAGCGCCCGGCACGTTCAACCATGTGCTTGTGGTCAGCAACCTTGCCGAGTCCTGCGCGCTGGCAATAGGCGAGGACCCAAGGCTGACGCGCGCGGCGGCGTATTACCACGACATAGGGAAGCTTGCGCACCCCGAATACTTCAAGGAAAACCAAAAGACGGGCAACCCGCACGACCAGCTTACGCCCGAGCTTTCCACCAGCCTGATAAAAAAGCACACCACCGACGGCTACGCGCTTGCAAAAAAGCACGGCCTGCCCGAGGAAATCGCCGCGGTCACGCGCGAGCACCACGGCACGCTGCCCATAAAATATTTTTACTACCGTGCGCAAAAGTATACCGACGGCACGCTCAGCATGGATGCATTCCGCTATGACGGGCCAAAGCCGTCCACAAAGATTGCCGCAATAATAATGATAGCCGACGCCTGCGAGGCGGCGGTGCGCGCGCTGTCCGACCACAGCCATGAAAAGGTGGAGGAAACCGTGCGCTCCATAATAGAGGAGCGCATAGAGCTTGAGCAGTTTACCCGCTGCGATATCACCTTTAAAGACGTATACACAATACGCGATACCATAGTCAACAGCTATGCCGGCTTTTATCACGACCGCGTGCAGTATCCAAAGTTCAAGCTGTCGCTGCGAAAGCCCACAGACGAAGAATATATAAACGAAGAAGAATAACTTATTTAGCCGAAACGTTATATGGGCAAATAATAGTCGCTTAAATAATAACAATAGGCGCAAATAACAGTCGGCTCAAACTAAGTTTAATAAGGCAGACACACGGTATCAAATTTTACCGGCCACATTATTTACTGATATAGTCAATTAACTTGAAAACTGCATCAGCAGTTTTCAAACAGCAAGCTTGCTTGCTGTGCGGCGCAAAGCCGCGTTAATCGACTATGCACGGATATTAAAGGCAGCGCGGGCGCGCTGCCCGGCTTGCTAAAAGCAAGCCGTTTCAAAAGTTGTGAACAACTTTTGAAGTTAACTTTAGTATAACATCTTATACGGGTTTTAATATGGAGCTTGAGATTTCCAATAGCGGAGCGCGTCTGCCCGCACAAGAGCAGCTTGACGCGCTGCAGCGAATAGCCGGCATTACGGCAAAGCAATTTAATTTGCCGGGCAATTTTTATGCCGAGCTGCTGTTTTACGGCGGCAGGCAGATGCGCGCTCTCAACGCACGCACGCGCGGCACAGACGACGCAACCGACGTGCTGTCCTTTCCCGCGCTTGAGGCAGACGCTCCGGGCGAGCCTTTGTATTCAGACTTTGACGTGTGCCCTGACACAGGCAGGGTTATGCTGGGCAGCGTTGTGATATACACTCAGCGCGCGAGGGAGCAGGCAAGAGAGTACGGCCACGGCTATATGCGCGAGCTGTGCTATCTGTTTGCGCACGGCTTACTGCACCTTTTGGGTTTTGACCACATGGACGATGCAGACAAAAAGCTAATGCGCGCGGCGGAGGAGAGTGTGCTTGCCGAGGCAGGCATACCGCAAAGGCAGGATATATAGCCAATATCAGGACATATTGCCTTGCGGTTAATATATTTTTGTCAGTCGCAAGGCTCGGTTATTTCGCAAAATTGGCGGCATAACAACACAATTTATTGCAAGCTAATGCGCAAAATTGCCGGCAATGGCAATGAAATCGGCTGTAAAGAATTATTATTTATTAAAATAAACTTGCAGCCGACCGTAAAACTACATCAAAATAAACAAAAGACGCGCGGAAAGTAACTTTCAGCCGCGCGCACAGGAACAAAAGTTATGGCCGAAAAGAAATTCCGCTCGGGCTTTGTTGCCGTGCTGGGCAGGCCCAATGTGGGCAAATCCACACTGGTAAACAGGCTTGCGGGCGAAAAAATTGCAATAGTCACCCCCAAGCCGCAGACCACGCGCAACAAGATTGCCGCGGTGATAACCACAGACAGCTATCAGCTGATACTTGAGGACACTCCGGGGCAGCACCCCCCCAAGACCGCTCTCTCACGGTTCATGCAGCGCGGCTGGGAGTCGGCTGCGGCGGACGCTGACGCGGCGGTGCTGGTAATCGACGGCGAGCGCGGAGTTACCGCCGGAGACCGCCACATTATCGGCGATCTGCAAAAAAAATCCTATCCCATAATTGCCGTGGTAAACAAGTGCGACCGCGCCGGCAAGGAGAGCGTGTTTCCCGCGCTGTCAGCTTTAGCAGAACAGGGCATTTTTAAGGAAGTGCTGCCCGTTTCCGCCAAGACCGGCGAAAACTGCGAGCTGCTGCTGCAAAAGCTTGTGAGCTTTCTGCCCGAGGGTCAAAAGTATTATCCTGATGACGAGATAACCGACAAGAGCGAGCGCTTTTTGGCGTCCGAGATAGTGCGCGAAAAGGTGCTGCTCTATTATCAGCAGGAGATTCCGCACGGCATAGTGGTCACGATTGAAAAGTTTTCCGAGGATTCAGAGCGCGGCCTCATAGAGATTGACGCCGTGCTGGTGTGCGAAAAGGCCTCGCACAAGCCCATACTAATAGGCAAGGACGGCTTGGCTCTCAAAAAGATAGGCTCGTCCGCGCGCCCCGCGCTTGAGAAGTTGCTGGGGAAAAAGGTGTATCTTACAATGTGGGTAAAGGTAAAGGAAGACTGGCGGGACAGCGACGTGCAGCTGCGCAGGCTGGGATACGACAGCAAAAAAGACGTTTGAGCGTTATGCCCCACTAAAGCCTCCCTTGTCAAAGGGAGGTGGCGCGAAAGCGCCGGAGGATTCGGCGTGTTCACAGATACTGCACAATAACCGAGAGATTCGGCTTTCTTTGCAGTATACAGCACAATAACCGAGTATTCGGCTTACTTCCGTAGAATATGGCACAACAGCTCGACAACCCGCGCCCCCCTAAAGCCTCCCTTGTCAAAGGGAGGTGGCGCGAAGCGCCGGAGGATTCGGCGTGTTCACAGATACTGCACAATAACCGAGAGATTCGGCTTTCTTTGCAATATGCAGCACAATAACTGAGTATTCGGCTTACTTCTGTAGAATACGGCACAACAGCTCGACAACCCGCGCCCCACTAAAGCCTCCCTTGTCAAAGGGAGGTGGCGCGAAGCGCCGGAGGGATTCGGCTT
>CAZPMG010000057.1:0-2120 GCA_964587785.1 uncultured Clostridia bacterium
TATGGGTTCTTTCTTTTGCGGTGGCTCTGCCCCCGCGCCCCCGCTTCTTTTCTTGTGACAAGAAAAGAAGCAAAAGAAACAATAAAATTTTACATTTAAAAATTTAGCAAGCAAAGAAACAAAATTACCGCTTGGCGCACAGATTTCTGCTGAAACAAAGCCCCCCTTGTTAAAGGGGGGGGTGGCGCAAAGCGCCGGGGGGGATTCCGAGGTTAGCAAAGAACCTGAGGTTTAATACAAGACTTTGTGCTATTCCGAATCCCTCCACCGCTAACGCGGTTCACTCCCTTTGGGCTGTGGAGTCTGGTACTTGACGGATATACTAATTTCTTAACAAGAGCAAAAAGATAAAAAAACATTTGCTTCTTTGCTACTTTCTTACCTTATACTTGAGTTAACTTCAAAAGTTGATTACACAACTTTTGAAGTGACTTGGCTAAAGCCAAGTCGGACAGCGTAGGTACGCTGCCGTTAACATCCGTGTATAGTCATTATCGCGGCTTTGCGCCGCACAGCAAGCAAGCAGGCTTGCTTGCTGCTTGAAAACTGTTATCGCAGTTTTCAAGATAATTGACTATATAAGAAAGTAGCGGGGGTGGCGGGGGCAGCGCCCCTGCGTACATGCAGCAACGTTTTAGTGCGCCCTGCGTGCAGTAATCTACCGCGCAGAGCTGCGCCGGAGGTAATATGGGGGAAAAGCTTGACATTGCAGTGCCGCAAAGCACAAAATGGCTGTATTCGGTGACCGGCCTTGGCCGGGACATGGCGTATACGCTGGTCAACTATTTTATTATCTACTACCTGACCATGGGGCTGGGCCTTGCCGACTGGGAGCTTGGCGCGGTGACAATAATCACCGTGGTCATGCGCTTTTGGGACGCGGTAAACGACCCGGTGATGGGCACGATTATCGACAACACGCGCAGCCGCTGGGGCAAGTTTAAGCCGTGGATACTCATAGGCGCGGTGCTAAATTCCGTGACGGTGTTCCTGTTTTTCCACAGTTTCGGGCTTACCGGCGTGCCTTTCCTCATATACTTTACGGTAATCTATCTGCTGTGGGAAACCACATATACCATGAACGACATAGGCTATTGGTCAATGCTGCCGTCGTTTTCCGCCGACCCCACAGAGCGCGAAAAGGTGGGCTCGCTTGCCCGCGTGTTCGCAAGCCTCGGTATGTTCATAACCATAGGCCTTACGCCCGTGCTGTACGGACAGATGGGCACGGCTCCGGCGTTTTCCATGCTGGGCAAGATTATCCCGGTAATATTTCTAATCTGTCAGATGGTGCTGGTGGTATTCTTGCGCGAGCGTAAGAGCGTAATCACTTCCGTGCAGTCGAAATCCGGATTCATGCAGATGTTTAAGGTGCTGTTTAAAAACGACCAGCTGCTGGTTGTGGTGATAAGCATACTGCTGTTCAACACCGGTTATTACCTTACAACGTCGTTCGGGCCGTATTTCTTTGACTTTACGTTCGCCGACTACCGCGGCTATTCCTTTACAATCTTTTCCGGCATACTCGCGGTGTCGCAGATTGCCGCGCTGTCCGTGTACCCGCTGTTTGCAAAGCGGTTTACGCGCAGACAGCTGTTTACAATATCCATAGTGCTGGTGGCGATAGGCTACGGCGGATTTTTTATCGCCAGTTATTTCACAAATATATTTCCGCTTGCCGTTGCCGGTCTGTTCATGTTTTCCGGGCAGGCGTTCATACAGGTGCTGGTGCTGGTAATGCTGGCAGACACCATCGAATACGGCCAGTATAAACTCGGCACGCGCAACGAAAGTGCGGTGTTTGCTCTGCAGCCGTTTGTGACCAAGCTCGCAAGCTCGCTTCAGGCCGGGCTGCTCAGCATCACGCTGATATTGTCGGGCTTAAACCGCATATCCGAGCACGTGGCAAAGAACATGGCGGACGCGGACGCAAAGGTTGTCAAAGAGTATATCGCCCAAAACCTCACGCCGGAAATGAACAGCGCGCTGCGCCTTGCCATGGTGGTAGTGCCCATGCTGCTGATTTTGGCAAGCTATCTGGTATTCATGCGCAGGTACAAACTGGACGAAAAGCGCTACGGCGGAATAATCGCCGAGCTGAAAAGACGCGCGGCCGATGC
>CAZPMG010000057.1:2220-5252 GCA_964587785.1 uncultured Clostridia bacterium
TTTTGCGTCCATGCAGCGGCGGCGCGCGGCAAAGTTTTACAGTCCATATAATTGACTGTAGCAGACAGGAGCGGCACTATGGCGGAATATTTTAAGCGTACGGAAAAAAAATACATAATACCTCCGGATAAATACCCGGCGCTTTTATCCGCGCTCAAAGAGCATATGCACGAGGATTCATACGGTCTGCAGCCCATATATAACATATATTTTGACGACACGGGCGACAGGTTTATACGGCTGTCCATGCAGTCGCCTGTTTTCAAGGAAAAGATGCGGCTTAGGAGCTACGGCCCCGCGCGCAAGGGAGGCTATATATACGCCGAGCTGAAAAAAAAGTACAAGGGCGTGGTGTATAAGCGGCGGATAAAACTGGATGCAGGCGCGGCAGCCATGCTGCTTGCGGGCGCCACGGTGCAGGATTGCGCCCCTAACGGACAGGCGGCGCAGGAACTTGACCATTTTATCACGAATTACAAGGTGGGACCCA
Organism: uncultured Clostridia bacterium; assembly: GCA_964587785.1. GTDB lineage: Bacteria > Bacillota > Clostridia > Christensenellales > HGM11417 > CAZPMG01. The sequence continues at coordinate 2,711 of CAZPMG010000057.1, forward strand.
AAATTTTTATCGCCTATGACAGGCTGGCGCTGCATTGCCCGGCTGACAGATATTTAAGAGTTACCTTTGACAGCAATATCGCATACCGCCAAAGCGGGCTTGAACTAAGCATGGAACATCCCGTCAAAATATACGACGACAGCCTGATAATAATGGAAATTAAAACCCCGCTTGCCATGCCGCTGTGGCTCACACGGCTGCTGTCCGACATGGATATACGCCCGCGGCCGTTTTCCAAGTACGGCAGGATATTTACACAGATAAGTCAAGGCGTTTAAGTGCGTGCGGGAAACCGCGGCAAGCAAAGCCAGAAATACGCGGCATAAAAGCGCAAATGTTTTGTACAATCCGCCGGCAATGGCTGAAAGTTTGAAAACGGGCATATTAGCAAGAAAGAGTTAAAAAAACGGACAGGTTAGGGAGAAAAAGGTTAAAACGGGCATATTAGCAAGAAAGAGTTTAAAACGGACATCTTAGGGAGAAAGTGATATGTTTTTTGAAAGTGTACTCAACGACGGGATGACGCTACCAGCGGTGGCAATCTGCACGGGCGTCTCTTTGGCGGTCGGCGTCTTTATTGCGGTGGTCTACCGCCTCAAGGCGCGTGCGTCCAAAAACATGGTGGTCACGCTGATAATGCTGCCGGCAATCGTGCAGGCGGTCATTATGATGGTAAACGGCAACATAGGCACGGGCGTGGCGGTGATGGGCGCGTTCAGCCTGGTCAGGTTCCGCTCGTTTCCCGGCTCTGCCAAAGACATATGCTTCATATTTTTTGCCATGGCGGCGGGTCTTGCCGCCGGCATAGGGCAGGTAGTCTTTGCCGCAGCCTTTTCGCTGGTGTTGGGCGCGGCGTTTTTGGCGCTGAAATTTTTCACGGGCTACGGCGGCGGCGGCGACTGTCGCGACAGGCGCCTGAAGGTAACCTTTCCCGAAACCGCCGACTTTGAAACAGGCACCGCCGCCGTGCTCAGGCAGTACGCGCAAGTTTTTGAAATAGTAAAGATACGCACAAGCAACCTCGGCAGCCTGTTCACAGTGGACTACAGCGTGCGGCTAAAGAGCAATGTGTCGGAAAAACAGATGATAGACGGCATACGCGTAATAAACGGCAACCTCCCCATAGTGTGCCTGAGCGGGCGCGCCTCGGAGGAAGAGCTGTAAAAAAACGCTGCTTTTTCAGCAGCGGTCGAAAACGGCCGCCGGTGCTTTAAGCGACGCATGAGCAGTACGGTTTTGCGTAGGCACAGCCTAAGTGTGGGTAAATCTAAATGTCTTTAAATCGCTTAAACACGCGCAGCGGTTTGCTATGCCGGCGACTTAAGCTATGCAGGCAATTTGCTATGCATGCGGTTTAAGTTATATTAAGGGGGAAAATATGGCCGACAAGAAAGCTCTAACGGCGCTTGCCGTCGTATGTCTCTTTGTTTTTTTACTGGCATCGTGCGTCAATACCGGTACGGACGCGGATAAGCTCACGGTTACATTTGAAACCGGAGTTGAGGGCGTAGTCGTGGCTCCGTTAAAGGCTGCGGCGGGCGCGCAGATTTCTCCGCCGGTCAGTCCGGTGCGCGCCGGCTACAGGTTTGAGGGCTGGCAGTATGAGGGCAATCCGTATGCATTTTCCGTCATGCCGGCTGCAGACATCACTCTTACGGCGCAATGGACGCGCGTGTTTGCCTCGCTGCACATCGACCTTCAGGGCGCGGGCGGACAGGTCTTTCCGCTTGACTTGGTGGACAGGGAAAACTATGTTAGCAGCACTGTACGCGTGGAGGATGCCTACGGCAGTCATTCGCTGGACGCCGTTCCCGCAGAGTTTCGGGGACGCGGCCACGGCTCTTGGGATAGCGACAAGCGGGGTTACCGCATAAAGTTCGCCTCGCGGCAGCCGCTGCTGGGCAACCCGCCCTCACGGCACTGGGTGATACTTGCGTGCGTAAACTTCGGGGACACCACGCTTGCCAGGAACAGCATTGCGTTCGGCTTGGCAAGAGAGGTCTTTGACGCAGTGGAATACACCACCTCCGCGAAGTGGGCGGACGTGTATGTAAACGGCGCTTACCGCGGCGTTTACCTGGTATGCGAGCACGTGCGCGCGGACAGCGACAGGGTGGACATACCCGTGGAGTTCGGAGTGGCGGACACCGGTTATCTGGTGGAATACGACGCATACGCCGCCGGCACGGAGGGCATCCATTACTTCCGCGTGCCCGGCGTAAAGTACCCCTTTACCGTAAAGTCGCCCGACCCCGACGATTATCTTGACGAGGGCATAACCGCGGCGCAATACAGGGCTCAGGTAAGCTATATACAAAGCCATGTTACAAACGTATACACCGCCGCGCTCAGCAAAAATTTTGCGGCGTTTTCGCAGTATGCCGACGTAGACTCGTTTGTGGATATGTATATACTGCATGAATACCTCAAAAACACCGATACGGGCTGGAGCTCGTTTTTCCTGTACAAAAGGCCGGGCGAAAAACTGCGCGCCGGGCCGGCGTGGGACTTTGACGCCTCTGCGGGCGTAAGCCGGGGCGAC
>CAZPMG010000057.1:5352-11810 GCA_964587785.1 uncultured Clostridia bacterium
GCTGCAAACGCAATTTTGCGCCGGTGTGCTTGACATACCCGCGCCGTATGAATATAATTAATAGGAATGATTCCTAATTGCACTTACCTGCGGAGGCACTGCAGTTTTTGCTGCAGGCGTGTTCGCGCGTGTAATATGCAGATGTTGCATGAACGAAGATTATAAACGTTATGCACAACGCGGACTGCAAGTATTATACACGAACGCAGAGAATAAGCGTTACGAGGGAATTATTCGGCTGCCCCGTCCGCGTATGCAGGCCGACGGCGGGAAGCGCAACGCATTGACAAAAATTATAACGTAAGGAGTACGATTATGAAGGAACTTAAGGGCACACAGACAGAACAGAATTTACAGACCGCCTTTGCCGGCGAGTCCATGGCGCGCAATAAATACACCTATTATGCAAGCAAGGCAAAGAAAGAGGGCTACGAGCAGATTGCCGCGCTGTTTCTTGAGACCGCAGAGAACGAAAAAGAGCACGCCAAAATGTGGTTCAAGCTGCTGAACGACGGCATACCCGGCACGGCCGCAAACCTAAAGGACGCCGCCGCCGGCGAGAACTACGAGTGGACAGAGATGTACGCCGGCTTTGCCAAGACCGCCAAGGAAGAGGGATTTGGCAAGATAGCGTATCTCTTTGAGGCCGTCGCCAAGATAGAAAAAGAGCACGAACAGCGCTACCTCGCACTGCTCAAGAACGTAGAGGAGCAAAAGGTGTTCCAAAAGGACGAAGAGCAGGTGTGGCAGTGCATCAACTGCGGCCATATGCACACCGGCAAAAAGGCGCTCGAAGTCTGCCCGGTATGCGACCATCCGCAGGCATACTTCCAACTGGTTTCAAAAAACTATTGAGCCGGTAAAGACAGCCTTACAAACGCCGCGCAAAATTTAAACTTTTGTGCGGATTATATCCCGTAATCGGAGCGGGCCGCCTGCATTCGGGCGGCCCGCTTTTTTATATATAGTCAATAAATTGATTTATTTTTTTATATATACTTAAGTTGCTCACAACTTTTGAAGTTAATTAAGAATATTGCACTAAATTTCCAGTTATTTTTTAAATATGACAAAAACAAGTATTTTTTTGCAGTTTCTTTGAAATATATACAAAAATTACCTAATTCTGTTTGGACGGGTTCGATTTTTATTATATAATTAATAACGTATTGTTTTTTCTTCAGCGCGGCATTATACCGTTTTAAAGGCAAAAGTAAGTGCGCGGGCCGCGGCGCATTTTACCGACAGAGTGCATGCATAAAGCACCTGCCACTTACTAATACTATTGACACGAGCAACGGAGGTTTTCTTATGCACAAAGGCATTGTGAGGCACATTGACAGCTTGGGGCGTATTGTTATCCCCAAGGAAATGCGCCGTACCATGAACATCAGCGAGAATGACGCGCTGGAAATTACCGAGACCGCGGAGGGCCTGCTCATACGCAAGCACTCCTCGCTTCAGCACAATTTAAAGACGGCGGAAAAACTTGCCCGCGCGCTCAGGGCGGCCACCGGAAAACCGGTTGCCGTGTGCGACCGCGACAACTTTGTATTTACCGAGGGCATGAGCGGGCTCAAGGGCGAGCGCATATCCCAAAAGCTGCGCGCGCTGATTGACACGCGCAAGGCGTCGGATTTTTCCGCAGGGCAGCTTAGCCTTGCAGAGGACGGCGAGAGCAGCCATTCCGGTTTTGTCTCACCGGTAAATCTTTACGGCGACTTTTACGGCGCGGTGCTGCTCTTTGGCACGGGGGAAAGCCCGGTGTCCGAGACCGACCGCAAGCTGTGCGCGCTGTCTACGGAAGCGCTCAGCAGGCTTATAGGTGAGTAAAAAACCCGGATTAGTGGGCGGCGCAGCCGTGCTCGGGCTTGCGGGGCTTCTCAGCAAGCTGCTGGGCGCGGCCTACCGTATTCCGCTCACCAACCTCATAGGCGCGGAGGGAATGGGGCTGTATCAGCTGGTGTTTCCGCTGTATGTGCTGCTGTTAAACCTCTCAAGCGCGGGGCTGCCCGCGGCCGTGTCCAAGCTGACCGCCCAACGCATCAGCGGCGGCGACGAGCCGGGCGCGCGCCGATTGTTTTTGACGGCCTTTGGCTCCCTCTTTTGTGCGGGAGCCTTTTTTTCGCTGCTGCCCCTTGCGCTGGGCGGCGTGATAGGCGGCATTGCGCGCTCGCCCTATGCCGGGCGGCTGTACGGCATAATTGCGCCCTCCGTGTTGTTTGTGGCGCTGATATCGGCGTTCCGCGGCTATTTTCAGGGGCGCATGAACATGGTGCCCACGGCTGTGTCGCAGGTGACCGAGCAGGCGGCAAAGGCGGCGCTGTCACTGTATTTTGCGTACAGGCTGATGCCCGATCCCGTGCTTGCGGCGGCAGGAGTGGTTGCCGCGGTCACGCTAAGTGAGCTTGCCGCGCTGATTGTTCTTGCCGCAATGTACGCCGCGCACAGGTACAGGCAGGGCAGGCAGTATAATACGCAGGCAAACGCACATTCCACCGATGCCGGAAATTTAACCTATGCTGCAACAGTAAATGATATTGAAAATTTAGCCGATGTTAAATATATAAGTAATAATGAAAAAACCGCTGCTGAATATATAAATGATATTGAAAATTCAGCCGCTATTGCAACAATAAGCGACATTGAAAGAAAACCTGCGTACGCCTTTAACTCTTCCGCAGGTGCCGGAGAGAGCTTTTCAAAAATCAATTACGGCGTGCAAAGCCCGGCGGCAGCATCGTACGGCGTGCAAAGCCCGGCAGCAGCATCGGCAGCTACAGGCCGCGGCGGCGGCGGTATGTTTTCCGCTGTCGTTGCCGCGCCAGCCGCACGCGCTGCGGGCGACAGGCAAATGTTATCGGACTTAAAAGAGATATACGCACTGTCGCTGCCTGTCACAGGCGCGGCGCTGCTGCTTCCGCTCATGCAATTGCTGGAAATGCTGATAACCGTGGGCGTGCTCAGCGCGGGCGGCGCAAACGGCGCGCTGCAATACGGCCTGCTTTCCGGGCCGGTTTACTCCATTGTAGGCCTGCCCGTGGCAGTATGCGCGGGCATTGCAACCGCTGCAATACCGCAGCTCGCCGGACAAAAAAAGACCCATGCCGCGCGCAGCGTGGACTTTGCGCTCAGGCTGACGGCGTTTGTGTCGCTTCCGGCGGCAGCGCTTTGCCTTGCGTTTGCGCCCGAGATATCCGCGCTGCTATACGGCGGACTGCCGGCAGCGCAGGGCGCGCGCGTGGCGGGGCTGCTACGGGTATGCGCGCCTGCGATTGCGTTTTTGCCGCTTATGCAGACGTCAATGTCCGTGCTGATTGCGCGCGGAAACGTGCGTACGGGCGCATTAAACCTGCTTGCCGCCGTGTGCGCAAAGCTTGTGCTCAACGTGGCTCTCACATGGGGGCTTGGCATGGGCGAATGGGGCGCGGCAATTTCCGCGGGAGCGTGCTATTTGATTGCGGCGGCGCTCAATTTGCGGTATATTATTAAGGATACAGGCATAGAGCTGCTGCCGTCTGCGCTAAAGACCGTGCTTTGCGCGGTGCTTGCGGCGGCCGCTGGATTGCTTGCGGCGGCGCTGTTTTCAAGGCCGCTATTTAGGCTTGTTGCCGGCGGAATTGCAGCCGGCGCAATATATTTGGGTGCGTGCGCGGCGGCAAGGCTGTTTACAGCAGAGCAGCTTGGCAAAGTACCCATAATCGGGAGGCGTTACAGATGATTACCGTCATAGGAATGGGAAACCGCGCGGGGGATATGTCCGTGCGCGGACTGCAAAAGCTAAAGGAATGCGGCGCGTGCGTTATAAAGACCGAGCAATCGCCCTCTTACGGCTTTGTTGCGCAGACGGGCGTGCGCCTTATTGCGCTGGACGACGTGTACCGCTCCAGCCGCAGCTTTGACACGTTAAACAAAAATCTTGCCGCGCGCGTGGCGGAAATCCACAGGCAGACGGGCGACGTCTGTTATCTTGTGGACGGCTCCGGCTATGACGACCTCAGCGTCCGTCAGCTTTCCGGGCGGCGCACTGCGCTGGAGATTATACCGGCGGCGGCAAAGGAACTTGCGTCTGCCGCACCCGGCTGCTGCCGGCTGGTGCTCAGCGCGGCGGACGCACTCACCGGCGGCCTGCTGCACTACAGCCGCGGTATTGACCTCTATGTCACGGAAATTGACAGTCAAGAGACGGCTGGCGAGCTAAAGCTTGAGCTTTTAAAGCGCGCGGACGCCGAGCAGTCCGTACATATGACGGCGGACGGGCGGGAAATCACCGCGCCGCTCTATGAGCTTGACAGGCAGGAGGGCTACGGACAGGGTTTCTCGCTGCGGATAGACGCCGCGCCGCTGAGTGACAGGCAGCGCTACGGTTTTGCCGACTTGCTTGAGATAATGCATACTCTGTGCGCGCCCGGCGGCTGTCCGTGGGACCGCGAGCAGACGCACCGCAGCATACGCACAAACGCAATCGAGGAGGCGTATGAACTTGTGGAGGCAATTGACCTTAACGATTCCGACAAGTTGCTTGAAGAATCAGGCGACGTGCTGTTGCAGGCGGTATTCCACGCGCAGATTGCAAGCGCAAACGGCGACTTTGACGTAAACGATATGCTTACCGCGCTCTGCCAAAAGCTGATAAGCCGCCACACACATATATTCGGCGGAAAGTCCGCTGCGGATGCAGGCGAGGCACTGGCCGAGTGGGAGCGCAACAAGGCTGCGGAAAAGCGGCAGCTTACCCACGCGCAGTCGCTTGCCGCGCTGCCGCTGCAGTTCCCTGCGCTGCTGCGCGCTCAAAAGGCGCAAAAGAAAGCCGCAAAGGCAGGCTATGACTTTGAGAGCGCGGGCCACGCAAAGCAGCGTCTGCTTGATGAGATAGCAGAGCTTGAGCGCGCGGAAGGCGAAAAGCCGCGCGAGCACGAGGGCGGCGACGTGCTGTTTGCCGCGGTAAACGTGCTGCGGCACTTGGGCATAGACGCTGAGGTGGCGCTTACCGCCGCAAACAATCGGTTCATAGGCCGCATAAGCGCCGCCGAAAGCCTGGCAGAAAAGCGCGGCAAAAAGCTTGAACAGCTGTCCGCGGACGAGCTGGAAGAGCTGTGGCAGCTTGCAAAAAAACAGCAAAGCACCGATAAACAGGCATGAAAACCCAATATAACGGCAATAACATAATCCATGACAGCGCAGCTGCTCACGCCTGCCAAAACGGTAAAGCAAACACGACGCACAGCGGCGGAGCAACTTCTGCACGTAACAGCGAAGCCGCCGCACATTCCGCCGCGCATATAGGCAGCGTACGCGGCGTGCGCGCGCTTGACATAGGCGGCGTAACTTTGCAAAACAACGTGCTGATTGCGCCTCTTGCCGGCTACACCGACGTTGGGTTTCGGCACATAATGCGGCTGCTTGGCGCCGGACTGACATACACCGAGATGGTTTCGGCAAAGGGGCTGAAATACGGCAGCCAAAAGACAGAGCTGCTGCTTGCACGCTCGCCGCTTGAGCGCCCGTGCGCAGTGCAGATATTCGGCAGCGACCCCGACATAATGGCGGAGATAGTCGCGTCCGGGCAGCTGTCCGGTTTTGACATTATCGACATAAACATGGGCTGTCCCATGGGCAAGATAATAGGCAACGGCGAGGGCTGCGCGCTCATGCAAAATCCGCAGCTGGCGGAAAAAATTGTGACCGCCTGCGTAAATGCCGCGGGCGGCCGCCCCGTGACGGTAAAGTTCCGCGCCGGCATTGATGAGCAGTCAAAGACCGCTCCGGAGTTTGCAAGGCGAATGGAGGGAGCGGGCGCATCTGCGGTAACCGTGCACGGCCGCACGCTCAGGCAACTGTACACGGGCAGGGCTGACAGGCAGATAATCGCGCAGACGGTGGACGCGGTGAACATTCCGGTGATTGCAAACGGCGACATAGACAGCGTGCAGTCGGCGGAGGATATGTTTAATGTCACGGGCGCGGCGGGAATAATGCTTGCGCGAGGAGCGCTGCAAAACGTGCTTTTGCCCGCGCTGATAACAGGCGCAAGAAAGGTGCATCTGCCAACCCCGGGCGAGCTTGCGCTCATACACATGGACATATTGGGAAAGCACGTGCCGGACAGGGCGGCGGCGCTCGGTATGCGCAAGACGATGGCATATTATCTGCGCAAAGTTCCCGGTGCGCGCCCGTTTAGAGAGCGGGTGAACAGCGCGTACACTCTGCAAGATATGAAAGACATTGTGAAGCAAGCGTTCGACATTGAATAAAATTTGACCTGAACAGTTTCGGTTAAAGTCAATAGCGCAAATGTCGCACCGCCGCATTACATTATATAATACACCACTCCACACCGCACCCCCACCCACACCCTCGCACCGCACCGCACCCCCCCCCCCCCCCCCCCCCCACCCCCCCCACCCACCCCCCCCCCCCCCCCCCCCCCCCCCCCCCCCCCCCCCCCCCCCCCCCCC
>CAZPMG010000058.1:0-3620 GCA_964587785.1 uncultured Clostridia bacterium
GGTTCATATTTATAGTGCATTACTCCTTCAATCAACTCCAGAGTGAAAACACCTAAGTCTGCATTAATAATTATATCAATTCGACGGCAGTTACTTTTAATCCAATCCTTTATATTCGAAGGATCAATGTTTGGGTCACTCATTCCACTATCCGAAAGAAGGGATTTTGCAAGAGTTGATGGTGCGTTTAAGCCATAATGTTGGCTACAGAATCTCGCAATGCTCCGTTGATTTGCTTTTCCAATTTTCAAAAATTCATCACCATGCAAAAACATATATATTGCCATCTTTCCAGCAGGTAGTCGGGTAGGTGGAATGTGCGGCAACCCTCTATCAACGATTTCATATGTATCCCTTGAAATTGGATTTCCAATTGCCAACGAAACTTTCTGTATTAAAGTGTCTATCTCATGTACATAATCCATCAACTCACCTCCCAACAGCGGCTGGTCATATTCGAACAGCACTTCATTTATCTTAAAAATGTCATATTTGCCGTGTGCAATGAAATAATCAATGCTAACATCAAACTGTCCAATTTGCAAGAGTACACTTACCATCTAAACTTTTTGTCAAGGGGACGCAGTATTTGCATAGCCTCTTCTTATCCGCTCTCTGTTCCTTTCTGTTTTGACTCTGTTACCTTTGTAACCTCTATTCTAAAACTACAATATCATTATATATATACATCGTTATTTGTCAACACTCAATTTACTAACTGTGTCAAGTACTACGTCCCCTTGACACTGCGTCCCCTTGACAAGCGTGCCGGCATTGTTTCTTTGCCAAAGCTGACAGAACGCATTAAAACAGGAAGACCCCGCCGCGGTGTTTATTGCGGCGGGGTTGTTGATATTGTTGAACTATTATCGCAGCCTGCCAAACTGACAGCCGCTAAAATAAAACTTAAAAAAACAATAAATACTTTTTTCAATTACTGCGTCCCCTTGATGCGCGCATTGACGCATCTCATGCTCTTTGCATTGTTTTTTTGGTTTAGCCGGATAATTTTTCGGCCTTTATATACACTTTCACCACGTAAGCATCCTCCGGTATATATATGGTTTTGCCGCTTTCCACCTCTTGTGAAAAATCCTCGTCGAGATAGCAGCCCAAAACCTCGTATTGTCCGCTGTCTGTGTACAGTGTCGAGCTTGGCATAACACCCAGAAAAACATACATATTTTTCCCTAAATCGCCGGTAATGTCCTTATTTTTCTCCCATGCCGCCGCCGCTTCATATACATATTCTTGGCGGTGGTTTTCTAAAATTTGCCCGTTCAAATAAAAAATTACCGAAAGCGTCTTACCGTTAAATCCACCCGTCTCATTAACTAAATGCCCGGGCGTGCCAAATCCCGCTGCGTATTTTGCCGCCTTGCTTAAGTTAAAAGTCTTTGGCTGCGCGTCGAGGGCGGAAAAGTCTGCGCGCCCCTGCACAAGTCCGGTCTTTAAATCCTCTATATGCTCCTCAACAGAAGCGGTTTTTTGCCCGTATAGGCGTTGTTCTGCCAATTTCTGGCTGTAATCGGCGTCTGTAATTTCAGACTCCACTACATAGCTGCTGTCCGTTCCGGAAAAGCTCGTGATTACAAACCATTCAGGGTGGGGCGCTTGCTGGTACTTGCGCACGCTTATCTGCCCTGAGCGTTGCCGCTCCGCTTGAATATACTGCGTTATTGTGGCGTCTTGATTGAGCAGCCCGGCAGCAAAGCCGCGAACTGTGCGCGTGTCAAAGTCATAGTCGGCAGTGATCTTTAAATAACAGGATGCACCGTCCTGTTCCCACAGCGTCTCCGCCGTTACAACAGAGTCCTGCCGCCGCAACAGCAACCGGAGCTCTCCCTGTTCGTCGCTGTGCAAATAGACAACGTCCAGCTGTGCGCCGTCAGTGTTTTCAAAAAACCACACCAACATAAGCGTATAGATGTTGCCGTTTTTAATCTCATTAAACGCATCGCTGCTTTGGGAGAACAAAGCTGACCGCTCCTCGTCTTGAAAGGGCGGCACGGCCTCCGCCTGCGTCTTTAGTATGCTGATTGTTTGTTTTATGTCCGACGCAACTGACTTCAGCGCACGTGTCTCCTGCGTCTCTGTCCCTTTGCACGCTGTAAGCACCGTCAACACCAGCACCGCAACCAACAAGCCGCTCAATGCTTTTCTCATATCTCCCTCCTTTATTTCCTTAAGGGTTAAATACCGGTAACTTCAACTGCCGCCTCGCGAACTTAATTTGCGGAACAACCGCACTTCAACGCAGCTTTACGCCAACTTATAACTGTAAGAAAATAAAATCAATAGAGCTTTAAGTGTTTAAAGCGTAAACCGCAGCACAGTCATCACAAGTATAACAAACATTGCGGTTATAGCTGTGGAGATTATTCCCGTTACAAGCCCGGCGATTGCCATGCCGTTTTTGCCGTATTTCTTATTGCTTTGCGCGGCCATGATTATTGCGGGAATGCCGGCAAGCGCGCCTGTGTAAAACATAAACAGGCTTATTATGCCCAGCACCATTGATGCAATCGCAAGCCCCAGCTTTTTTTCCGCCGGGCGGGGCGCATAGCCGTATCCGCCGTAATACGCCTGCCCGTACGGCGGCGCGTACTGTGAATAAGACTGCTGGAAGTTTGCGTTATAACTGTATGTGTTTGCGCCGGAATATGCGCCTGCATTGGCTGTCCCCGCGCCGCCTGGTTGGCTTGAACTTCCCCCCGCTTGGCTTGAGCTATTGCTTGCGGCGGTTTCAGCGTTTTTGTAGGCGTTTGCGCTTTGATTTAAGTTTTCCGAAAAGCTCCCGCCTGCGCCTGGCTGTGCGCTTTCTGAGGCGGCGGTTTGATTTATAAAATCTGCGGCTTGCGTGCGCACAGCGTGCTGACCGTCAGCCGCCTGCGTATGCGCGCCAAAGCCTTGGTAGGGCGGCGCTGCATATGAGGGCGGATACATCCCCGCGGCTGCGGCTGCGGTTGCGATTGCTGCGGCTGCGGCAGAAACGCCCGCTCTTGCGGCCTCCGCTTGGTCGTCGCTGCCTGCAAAGCGCGCCGCCTGTTCGTACCACCTGAGCGCCTGTGCGGCATCGGCGTGCCTGCCCAGCCCGCCGTGCAAAAGCACTCCGCCCAGATAATGTGCGCTCTGAAAGTCACCGCCCTGTGCGGCGGTTTCCATCCAGGCAAACGCCTGCGCATGGTCAATCGGAGCAAGTTTACCCTCAAGGTATACTCGCGCTAAGGCCACCTGTGCGGCAAGCACTCCCTGCCCCGCCGCCGACCTGTAGAGCGGAATTACCCTTGTCCTGTCTGCGGCAGCGCCCGCTCCGCGCTCGTGCAGCGCGCCCAGACAATACTGCGACAGCCCGTGCCCGCGCGCGGCCGCCTCGCCGTACCAGAAAAACGCGTTTACCGCATCGCGTTCGCCGTGGTAATACGCGCCTAACTCGTACGCCGCCGCAGAATCCCCGTAAGCGCACGCCAGCTTTAAGTAATGTATGCCCTGCTGAATATTTTGCGGGCCGCCCTCGCCCCTCAGCAGCGCTGCGCCAAGCTCGAGCTGCGCCGCCCTGTCGCCGCCGTCCGCGCTGAGCTTAAGCTGTTCTCTGTCTTTCAATAATTCGCCCTCTCTAT
>CAZPMG010000058.1:3720-5086 GCA_964587785.1 uncultured Clostridia bacterium
TATCCTTATATATATGCACAGTTGCGGTTACCTTTTATCCTTATATATATGCGCGGGCGCGGGTGCTTTCTATCCTTATATATATGCGCAGTTGCAGGTGCGTTTTATCCTTATATATATGCGCTTATATATTCGACCACTTATATATATTTTTGCACAAAAAAGCCGCCCAAGCAGGCGGCGGCAGAACTGTTTTGTGAAATTGTTGTCAATTTACATTGCGTTTACCAAGTGAATGGCTATGCCGGCAAAAAGTCTGTTTCTAATAAAAAAGCGCAAACAGCGATTTTAAAGCAACTTTGTCTGCGCTCGCAATATTATTATATTGATATAACGAATTGCTTTGCTGTCAGTGTTCCACGCCGACTTGTATACGGCAACTTACACAGCGGCGCCTGCGTGCAGCTGCCTCTTTTCCGTGCAGGCTGCGCTTATGGCCGAGGCGAGCTGCTCTGCAAGGCGTATTACCGTGTACATGCTGGTAGAAAACAGCTTTGAGCCGTCGTTTTCTCCGCCGCTGTTTACCACTGCGGTCACCGAATAATCGCCCGCAAGCGGGAACTCCTTGCCCACGGCCTTGCCCGCATATAACCCCTGCCTGCGGAAAAACAGCATTCCGATGTCCTTGGCATTGCCCAGCGCGGCGTCAATTGCAAGCACCCTCGCACCCCTGTGCACGGTGTGAATGAACGACAGCGCCGCGGCGAGATTTTTTGCGGTTACGGGAAACTCCATTGTGCCGTATACATACGCGGGCACGTTGTGGCGGCGCGTGAGCAAGTGCCCCACCATAGGGCCAAGACAGTCGCCTGTTACCTTGTCGCTGCCGATGCACAGTATCACCGGCAGCTGCGCGCTGTCGGAAAGCAGCTGTTTTGCCGCGGTAAAAGCAGCTGCCTGTGTGTCTTTTGCGTAAATGCTGACGCTAAGTTCCATGTGGGTATATCTCTCCGCTTGGGTTTTGCCGCAGCCGTTTTGGCTTGCTGTAGTCATTATTGACACTTTGCCGCAAGCGTATACCGCCATGCAGTTTTTGCGCAGCCGTGAAAAATTATTGACGTTTTGCATCAATTTGTTATAATATATATTAACGCCGCGATAAGTTGCAGAAAAGCGGGGAGCGCGGGCTTGCCCGGCACTTGGTGCAGAAAAGCGTGGAGCGCGGGCTTACCCGGCGCTTGGAGAAGAAAAGCGGGGAGCGCGGGCTTGTCCGGCGCTTGGAGCAGAAAAGCGGGGAGCGCGGGCTTATCCGGCGCTTGGAGCAGAAAAGCGGGGAGCGCGGGCTTATCCGGCGCTTGGAGCAGAAAAGCGGGAGCAAGCACTGATACAAATACAATATATATATTTTTGCTTTTGCCGGACTTGA
>CAZPMG010000058.1:5186-7504 GCA_964587785.1 uncultured Clostridia bacterium
GGAGCAAGCACTGATACAAATACAATATATATATTTTTGCTTTTGCCGGACTTGACCTGATTGCCACACATAAAAAATTGCTTAAAGCTCTGCAAAGCGGTTATCAATACATACCGGGGTTTTTCCCGGCGCCAAAGATATGCGAACATATGTTTGTGTTTTTATTACATAAGGAGAACAAAAGTGGACGGATTACCCATAGTTGACATTATTGTAGCCGCAATCCTGCTGATTTTTTTGATTATCGGCATGGCAAAGGGCTTTTTAAAGGGTGTTTTGGCGCTTGTGGGCACCGTGGTGTCACTCATCGCGGCGTATTTCTTGGCGCAGCCCTTTATTGAATTTGTGGACGGGCTGTTTAACGGCGGCGTGGTTTCCACCGCGCAAAACATTGTTTCCGGCTGGATAGGCGGTATTCCCGGTTTTTCCGAGCCCATAACAGACGGCAATGTCGCTGAGCAATTTAAGACCGCGCTGCTCAGCTTGAAGATTCCCGAATCCATGGCAGAGAGCATATCTGTTGCCATTGCAAACGCGCTCAATCTCGAGGGCGTTACAAACGGCCAGACCGTCGCCGGCATACTCTCCCCCGTGCTCGCCGACTTTGGTCTTTCCGTCATAGCTGTGCTCATTCTCTTTGTTCTGATTCGCCTTGCCGTATACATAATCGAAAAGATTTTGGACGCAACTTTGCTGAAAGTAGGCGCGCTGCGCTCTCTGGACAGACTGCTGGGCATGGTATTCGGATTGCTGCAGGGGCTGCTGATTGTAATAGTGCTGCTCACCGGCGTGTCGCTGTTCCTGTCAAATCCCGATTCCGTGGTTTTAAACGCCATTGAGGACTCAACGTTTACCAACTGGCTGTATATAAACAATCCCCTGCCGGCGTGGATAACAGCCAACCTCGATATAGAGTCGCTGCTACAAAATCTGTTCGGCTCGGGCGGTTAACCGGCATAATTGCTAACAAAAAGCGTTTGTGCGGCTTATATTGCGCTCAAACATACTGAGTTTGACTGCCGCTAATAATAATGAAATGCGGCACGCGAGCCGATAAATCACAATTATAGCAAAACTTTATTATCTCATTATGACAAAAAGCCACTGCAGTATATCGGTGGCTTTTTGTTATAAGTATATAATACTGCAAGCATATTGTTTGTTACATATGAAATCATGGTATTTGTTATTAAGGTAACTATCTATAGTAACAGTACTGCCGCAATGTTTCACGTGAAACATTGCGGCAGTTTTTTGCACGGTGTAGCCGCTCAAACAGCCGCAGCATAGCAAATTTGCCGGTTATTTGCGCAAAAAGTTTGATTGTATTTGAACTTGTCAATGCTTTGTGTTATAATTATGCGCATGACAGAGACCATATTAAAAACATTTTTTGACCACGGCAGAGAGCTTACAAGCGGGCAGGCCGAGCAGCTTAGCCAATATGCCGGACTGCTGCTTGAGTGGAACGCGCGAATGAACCTTACGGCGATTACGCAGCCGGAGGAAATTGTATCCAAACATTTTTTAGACAGCGTCGAGGGCGCGCAGCTCATTCCAAGCAGCGCGAGAGCGGCTGATATAGGCAGCGGCGCGGGATTTCCGGGCATTCCGCTTAAAATTTTGCGTCCGGACGTGGATTTTACGCTCATGGACAGCCTGAACAAGCGCATAGGTTTTTTAAACGAAGTAATAGGGCGCCTGGACCTTAAGGGCTGCCGCGCCATTCATATACGCGCTGAGGACGCCGGCACAGCCCCACAGCACCGCGAGCAGTACCAAATTGTCACCGCGCGCGCGCTGGCAAGGCTTAGCACGCTGTGCGAGTACGCGCTGCCGCTGGTAAAACCCGGCGGAGCTTTTCTGGCATACAAGGGACTGTACAACGAGGAATTGCAGGAAGCGGGCAGAGCGCTGGAACTGTTGGGCGCACGGCACAGCCGCACGCACTCATACACACTGCCCGGCGCTGCGGAGCACCGCGGGATATTGGTTCTGGAAAAAATTAAGCCCACTCCGCAGGGATACCCGCGCGGCAAAGGCTTGGAGAGAAAGAGCCCGCTGTAGAGCGGGGCAACTGGGCAACTGGGCAACAGGGCGGCCAGAGCAGAAATATATAGATACAGCATTACAGCCGCCATGTTTCCGACCTTGTATTTTATAGCGGCGCATATAACGCGATAGCTAAGATTTTTTGGAAACATATTTTTATCAGTTTTTGAGCGGCAAAGATACCCGAATTCGCGAATTTTTTTGCCGCTCAGACGCGCTGAGAGCGATTTTGACGCCGTTTTTTGCAAAGTTTTTGGATTTTTTCG
>CAZPMG010000058.1:7604-9506 GCA_964587785.1 uncultured Clostridia bacterium
GTGAAACATTTACAGAGTGTATATGACAGACAGAACTTTTGATTCAATAGTAGTGGGCGCAGGGCACGCCGGCTGCGAGGCCGCGCTTGCGCTTGCGCGTATGGGCTGCAGTGTTGCCGTGCTCACCGTATCACTGGAAAACATAGCGCTTTTGGCGTGCAATCCGTCTATTGGCGGCACGGCAAAGGGGCATTTGGTGCGCGAAATCGACGCTTTGGGCGGGGAAATGGGCGTTGCCGCGGATAAAACATTGCTGCAAATCAAGACGCTTAACACCGGAAAGGGCGCCGCAGTGCAGAGTTTGCGCTGTCAAACGGACAAATACCTGTATCATCGTAACATGAAATTGCTGCTGGAAAGACAACAGAACATCACGCTCATACAGAGTGAGGCGGCTGAGATTTTGACGGAAAACCCGGGTTTTGACGGCGAAAACACGCAAAAAAGGCGTGTAACCGGCGTAAAAACCGCATTTGGAGAGGTTTTGCGCGCAAAAACAGTGGTGCTCTGCTGCGGCGTGTATCTACGCTCACAGATAATTATAGGTGAGAGCAAGCAGCCGGGAGGGCCGTCAGGGTTTTTGGCTGCGACCGCGCTTACCAGGTCGCTGCAGCAGCTGGGGTTCGAGGTCAGAAGGTTTAAGACAGGCACGCCTGCGCGCGTAGACCGCAAGAGCCTGGATTTTTCTAAGCTCATACCGCAGTACGGAGACGGCGGCAACACAAGTTTTTCCTTTTTAAACGAGGGAAAGACGCTCAAACGGCCGGACGTTCCCTGTTACCTTACCTATACCACGACGCGCACGCACGATATTATACGGGCAAACTTGCACCGCGCGCCCATGTACAGCGGGCTGATTGAGGGCACGGGCACACGGTATTGTCCGTCGATAGAGGATAAAATCGTGCGGTTTGCCGACAAAACCTCGCACCAGCTGTTTATTGAGCCGGAGGGCAGGGGCACTGACGAGATGTACGTGCAGGGCATGAGCACGTCGCTGCCCGTGGAAATTCAGCTGGAGATGTACCGCAGTGTGCCCGGGCTTGAAGACGTGCGCATACTGCGCTATGCCTATGCCATTGAGTATGACTGCATTGATGCAACTGCGCTTAGGCTTACGCTTGAGAGCAAGGCCGTTTCCGGGCTGTACGCCGCCGGGCAGATAAACGGCAGCTCGGGCTATGAGGAGGCTGCCGCACAAGGTCTTGTTGCGGGAATCAACGCTGCGCTTGCGCTTAAGGGCAAGCCGCCGCTCGTGCTTTCACGTTCGCAAGGGTATATAGGCGTTCTCATCGACGATTTGGTTACCAAGGGTACTCCCGAACCATACCGCATGATGACATCGCGCGCGGAATACAGGCTTTCGCTGCGCCAAGACAACGCAGACGTGCGGCTGACGCCGGTTGCCCGGCAGGTTGGGCTTGCGGAAAAACGGCGCGTAAGGCTGCTGGAAACCAAGCAAAAGCAGGTAAAGCAGCTCATGCAGGCGCTGGAGGCGGTGTGTTCGCCAAAGGATTATGCTGCGCTGTTTGAACGACAGGGCGAAAGCGTGAGCGGTGGAGGCCTTAAGTTTCGCGATATGCTGCTGCGGCCGGGTATAGACATTCATATGCTGCTTGAAACCTTTGATTTGGGCAGTTATCCGCGCCCGGTCGCCGAGTATGTGGGCAATGAAATACGCTATTCCGGCTATTTAAAGCGCCAGCAGGAGCTAATTGACCGCCTGAAATCCGCGGAAAGGACGCCGCTTGACGAAAATATACCGTATCTGGACATCAAGGGGCTAAGTATGGAGGCGCGGCAAAAGCTTCACAAAATCCGCCCGGCAAACCTCGCGCAGGCGGCTAATATAACCGGCGTATCTCCGGCGGATGTGTCCGTGCTCATGATATACCTGCGCCA
>CAZPMG010000058.1:9606-11803 GCA_964587785.1 uncultured Clostridia bacterium
AACAACTTTTGCAGCGGCTTGCTTTCAGCAAGCCAGGCAGCACGAACGCCGCCTTTAATATCCGCGCATAGTCTTATCGTGACAAAGCCGGACAGCAAGCAAGTTTGCTTGCGAAATCTGCTATAATTGTTTTCAAGATAATTGACTATATAAGAAAGTAGCGGGGGTGCGGGGGCAAACACTCCGCAAAGTGGTTGGCAAGCATATAATGGCAGTTTGGGAAAGTCACTTTAAAACTTGGGCCTAGACAATGTCCTCCACCGCTAACGAGGCCTCTCCCTTTGGACTGGGGAGCTGTAGATAAAAGCGGCATGCGGCATAATGTTATTACACAGCAATGAGATAGCACTACCACAAAAGGTTTGAATAGCATGCGACATGACAGCAAACACTCAGCAAAACAGTGCATTTATAACAGTTATCGGGTTAGTTGCTTGCAATCAGTATTTACTTAAGCAAAGTTATTTGGTTTTTGCGGTCAGTTACAGCCCGCACACGTTTGAGCTTAGGCTATTGCTTATGAGTTTAAGATATTACAAGGAATTTAGTTATGTATAAAAACGACTGTATTGCCGGCATTGCCACCGGGCGCGAGACCGCGGGCGTGGGCATTGTCAGGCTGAGCGGCAGCAACTGCTTTGAGGTTGCCGCAAAAGTGTTTACTGCGGCAGGAGGTAAAGCGTTTGCTGCGCTGGAGGCCCGGATGATGGTTTACGGAAAGATTGATTGCGGCGGTTTTTTTGACAGGGGACTGTGCGTCAAATTTTACGGGCCGGCGTCGTATACCGGTGAGGACATGGCCGAGCTGCACTGTCACGGCGGCATCGAGGTAATGGAGGGCGCGCTGCGCAGCTGCCTTGCCGCGGGCGCGAGAATGGCCGAGTGCGGAGAGTTCACGCGTCGCGCGTTTTTAAACGGCAAACTTGACCTTTCGTCCTGCGAGGGCGTGGCTGGCATGATTTCTGCGCGTTCGTCCGCCGAGGCCGCCGCCGCGGAAAAGCTGCTGGACGGCGAGCTGTTTAAACAGGTAAGCTTTTGCCAGCAGGCGCTTACCGACGTGCTCAGCATGGTGGAGGCCGGACTGGATTATCCCGAGGAGGATCTTCCCGCCGCGGATATGTCTGCTGCGCGGCAGAAACTTTTGGATGCTGCGGGCAGGCTGCGGCGCATTGCCGACAGCTACCGCACGGGCTCTAAGCTGCGCGACGGGCTGCAGGTGGTGCTGTGCGGCGCGGCGAACGCCGGCAAGTCCAGTCTGTTCAACCGTCTGCTGGGCGAGGACCGCGCCATTGTGACGGAAGTCGCCGGAACTACGCGCGATACCTTGCAGGGCGAGGCCGAATGGCAGGGCGTGCGCGTGGTGCTCTGGGACACCGCCGGGCTGCGTGAGAGCGGCGACCGCGTGGAAAAACTGGGGATTGACCGCACGCTTACGGCTGCCGCACGCGCGGATATTGTCATTGCCGTGCGCGAGGACGGTGACGACGGCGAGTTTGAGCGAATTTGCCGGCTTGCCGAGGGAAAGCCGCTGATTGTGTTGAGGTCTAAGGCGGATATACATTCGCATAAAGCTGAAGCGGCAGTGTGCGCAGGAAAAAGCGCGGGCGCAGAATCAACTGCGGAAACAAGTGCGGGCGCGGGCAATGGTGCAGCGTCGGTTGAGAGCACGGCAAGCATTACAGATGAGCTTTGGGTATCTGCAGTAACCGGTGAGGGCTTGGACAGGCTGCGCGCGGCTGTGCTTGACGCGGCGGGCGCGGGGGATATCAAGAGCGGGCTGGTGCTGACGAATGAGCGGCATTTCGACGCGGTGCGGCGCGCTGGTTCTGTGCTGGATGAGGCGCTGCGGGGGTTTGAAATCAAGACCGCGGATATATTGGCGGCTGAGCTTGGCGAGGCGTGGCAGATACTCGGTGAGATAACCGGAGTTACCGCGTCCGAGCATATAATAGACGAGATATTTTCTAAGTTCTGCCTTGGTAAATAGGGAGTATTATGCTGTTGCTTTAAGGCGGCTGTGCTTTTTGTCGTGCTATGTAAGCTTTTGCGGTGGCTCTGCCCCCGCACCCCCCGCTTCTTTTCATGATTGAAAAGAAGCAAAAGAACAATATTTTTTGTTTTTATGGCTTACTATATTATAAAAACAAAATATTATTGTAAGTTTATTTACTGTATATAACAATATGCCGCTTTTAGT
>CAZPMG010000059.1:0-11484 GCA_964587785.1 uncultured Clostridia bacterium
GGGAGGAAAACTGCCGCGCGTGTTGCTGTTGCCCGTGGGCGGTATGGGGCCGGCTTTGGAATAGCCCTCGCCTATGACAAATTTATAGCTGCCGTCGGCGTTTTGGGTTATGCCGAGCATGGTTATCGGCCCTACCTTGAGCTTGAACTCCACAGATGCGCCCGCCCCCGGCTTGCCGTGGTACTTTATGAGCGAACGAAGCACGGGCTTTCCGTCGGCAATCTTGAGGTGATGAGGGCCGTCATGCCCTATGAGTATTACATTGTCGTCAAAATCAAAGGGATGTAGCTCGGCAAAACTGCCACCTATATCCAGCCTGTCCATGATAAACATTGCCACGTTGGTTTTGAGGTCAAACTCTCCGCACATGGGAATGCCCTGCGCATTGAGTATTGAGTTGCCCACTATAAAGGACGAAGCGATCTGCCGCTGTATGCTGCCCTCCTGTCCCTCGTAATAATACGCCATGCCGTCCAAACGGAATTTTTCCACCAGCCTGTCAAGCGCCGCGGCCGTCTTTGCCGCCTGAAACAAGTCCTCCCGCGTCAGTTTTCTGGTCAAAGAATCGCTCTTGGGGTCTGGCATATCAAATTCACGCTCGATAAGCTGTGTTTTTTGGGCAATCTCGGCATCCGTCACCTGATTGTAGACAGCAACAACATCATCTATCTCTATCAGCGGCACGTGCACTCCAAACGCGGCGGTAATTGACGTGGGGTCGGTGTGCATATCGTACATAGACTCCAAAACGTGCCCCATAAGCCCCAGACGCGCGCCGTTTAATGAGCGCAGCACTTTGGCCACGTCGCACCAATCGGCAATGGCGGCATCTGCGGCTGAATCTCCGCGCAGAGTGCCGATGATGACATCGTTCACCTTTTTGCCCATCCGCACAGCCACACCCGTAAACTCGGGCACTGAACAGATGCTGTCGTTTTCCAGCTGCATGAACGTATCCGCCCGGGTATAGTCCATTGAGCTTCTCGGCTGCAGCGCAATAAGCACCATGGGAACGTCAAGCGCACGTATTATGGGGGCAAACACCGACGATGTAGCGTAGGTGGACATATTGCAAAACAGCATGTCAATGTCCCCTGCCTTCATTTGTTTTACGGCCGCAAACGCCTTTTCACTGGTGTCGATCATGCCGAAATCCACAACCTCTACGCCCATATCCCGCACCTTTTTGCAAAGTTCGGCATGGTAACCCATTAAGCGGTCAAAAAGCCCCTCAAACTGTGCCCAATATGTGCCGTGCGCAACGGCAAATATACCTATTCTTGCTGTAACTTTTGTTTTTCTGGTCATCATCTTTGTCTTCCTACTTCCCAAATACCTTTTTTATTGCCTCTAAATATCCGTAACCAAATTTGGTATCCGGTTCAAGGTAGTTGCCCTCTGTCCACTCGTTCCAAGAGGTGACTGTGAGAAAATGCGCCCTGCTCTCCTTGCGGGATAAAAACGCTTTTGCCTCGTACAGCGCACGCTCAAAGTCCTCTACATTGCATTTGTCAATAATGGTGTAATATGGATATATATCGGTCACCTCGTATATATCGGACTGTATAGTACGCGGACTTTGATCCAATCCGTTTACCACCGTAGGGTTCATGGGCATGTCATAGAAAGTCTCGTCGCCCAAAAAGCTTTTGATGCCGGAATCCGCATAGTCCTTGTAATCCATGGTGAGCGCGCCTATGTTTTTCATATCCCACCAATAGCGCACCCCCTCGTCTATGCCCAAAGATTTTAGCAGACGGTTTATCTCAGGCCTGTCCTCAGGCTTTTGCAGATGCTCGATAATCGCCGGCACAGTGGCAAGCTGAAGCTCACCTAGCCCCGCATCGCGCACGCGGCTGCGGAAATCATCCAGCACGCGGCGCGCCTCAGCCTCGCCGCCCATGCCCTTCATGAACATGAGCACGTTGTAGATGATAAAGAGAATCTTGCCGTCAACCCGGATATAGTTGGGGCGGTGAAAGTGATGATTTATGAAACGGTCTGTCATGCCCACAAAGGCTTTTTCGGTCACAATACCGCTTTTTAACACCGGTACGCCTGTGCGCGGCGCGGGATGGGCATATATTGCGTCGTGGTTACACCACATCAATGCAAACTTTATTTTTTGGTTATTGGGTGCACCGAGGAATCCCTCATCCACCGCCCTTTCCCGATATGGCCCGTCCTCGTACCAATAGGTGTCAAATATAAATCCGTCTATGCCGTGCTCTTTTGCCGCATCGATTTTTTTTGCCATTACCTTGGCGTCGGACTCGTCCTCGTATCCCCACACGGGCACTCGGGGCTGGTCGTGCCCGTCAAAGCGCGGGCGTGCGCACTTGGCAACCTCCCACTCCGTCCATCCTTTCCCGTGCCACTCGTCATTGCGTTTATCCGGATGCCAATTGGGAAAGTAATAGGCATAGACATCAATCTTTTTCATGTTGTCAAAGTCTCCTGTTAGTGATATAATTTCCGTCAAAATAATTTAAATTGTCTGCGTTATGTGCTATACTGGAATTAAAGCGATATAGCGGGAGGATGTTTTATGAACATTGAATGGATTACGCCGTTTGTGCGTTTTTCCGGCGACCTTACCGTGACCGATGGGCGCAAGGACATGTGCAGTTATGATATGCGCTTCTATTTTTGCGTCAACGGAAGCGGCACCGTAACCGTTGACGGCGAAGTGTATTCAATGAATGCAAACACTTTTTTGATGTGGCGCCCGGGCAATGTGTATACATATACCAGCGAGGACACCATGCAGTGTATCACCTGCAACTTTGACTACACGAACCGTTCAAGGCATCTGACTATTCCCGTTCCGCCGGATCATATCTCTGAATATAAAAGCGACGCGGTAATAGGCAGGCCGGTTATCTTTGACGACCATGCCGCTTTCAACGGCGTGGTATACTTGCCCGATGCGCCCAACTTGCTAAACCTGATTGTATCGCTGCGCGATGAGTATAACAAAAAGCTCAAGTATTACCGTATCAAAACCAACGCCTTGCTGTCGGAGATTCTGCTCGAGGTGCTGCGCCTTGGCAGCAACGAATTTTACGGAAAGACGGACGGGCTGATGAATGAAATCCTCAACTTCATCCAGGACAACTTCAAAGAAAACCTTACCAATGAGCAAATAAGCAACCGCTTTGGCTATCACCCCAATTACATCAATGCGCTCATAGTCAAGCACACCGGACTTTCCCTGCACCAATACCTACTAAACTGCAAGATGTCAAAGGCCATGGAGCTTTTGATGAGCTCAGGACTCGGAATCAAGGAAATTTCCGACTTAGTGGGTATAGAAGACCCGCGCTATTTTTCCAGGCTGTTCAAAAAATGGTACAAAAAACCGCCCTCTGCTTTCCGCAACAGGATGTGACTGCGCTGTTTTTCAGTACATCTCCGATAGCGGGCGCGGCGGATTTTTGCTTGCGGCAATGTACAGCAAGGGCAGTGTGACTATCGCCACAGACAGCAGAACAAATAAATTCTCCCGCGCGATGTTGAACCTCCTGTAGAACTTTCGTGAGGAAGTCAAAAGAGATATATACGCAAGACCTGCCGCCAGCACAAAAACTATATACATGATTTGCCACAGGGCTTCCGAGGAAACAGCAGGAAGCCCTGTGGCGCCCCAGCTGGCATACAGATGCGCGCCCAAGCCAAGCAGTGTGATTACCAGCATAAATCCGTGGTACTTTTTGACGGGGATAGTCAGTATTGTAAACTCACCGGTCATTTTTCCCGTCAGATAGAACGCATAGAAGGGAATGAACGCCAGCCCGCAGCGGCGTTCACCCGCCTTTTTTGCCGCCGCCCATACACCCAGCGAGTAAAATTCAATAAATGCAAGCACTGCGCCTGCGGCTATAAGGGTTCTCACCATGTCAGTGCGCCTTGAAGCCTGTTGTTTAGCTCGTACATGGCTATGCCGCGCTCGGAGATCAGTGTCATGAACTCATCCGTTTGGGCGACATAACCCGATGCCAGTGTCCCCTCGGTTCTTCTGCCCCTCCATGCGAGATTACAATACGTGCTTATGGCGGCATACGATGACCAAAGCTGCGTGTTTAGGGTTTCGTCCGTTGTCCACAGCAGCACGTCCACAAGAGGGTTGTTGATATAGTTTGTCTTGTCCGCGGCCGTGGCTATCCATTCAAGCTCCTCAGCAGAATATTCGGCAAGCCTAAGGTTTGCTACGTTTTGGTTTTCCACCAACGCACACACTCCGGAATAAGGTATGTTTGTAATGCTGTACGGCGCAAGGTAGGAGTAGGTTCCGTCGCCGTTGTTTTGCCAATGCTTGCCCTCTATGCCCAATTGGCAGAGCAGGTAGTTGTCGGGGTCGCTGTACATCCAGTCCACAAACTTTACAATTGTCTCGGCGCGCTTGGAGGAGTTGAGCACGCAGGCGGCGAATGTTGCAACAGAATTTCGCATAAAGCCCTTATCTGTGCTGTCTCCGTCCTTGGCCAGCGCGCCCAGCACGGTGAACTCTGCCTCAGGGTTGGCCGCTTTGCACAGTCTGGCAACCTTTATAAGGTGAGTGATGGTGGGATCCTGATAGAATATGCCCGTTGTGCCGGCAACAAACTCGGACTCGCCTTGGTCGATTAACACGCTGTCGCCCGAGGCGTTGATTACACCGTTTTTAGCCCATCTGTTCTCCAGTTCAAGTATATGCCCGTACTCGCGCTGTCCGCCGCCGGGAATCACATAATTTACGTCGTTATAGTTGTATACGGTGTTGGTATAGTAGCCCGCCTCCAGCCCGAAAGCGCCCACAAGCCCGGCCTTTTCGAGGTCAAAAATAGCGCCTGTTGAGGCATAATTGAGGTCGTACCGGTCCTTCATAGCCAGAGCCATCTCCTCATAGCGCACGAGGTTATCCACAAGAATAAAGCCTTGGGATACCTTTGCGGGGTCGTCCGTATAGCCGCAGGCCTCCATCCAGTCTTTTCTTACAAGAATGCCGAATTTATACGGACTTATTACCGACGGAAAGCCGATAATTTCGCCCGTGGACACGCGCAAGCGCTCAAGCGCATTGAGCGAGATGCTGCCGTCCGTCCACACGGAATTGGTGATTATATTGGAGCCATAGTCGTCTATCAAATTGTAAAGGTCGGCATAATATCTTCCGGCAAAAATCCAGTCGTCCACGCCCGCGCCGCCGCCAGTGTGCGAGATCATGAGGTCTACCTGCGAGCCGCCGCTCAGCGCTGTGGACACCTTATCTTTCATGTCCTTGCCCATATAGTTGACCTCAAAGTCCACCTCTATGCCCGTATCGGCGTAGAAAGCCGCCTCTACGGCCTGTATTACCTCGGCTTCAGCTGAACCTTCTTTCCAGATAAACTCAGTGCTGCCGCCTGTATATATAACTATTTTGTTGTCATCAGCGGGCGGATCTTCGCCGCAGGCCGCTGCGGAAAGCAGTATGCATATCGCCAAAAGCACGGGTATGAATTTTTTCATTGTTAAACCTCCATGGACATTGCTTGGATTCTGATTTTGGTAAGCGGCGGGGAAAGAGCCGTTACTGCACTTTCCCCGCCCCTACGCTTATTCCTATTTAGACGATTTCCTAAAAGATATCAGCTTATTATTCCTCGGTTACGTAATCTGTTTTGAACGTGTCGTTTGTGTAATATCGCACTTCGCTGACATAAACTTTCTTGCCGTTTCCGTTGGTCATGCCTACGTCAAAGAAGCTGTTTTCGCCTTGAGCTGCTTGCGAAGTATCTATCATCAGTTCGCATACCACGGTGTACCAAACGCCTGCCTGCAAGGTTTCGGTTGTGATTTCGTTTCCGTCCGCATAAACCTTGAATTTGCTCTTGTATTCCTCGGTAACCCGAATGTTATAGCTGATCTGGGAGCCGGCCTTTAAAATAATGCCGCCGCTGTCGCCGTTAGGCATAGTCACATAAATGCCTATTAATGCGTCGTCGGAAAGTGCTATTGTAAGTGCGGTATATTTATAACCCACATTTTTTGCGTTTTTCCGAGCTGCCTCCGCTGTAGCGAAAGGCGCAGAAGACCCTCTGTGTGTGGTCTGTTTAGCGTCAACTTGCCCGTTCCAACCACTGCTTGTAAATGCGTATACGCCTGTTTTTCCATACACCTCATCATCTTCCGCTGCATAAGTGGCGGCATTGGTGTCAATCTTGATCATCTCGTCCGCGCCGAATGAATAGTAATCATCAAGCAGCACAACAGTCACGGTAAAGGGTACGCTTCCCGCACTTGTGACCATGGAGAACTCATACTCACCCGCTGCCAGCGTGTCGAGATAGGATGCGAGCAGCTTGAGGCTTTGAGTTTCCACTGCATAATTTTCTGCGGGAACTGCAACGTCGTCAAGCGTAATGCTCTCAAGTGTCGCGCCGTCAAGGTCTAAGCCAAGGCTGAGGTCATATCCGGAAAACAGGTTGTATGTTGCGGCGTCTGGCGTAAGCTCGGGAACGGGCACATATGCTGCGGCGGTAATCTTTATTGTAAAATCAACATCGCCGGCATCCGTCTTGACCGCAAAGATGTAATCTCCGTCTTCCAGTGTCTCTAAGTAAGACGATTTTATCGTAAGAACCGTACCCTCAAGCGTGTAGGCGCTTTCTGCAATTGCTGTGCCGCCCTGCTCTATGGCTTCAAATGCTGCGCCGTCAAGGTCAAGCGCAAACACCACGTCCGTTCCCGACTCGAGCGTGTATGCGCCCTGTCCCGGGGTGACCGCAGGCTGAGGAACCACAACAATGATTTCCACCGCCAATGACAGATTGCCCGCGCTTGTCTTTATCACAAAGGAATGGCTGCCTGCTTCTAAGGTATCCAGATAGGCTGCTTTGAGTTTAAATTCCGTACCGCTCAAGCTGTAGTTGCCCTCTGCAAGAGCGACGGAGGCTTTTTCAACCGAGTTGAATGCGGCGCCGTCAAGGTCAAGCGCAAATTCCAAATCCGTACCCGACCCCACTGTATATTGAGCGTTTGATGGCGTCAATGAGGGCGAGGGCTGTATGCTGGAATAGTCAACCTTAAACGAGTTGTCGGTGTAATACCTTACGTTTGCAACATACACATCTTTACTGTTGCCGTTTGTCAGGCAGACGTTTACATAGCTGTCCTGCATAAATATGCCTGCTTCCGGGTCAAGCTGAAGCTGCCAAACAACTGTGTACCATACGCCTGAGACGATCTCGTCCCCTACCGACAGTTCCTCGCCGTCGGCGTATACAAACACTCTTTGCTCTGCATTGGGGTCTGACAGATAGTCATTCAAATTTGCATTATTTGTAAGTGAGCCCTCTACAGTTACCCCCTCAACCTCTTTGGCGGTAGCCAGCACAACGCCGCCGATTTCACCTGAAAGCATATAATCGTTAAGCGGCAGGCAGGTGTATACGCCTATCTGCGCACCGGGCGACAGGGCAAATGTTATTGCTGTATATTCATAGCCGAGGTCGATAAGACCCTGGCGAGCCTCGGGAGCATTGGGCCATGCGGCTTTTTCTCCCATGTGCGTGGTCATTCTTGCGTCAATTTGGCCGTTCCAGCCCTGCACAACCTCTTTGTAAACTCCGGTTTTGCCGTATACCGCTTCGGTCACAGGAACATAGCTTACCACTCCCTTGGCGATAATCATCTCGTCCGCGCCGAACTGATAATAGCCGTCGCCGGTTGCCGGAGCTGCGGTCACGGTTACGGTAAAGGACAGGTTGCCGCCGTCGGTTTTAAAGGTAAACGTATGCTCACCCGCACTCAGCGTATCCAGGTACGCGGGGAGCAGTTTCAGCTCTGTTGCCGAAAGTGTGTAACCCGATGCCGGCACTGCTGTGCCGCCTCTTTCCAGCGATTGGAACTCAGCGCCGTCCAAATCCACAGTGAAACTGAGCGCAGTATTAGTGCCCTGCGTGTATGCCGCCTGCGCAGGCGTAAGCTCGGGGCTGGGCGTTTTTGCCGGCCCGCAGGCAAACGCCGTGACCGTGAGCATCAGCGCGATTACGGCAATGGCCGTAAATTTTGTAAACTTTCTCATGTTTTCCTCCATTTTTTTATTACGGCTATGTACATAACCGCTTAAAAACTCAGTAGTTTTTTGGCAGCAAACTTACTCAAACAGCCTGCCTCCAAATGTTTGACCGCTCAATGCGGTTATTTTGCCTTTCCGAAAGCGCCGATATAGTTAATGCCCTGCACGCTCTCGCCCAATATGTCCTTGGCGGCGGGCGTTATGTTTGCGAATGCCGCGCCGGCAGAAAACACGCGGACATCCGAGGGAACAAACTTGCCTACAGCTTCCCATCCCTTTAAATCCCCTGTTATTTCGAAGAGCGGATTTATGCCGGTGATGGCGTTTTGCCCCTGTGTGCCCACATTGAAATACAGGTTGTTGTCAAACTCATAATCCCGCATCATATCAATGGTGAATTTTGCGCCGCGGTTGGTGGCGGAATAGAATAAATTGTTGTAATAATAATTTCTGTAACACAGTGACTTGGCATTTTTATCTTCGGTATTGATAATGCTTTGTCCGGCAATATCGTCACGCAATATCACGGTGTTGTTATATACAAATACGTCGTCAGTTTGACGGGCTATGGTAATAAAAGCCGACCGGGAAGGATTGGAGGGCATTCCGTTGTAGGCAAACAAGTTGTTTCTCACTACGTTGTTCTCCCACTTGCCTTTTCTGCTCTCAGTGGAAAGCAAATTGCCGTCCTTGTCGTATTCGGATACCGTGGTATAGTTGTTGCACAGCAGCAGTCCGCCGCCCTCGTTGTGGTGGGCATAGTTGTATTGGAAAGTAATGTTGCTGCAGGCATTGTCAATGTCAAAGCCCTGACCGTCGCCGCCGCCGAGGAAGGCATAGGCCGCCTCATTGTATTGCATGAGGATGTCGCGGCTGCCGAAAACCCATATTCCGGCGTTCCAAAAGCCCGGCCTGCCCAAATAGTTGGCGTAGTAGCTTGTGTTGTTTTCAATCACGCCGCCCTCTACGCCCGAGAACACCAAGCCGTCACCGCCCGTGCATTCCATATAGTTTCCGTAGGCGGTTATGTTGGTATGCGGAAAGCGTCCCAACTTTTTTTCTGCATTATTGACGGACAAGTCCTCGCCCGCATACCTGTTGTATCCGTAGCCAAACCCCGGCTGGTTGTCCCACATATTGTATACATTGATGCCTATCTTGCCGATATTTATCACGCGGTTGTTGCGTATTGTCACATTATTAAACCAGCTGGGCCTTGACAGCGTATCGTTGTTAAAGGATATGGCAGAATACTTTCTGTAGACATACCTGCCGTACCTGTCGCCTTGCGGCTGTCTTGTCTCCGGGCAAACCTGTTCAAGATTGATTGTGGACGGGTCTGTGTCCTTTGGGGCTGTGGGGTAATCCCACTGGAAATTTACGTCGTGAACATAGCAGCCCTCAATTACCACGTTGGCGAACTCTCCGCCCTTTGCCGGCAATACATATATGCCCTGATACGCGGTAGGCCCGGTAATCTCAAGGTTGCGTATTGTGATGTTGTCGTCCTTTACGCTTAAGACGGCATTGATCTCGGTGTCAGTGCCCCAGCCCTCAAACACTGGATAGCCCTCTCCCTCTCCGTAGGAGTCCAGCACCAGCGGACGCTTTTCTGTGCTGTCATAGCCCGCAAGCGTAAGATTGCCCTCAAAACGGCTGCCCTTTTTGAACAGCAGCTTGACAGGGTTTTCAGCTGTGGCGGTGGCGGCCGCTGCTGAAATTGCTTCAAGCGACTGCTTTGGCGCACTCTCAGACGTACCTGAATTAGCGTCATTGCCGTTTTCGGCATCGAAATAATAAGTCAAGTAATCCGGCAGCTTGGTCTCTCCGCCACCGCCGCCGGGCGTGCAGGCGCTCATAGCCGCACCAAAAATCAGTAAACTGCACATTAAAAATATACCTGCCTTAAATTTATTCATCATTTTATCCTCCTATTGCCTTGCCTATTGCTCCAAGATAAGCTGCATCTCCTGCTTCGCTGCCGAGTATGTCATAGCGCAGTTTATCCATGTTTTTAAAATATTTGCCCAGCGTAAATATACGGCTGTCCTCTGGCGCAAACTCCGCCAGCTTGTCTAATCCGCGAAAATCTTCCGGCAATGTAAACAGCGGATTTATACCGGTAATTGCCTGAGCGTCCGCGGCTGCATTCAAGCCTTCCTCACTGACGTTGTAATATAGGTTGTTGCTGAATATATAGTCATACATCATGGTAATTGTAAATCTTGCATCCAGCGGCTGGGCGGAATAAAATATATTGTTGTAGTAATAATGGCTGTGGCAGGCCGCGCCCGCGCTCTTATCTTCGGTTTCAATTATGCTCTGCGCCCATATATCGTCCCTCAAGATAACAGTATTGTTATAGGCATATACGTGGTTTACCTGCCGCGCAATCGTAATAAAGGCCGAGCGCGTAGACCTTAGGTCATTACCGTTATAGGCAAATATATTGTTGCGTATAATGTTATTTTCCCATTTCCCCGGTTCGGTCAGCGTTTTGTCTACCGTGCCGTCTGCGTTATATTTTGTCAGCGTTGTTGTCTTGTTGCAGAGCAGCAATCCTCCGCCCTCGTTGTGGTGCGCATAGTTGTATTGAAAGACGATGTCTACGCAGGAATTATCAATATCAAACCCCTCTCCGTCGCCGCCGCCCGGATAGGTATAGCCCGCTTCGTTGTGCTGCATTACGATGTCGCGGCTGCCAAATACCCATATACCTGCGTTCCAATACCCCGGCCTGCCAAGATAATTGGCATAATAGCAAACGTTTCCGTCAATAATTCCGCCCTCTACTCCCGACAGCACCAATCCGTCGCCTCCGGGACATTCGATATAGTTGCCGTAGGCAGTTACATTTTTGTGCGGAAAACGTCCAAGCTTTTTTTCGGCATTATTTAAAGCAAGGTCATCGCCCAAATATTTGTTATAGCCATATCCGAAACCGGGCTGATTGTTCCACATATTATAGACGTTGATTCCGATTTTACCGATATTGACAACGCGGTTGTTGACAATCCAAATATCTTCAAACCACGCCGGCCCTTGTATTATGTCGTTGTTGAAGCCTATGGCAGAATAACGCCTGTAAACATATCTGCCGAACTTGCTGCCGTCCACCCTGTATTGCGTGCAGACCTGTTCAAGGTCAACCTCCGACGGGTGGGTGTCGCGCGGTGCCGAGGGGTAATTCCACATAAAATTGACATCGTGCACATAACAGCCCTCTATTACAATATTTTTGTACACTCCGGGCTTGGAGGGCTGGACATATATGCCCTGATATGCAGTGGGCCCGGTTATTTCCAAGTTGTAAATCCTGGTATTTCCGCCCTCAACCCTGATTACCGCATTGATATCCGTGTCCGAACCCCAGCCTGCAATAACAGGGTACTTTTCTCCCTCGCCGTACGCATCCAAAATCAGCGGCTTTGCCTCGCTCGCTG
>CAZPMG010000060.1:0-1284 GCA_964587785.1 uncultured Clostridia bacterium
CGCATCGCATAGCGCGGTATAAAAACGCGCAATCGGTCAAAAAAATAAAGATGCAAACTTATTTATTACGCTTGACAATCCCCTCGCAAAAATTATATACTAAATGCAAATGCAAATCATTTGCATTTAAACGCGTAAAGCAGGGGGTAATATGAAAAAAATTATTGCTGTTATTGCCGCGCTTGCGGCGGTGCTGGGTCTGGCATTCGGATGTGCGGGCGGCGGCACCGGAAAGCTCAAGGTATACGCCAGTTTTTACACGGTATACGATGCCGTGGCAAAGATAGGCGGCGACAAGATTGAGGCGGTAAACCTGCTGCCCACGGGCGGCGACGGGCATCACTGGGAGCCGTCCTCCGCAGAGGTGGCAAGCTTGCTGCGCGCGGACGCGTTTTTTTACAGCGGCGAAGGCATGGAGCACTGGGTAGAGGATTTTTTGGATATGGACGACGCCAAAAACCTATTCACTGTGCAGACGTCTGCGGGTATGCAGCTGATAACAAAGGACGGCGGCAGCCATAACAGCGACCATGAACACGATGGCGACGACGGCGACGACCATGAACACGACGACGACCACGTACACAGCGAGGGCGGCGACCCGCACGTATGGCTGTCGCCCGCCAATTACAAGATAATGCTGGCAAACGTGCGCGACGCGCTAAGCCAAGCCGACACAGACAACGCCGATTATTACGCTGAAAATTACGAGCATTACGCGGCTCAGGCGGACGCGCTTCACCAAGAATTTTTGCAGGGGCTTGACGGCTATGTAAAGCGCGATATAGTGGTATCGCACAGGGCATACGGCTACCTTTGCCGCGACTATACGCTGACGCAACATTCGGTTAGCGGACTTACTACGGAAAGCGAGCCCTCACCCGCGGCAATGGCGGAGATTGTGCGCCTGATAGATGAAAAGGGCATACGCGTAATATTCTTTGAGGGGCCGGCAAGCGAGGCAGTGGCACAAACGCTGGCAGCTGAAACGGACATAGAGATAGCTTTTTTAAGCCCGCTTGAAAGCCTTACACAGGCACAGGCTGCCGCGGGGGGCGACTATTTTTCAGTAATGCGCCAAAATCTTGCGGCAATAAAGAGCGCGCTTGAACAGCTGAACGCAGTGCAGTAACCGGGCGCTCAAACCCGGCTTAAGTAAACATAGAAAAAATGTGCTTAAAATTTGCGCCGCATATAAAGTACGCTCAAAATTATGCTGCACATATTGCTCATAATTTATATAAAAACACGGTTTGACCGTAGTTTATATATAATAGCGGTTTG
>CAZPMG010000060.1:1384-2912 GCA_964587785.1 uncultured Clostridia bacterium
ATATACACGCTGGAAACCGTCGGCTGTACTTTTGGATACGGCGGGCACAATGTGCTCAAAAATGTGGGTTTTGCGCTGAAAGCCGGCGACTTTGCCGCGCTCACGGGCGCAAACGGTTCTGGCAAGAGCACGCTTTTAAAGCTGATACTCGGCGAGCTTTCCCTTCAGGGCGGCGGCATAAAGCTGTTCGGTCGCAGCCATTTTCAGTTTAAGGACTGGGGCAAGCTTGCCTATGTGCCGCAAAACAGCATGGCGCTTTGCGAGGGGTTTCCCGCCACGGTGCGCGAAATTGTGGCGCTGGGGCTGTATCCGCGCACGGGGCTTTTGGGGCGCATAGGCAAGGAGCAAAGGCTTGCTGCAGACACCGCGCTTGAGCGCGTAGGCATGGGCGGTTACGGCAGCAGCGCTGTGTCAAGGCTGTCAGGCGGACAGCGGCAGCGGGTTATGCTTGCAAAGGCGCTGGCGTCGGGGGCAAAGCTTCTCATATTGGACGAGCCGTTTTCCGGCCTTGACGGGCAGAGCACGGACACAATGTACGCGCTGCTTGCAATCGGTTGCAAAGAGGGGCTGTCGGTGCTCATGGTGTCGCACGATATGCAGGGCGCGGCAAGGCATTGCAGCCGCATACTGTGCCTTGAGCAGGGCAGTCTGATAGAGCTTACGCGCAGTCAGGTGGAGTATGAGCAGCGCCACAGGCACACGCATTTGCACGCGGCGGAGGGCGGCTGACATGGAAATTTTTGAATTTGATTTTATGCGCCGCGCGTTTTTGGTGGGGCTGATGCTGGCGGCGGTGATACCGTGCATAGGCGTGGTTGTGGTGCTTAAAAGGCTGTCGCTGATAGGCGACGCGCTCTCGCACTCCTCGCTTGCGGGCGTTGCCGCCGGTCTGATAATGGGCATAAATCCGGTTGCGGGCGCGGCTGCGGCGTGCGTTGCGGCTGCGCTGGGCATTGAGGCGGTGCGCAAAAAATTTCCGCGCTATTCGGAGATATCCATTGCAATAATAATGTCTGCCGGCGTGGGGCTTGCAGGCGTGCTGTCGGGGTTTGCTCCCGGCGGCAAGAGCTTTGAGAGCTTTTTGTTCGGAAGCATTGTCACAACGTCCGGCCGCGAGGCGGCGTTTACCGCGCTGCTGTCTGCCGTGGTGCTGATAACCTTTTTGCTGCTCTACCGCGCGCTGCTGTACATCTCGTTTGACGAGCGTTCCGCAAGGCTTGCCGGGGTAAAGGTGGGAGCGGTAAACACGCTGTTTACGCTTATGACGGCGATAACCGTGTCCGTCGCAGCGCGGACGGTGGGCGCGCTGATAGTGTCCTCGCTTATGGTGGTGCCTGCGGCGTGCGCAATGCAGCTTTGCAAGAGCTACCGTATGTCGGTGATTGTGTCGGTGGCGTTTGCCGCGGCGTTTACCGTGGCGGGGCTGTTTGCCTCGTTCTATTGGGGCTGGCGGCCGGGCGCGGCAATAGTGCTTGCAGGGGTTGCGGTGTTCATAGTAATAGTGTCGGCAAAGTCAATACGCTCCGCG
>CAZPMG010000060.1:3012-9278 GCA_964587785.1 uncultured Clostridia bacterium
CTGGGCTCAAGCATGGCGGCAAGCAGCGCGCGTCCGGATGCGCGCAGGCCTATTGTCCATGCGCCCACGCGGTTGAGTGACGCGTCAAAGTAATCCAAGCCTATCTTGACGCGGTCAAGCAGTCCGCCGCGCTTGATTTCGTTCATTATGCCTGTGGTCTCGTCATTGAACGTGACAACGTGGTCGCTGTCCCAGCGTACGCCGCGGCTGACGTGCAGCACTATATACTCAAAGAACAGCGCCAGCGACGACAGCTTGTCGCCAATGTACTCGGTGGGGTGGAAGTGCCCGGAATCGAGTGTAACGCCCACGTTGTTCTTGAGCGCGTAGCTCATATAAAACTCGTGCGAACCTACCACAAAGCTCTCGGTTCCTATGCCGAACAGCTTGCACTCAAGCGAATCCCAAGTGTGCTTTTTGTCCACTTTCTGCGAAAATATGTCGTCAAGCGAATCCTTGAGCAGCTGGCGGAAATACAGGCGGTTTGCGGGGCTGTCCTTGAGCCCGTCGGGAATCCAGAGGTTGTTAAAGCAGGTAGAGCCTTGCACCTTGCCCATCTCCGCGGCGATGGTGCGGCAGCTTTTGGCGTGGCGAATCCAGAATTCGCGCACCTTTTTGTCGGGCGAGGACAGCGACAGTCCGTCCTTCATCATGGGATGCGCAAAGAACGAGCCGTTAAAGTCCAGCGCGCAGCTGTTCTGCTTGCCCCAGTTCATCCAGCCGGAGAAGTCGTCGGGCGTGAGGTTGTCGCGCGAGACGGGCGTCTTTGGCTCAGCGTAAATGGAGTGAAGGCTGAGCCTGCGCTTGGCGGGCGAGAAGGAAAACACCTTTTCAATATCCTGACGCAGCTGCTCGGGGGTTGTGGCCTTGCCGGGGTAATTGCCGGTGACCACGTTCTGCGAGATTGCGTCCGTCTTTTCAAAGCCGGCGATATCGTCGCCCTGCCAGCAGTGCAGGCTGATAGGTATGGTCTTAAATTTTTCCATTACTTTTTCGGTATCCACTCCGAAAGCTGCATACTGCTTTTTGGCGGCGTTATAGTTTTTTGCCACCGTATCTCTGTCAACTTTAAACATTGCCTTAAAATATCCTCCGAAATTATCTGTTAATAAGCCATAAACGCGGCTCAATTGGGGTTTGACCGGTTTGCGCCGCCTGCGTTTACCGCTGCCTTGCGGTTTTGGCTTTATTTATTTTAACATAAAACCGCAAAAAGTCAAAGCCTAAAGCACCGTCGGTATAAATTGTAATAAAAAAGTCAAAAATCCGCACATAGTTTAAAATAAGGCTTTGCACAGCGGCTTAATTGTGCTATAATGTAAAAAAGTGCAGCGGAAAAACCGGGCAAAAAAGCTTTGTACCGCTGACAAAGGGTTTCAAATAAAAAAACCAGGAGGAACATTTGAGTTATGAACAGGAGCGAATTAGTTAAATCCATGGCAGCAAAGACCGGCCTTACCGCCAAGCAGGCGGATGCCGCCCTCACCGCGTTTGTGGATTCGTTGACGGAAGCTTTCAAGCTTGACGAAAAGGTGCAGCTTGTGGGCTTCGGCACATTCGAGCTCAAGAAAAAGCCCGCAAGGGAGGGCATCAACCCGGCAACCAAGGAAAAGATACAGATAGCGGCATCCTCGGTGCCCACGTTCAAGGCCGGCAAATCGTATAAAGACGAGTTCAACAAGTAATTAAAGTTTGAGCGAGCAGTGACGACGATGCGCCCGAAAACAAGCCTTTAGCCGCGGCAGGAAGTAAGT
Source organism: uncultured Clostridia bacterium (assembly GCA_964587785.1). GTDB lineage: Bacteria > Bacillota > Clostridia > Christensenellales > HGM11417 > CAZPMG01. Next base: position 4,767 of record CAZPMG010000060.1, read on the forward strand.
CTTGTGCGTAAGCTTGTTTTTTAAAGCGTTTTCCGCGGACATTGCGTTAATGACCTCAGACGCAGCTTGAACAAAACGGCGGCCGGCAAACATTTTTGGCGGACGGCGGCTTAAAACAGAAATAAAAAAACCCGTGCGCCCGATTTTTTTTGGATGCCGGGTTTTTTTGTTTTGCGGCAAATTTTACAAAAACAATAGCCAAGCGCGCAGAAAATATTCAGTTTTTCACAAAAAATCGGCCGCAGCGGCATTAAAACTGCGCAAAAATTGATTTACACGCAGCGTCCGGTGTTTCCCCGCGCCGCGCAAAAACAATTGAACAAACCGCGGGAAAATGATATAATGTGTGTTATAAGTCAACCTGACTATAGTAGTCAATTAACTTGAAAATTGATACACAATTTTCAAAACAAGCAAGGCTTGTTTTTTGCGGCAAGCCGCAATAATTGATTATTGCACGAACATTCAAGGCAGCGCGCCCGCGCTGCCCGGCTTGCCGAGGGCAAGCCGCTTCAAAAACTGCGTGCAGCTTTTGAAGTTAATAAAGTATAGCCAGCCGTATAGATGAGGGGTGCGAAGTTTTGAAACGCTATTACGACCCAAGAAACAAAAGATTGAAAAGCCAGAGCATTACGTTTGCCCAAGCGGCAGGCATAGTGCTGTTTGTGTTTTCCGTTGTGGTATTTTTATGCTTGATAAGCGGCGGCGCGGTGTTCGGGAATATCGGCAGGGAAATCAACAGCTTTGTCATAGCCTGTCTGGGCTTTTTTTCCTTTGCGGCGTTTGCCGCGCTCATATACGCGTCCGTGGCAATGCTCGCGGGGCTGAGGGCGTCGCTGCCCGCCGGACGCGCGCTGTCCGCCGCAGGGCTTCTGCTTGCCTCACTGCTTACGCTTCAGCTGATTACCTCGGCGCAAATGCTTGAGCAATCTCAAAATTTTTCACAGTACGTCTCCGCCTGCTACGGCGCAGGCCTGGGCGGGATATCCTCGTCCACAGCGGGCGGCGCGCTGTTTGCCGCCGCGGTTTATCCGCTGTACTCGTGGCTGGGCACAGTGGGCAGCTATATCGTGCTGGGCGGGGCAATACTGCTGTTTGCCTTTTTTGCCGCCGGCGCGAGAAATTTTTTGAGCGTGGGCGGAAGCGGCGACTTTGCGCCCCGCCGCGCGCCCAACGACCTGCCTTACCGCGACTATGACATAGGCGGAGCGCCGCTGCCCGCCGGGCAGCCGTCCGCGGCGGCAGGCCCTAAGCCCAAGCGTGAAAAGCCGCGCGAGGAGGACAGCGGGCCGCTGAGGCAGGTCTCTGCCGGGCTGTTTGTCACCGATTTTGGCAGCACGGTTACCGCACGCCAAAAAAAGTCGGCCGCTCATGCGGAGGACTATGACATATTGCTGAGCAGAACGGCGGAAGCCGGCGCTCCCGAGGACTTTCCCTCGCTGGTGCAGCCGGACGACGACCGCCGCAAAAAGTCTAAAAGCCTGCTGTTTAACGCAGGCGCCGACGGCTCAGAGTCGGGCGGGCTTGCGCCCGGCGGCTATCAAAGTTCATATGCCGCAGACGAGGAGGAACGCCGCAAAAAGCTGGAATATATCAGGACGCCGCTCAAGGTGCTGCCCGACATGACGGAAGGCAGCGACGAGCGGCCGGCTTCGCCCGAGGTAAAGACGCACGCACAGACCATACTTCCCAAGCACGTGCAGCACACGGGCAGCTTTACTCCCGGGCTTTCCCAGCAGGGCGACAGCATAGGCAAATCGCGCCGCAAAAAGATACTTGACAATCAGATGGGCTGGCTGGATTTGGCTGACAACGCACGCTCCCGTGCGGACGAGCCGGACGAGCCGCCGGCAGACACCTATCCCACCGAGGCAGAGGAAAAGCGCAAGAAATATATGGATTATCTGCCCGGGCAGCCCGACGGCGCACGGCCTATAATAAACGCCGAGACATATTCCCCGGAAAAATCCGGCGGCGCGCGCAAGGACTTTGGACAGAACTCCCGCCCGGAAAACTGGGAAATGGGAATAGGCGACGCACCCGCCGCGCAGGACTTATTCGGTTCGCAGCAGCCCGACCGCTTTGACGGCGGCTTTTTACCCGAGCGTCACGCAGACGGCGCACGCCCGCCGCAAGGCTACATTCAGGACAATCCGCCGCCCCGCCCGGCGATAATAGACGCGGAGGACTGGCAGGACGGCGTCAACGCAAACGGCGCGCTGCCGTGGGAGGACGATCCCGGGCAAGCGGACGGCGACGATTTTATGCCCCCCGTTCCCCGTCCCTGGGCGGACGGCGCGCAAAAAGCAAACCAAGATTCGCCCGACGCAAAAGAGGAAACGCCAAGCGAGAAAGGGAAAGAGGCGTACCAGCCACAAAAGCCGGATTTTCACAGATATTCGCCATACAACGCGCCGCCCATATCCCTGCTTACCGATATATTCTTTGACCCCAATGAGCTTACCGAGGATTTGGACGCAAACGCCGCCATACTCGAGCAGACGCTTGAGGACTTCAAAATTTCCGCCAAAGTGGTAAATATAACGCAGGGGCCGTCCGTCACGCGCTATGAGCTGTCCATGCCCGCGGGAATCCCCGTAAACCGCGTAACCAGCCGCAGCGACGACATAGCCATGCGCCTTGCCAGCAAGGGCGACGTGCGCATAGAGGCGCCCATACCGGGCAAGCCGCTGCTCGGCATTGAGATTCCCAACTCCAAAAAGGCAAAGGTGGGTCTTCGCGACGTGCTTGCAAGCGACGAGTTTTTCTCGCACAAATCCAAGCTTGCCTTTGCGCTGGGCAAGGACATCGCCGGCAAAAACATAATCGCCGACATATCAAAGATGCCGCACCTGTTGATAGCTGGCTCCACGGGTTCGGGAAAGAGCGTGTGCCTAAACTGCATAATAATGAGCCTGCTTTATAAGACCTCGCCTGAGGACGTGCGCATTATACTCATCGACCCCAAGCGCGTGGAATTCAATATGTACGACAATCTGCCGCACCTCATGCTCAAAAACGTGATTACCGATTCGGAAAAGGCAATTTCCGCGTTCGGGTGGGCGATAGGCGAGATGAACCGCAGGTTCGAGCTGTTCAAGGAAAAGGGCGCAAAGGACATACAGTCCTACAACGACCGCATAGACCCCGACACCGAGCAAAAGCTGTTCCGCATAGTTATAATCGTGGACGAGCTTGCCGAGCTGATGTCCGGCAAGCGCAGGGACGAGATGGAGGACCGCATAAAGCGGCTTTCCCAGCTCTCGCGCGCGGCGGGCATACACCTTGTGCTTGCCACCCAGCGCCCGTCGGTAGACATTATCACCGGCGTAATCAAGTCAAACCTTCCCAGCCGCGTGTCCTTCCGCGTGATATCGCAGGTGGACTCGCGCACCGTGCTGGATATGTCCGGCGCGGAAAAGCTGCTTGGCGACGGCGACATGATGTATATGACCGGAAACATGAGCAAGCCCATGCGCCTGCAAGGGCCGTTTGTGTCCATAAACGAGGTGGAGGCGGTGGTTTCCTATGTGCGCGAGAACAACGAGGCGTACTATGACGACGACATCGCTGAAAAGATTCTTGTAGAGCACAAAAAGGAAGAGGAAGTTGTGCCCATATCCGGCGCGGAGGAGAGCGAAAACAGCAAGATACTGCCGCGCGTACTCAGGCTGGGCATAGAATCCGGGCAGATATCCATATCCATGGTTCAGCGCAAGTTCGGCATGGGCTACGCGCGCGCCGGCAAGCTGGTGGATGAGCTTGAGAACAGGGGCTATGTGTCGTCGTTTGACGGCAGCAAGCCGCGCCAAGTGCTCATGAGCATGGAGGAGTTTGTTCAGACGTTCGGCGAGCTGGAGTAGTTGCAAGCACGGAAAAAACTACGATAATAAATATGTAAGATAGCCGCGCACACCAGCGCATTGGGTTTGCTGCACATTAAATCTGTTGTAAGTATTAAAATCGGCGCAAACGGGTGTAAGTTATCCGTACCGCTAAGAACAGAAACAGACCAAAATTGGCTTGAAACATTGAAAAAACCGGCGCGGTTATTTTGGCAAAAATTAATACAGACAGTTGTCCGCCGCTATTTGGCGGACACGGAGGCATATTTGGCAAATATAGGAGTTATATCGCTTGGCTGCGACAAAAACCGCGTGGACACCGAGTACATGCTGGCCGCGCTTGAAGAGCGCGGCCACAAAATTGTGCAGGACGAAACCAAGGCGGACGTAATGATAGTCAACACCTGCGCGTTTTTAAACAGTGCGCGCAAGGAATCCATAGATACTGTGCTTGAGGCGGCGGCATTAAAAAAGACAGGCCTGCAAAAGCTGATTGTCACCGGCTGCCTGCCGCAAAAGTACCGCGGCGAGCTGGAGGCTGAGCTGCATGAGGTGGACGCGTTTTTAGGCGTGCGCGACTACGGCGGCATAGCCGACACGGTGGACAGGCTGATGTCACAAACCGCGGCGGAGGAAAGTAAAGCAGAGGCAGTTGAAAACGCACTCC
>CAZPMG010000060.1:9378-10776 GCA_964587785.1 uncultured Clostridia bacterium
ACGCTCACCACGCCGCCGCACTATGCGTACCTGCGCATAGCCGACGGCTGCAACAACGCGTGCAGTTATTGCCTTATACCCTCAATACGCGGCAGCTACCGCAGCCGCCCCGAGCAGGACATATTAGGCGAGGCGAGTGGTTTGGTGGACGGCGGGGTAAAGGAGCTTGTGCTTGTGGCGCAGGACGTCACGCGCTACGGCACGGACATGGGCGGCCGCGCGCTTGTTCCGCTCATTCAAAAGCTTACGCAGATTCCCGGCTTGCACCTTGTGCGGCTGCTTTACTGTTATCCCGAGATGGTGTCGGACGCGCTGATTGAGGAAATCGCGCAAAACCCCAAGGTTGCAAAGTACATAGACATACCCTTTCAGCACGTGCATGACAGGATACTAAAGGACATGGGGCGCGCCGCCACGCACAAGGGCATACTTGCGCTGATGCAAAAGCTGCGCCAAAGAGTGCCGGGCATAGCCGTGCGCTCCACGTTCATAGTTGGCTTCCCCGGCGAAACCGAGGAAGAGCACCGCGCACTGCTTGAGTTTTTGAGCGCGCAAGAGATTGACCATGCAGGGTTCTTTGCGTATTCGCGCGAGGACGGCACGCGCGCAGCCAAGCTTCCCGGGCAGCTGCCGCAGCGCACAAAGCGCGCGCGGCTCAAGGAGTGCGCGGCAGTGCAGGCAGAGGTCGTCCGGCGGCTCAACCGCGCGCGCATAGGCAGCACCTTAGATGTAATCTGCGACGGCATCGACTTTGACAGGCAGTGCTTTTACGGCAGGCATCAGGGGCAGTGCCCGGGCGTTGACACCGTGGTGCGGTTCCGCTCGCCCTTTCCCATAGACAGCGGCGAGATATATAAGGTAAAGATTACACGCGCAGGCTTTGACCTTTTCGGCAAGGCAATAGAATAGAGAAACCCTGTGGGTGCGGAAATCTCTCTGTATTGCAAGAATCTCTCTGTATTACAGGAATCCCCCCGGCGCTTTCAGCGCCACCCCCCTTTGACAAGGGGGGCAAAGAATGTGCGCGCACTTTCCCAAAAAGCCTCCCTTGTCAAAGGGAGGGGGACCGCGTAAGCGGTGGAGGGATTCGTAAAACCGCAAAAATAATGCACATAAACGATAGAGGGATTCGTAAAACCGCAAACCTCTGCTTACTACACTTTACTTGCTGCGTCTTTTTTTGCAGTGCTTTGCCCTGCGGTGGCTCTGCCCCCGCGCCCCCGCTTCTTTTCTTGTGACAAGAAAAGAAGCAAAAGAAACAATAATTTTTAACAAACAAACTTATAGTCTGCAAATGACGCAAGTGCCGTCAAAGCATTTCCGCACAAAATTTATGCGCCTATTTTACCAAGCGGTTGACGGACGGCGGTATATGCCGTATAATTAAATACGTTATTA
>CAZPMG010000061.1:0-7611 GCA_964587785.1 uncultured Clostridia bacterium
AAATGCTTGCGGATTGCCGCGGTAAAGCACACGCGAAGGTCAGAGTCAATGTTGATTTTGCACACTGCCATGGACGCCGCCTTGCGCAGCATCTCTTCGGGAACGCCCTTTGCGCCCGGCATATTGCCGCCGTATTGATTGATTATAGCAACCTTGTCTTGGGGAACGGACGATGCGCCGTGCAGCACTATGGGGAAACCGGGCAGCAAGCGGCCGATCTCTTCAAGTATGTCAAAGCGCAGGCGTGCCTCGCCCTTGAACTTGAACGCGCCGTGGCTGGTGCCGATTGCGATTGCAAGCGAGTCGATGTTTGTCTTTGTAACAAACTCGTACGCCTCGTCGGGGCGTGTATAGCTGGCGTCAGCCGCGCTTACGTTTACGTCGTCCTCAACACCCGCAAGCCTGCCTATTTCCGCCTCTACAACAATGCCGCGGTCATGTGCGTATTCCACCACCTGCTTGGTTATGCGGATGTTTTCCTCTTTGCTGTGGTGGGATGCGTCGATCATTACAGATGAAAAACCGCTGTCAATCGCGTCCTTGCAAAGCTCAAAGGAATCGCCGTGGTCAAGGTGCAGTGCTATGGGCAGACCGGTGTCCTCCACGGCAGCCTCAACAAGCTTTTTGAGATACAGCGGGTGTGCGTATTTGCGCGCGCCGGCGGAAACCTGGAGTATCAGAGGCGAATTTGTCTCTTTACCGGCATTCACTATGCCCTGTATAAGCTCCATATTGTTTACGTTGAAGGCGCCGATGGCATAGCCCCCCTCATAAGCCTTTTTGAACATGTCTTTTGTTGTCACAAGTGGCATCTTTATATCCTCCGCTACAAATTTTAATTCTGTCTGTATTATACAGCAAACCGCAGGTTTTTACAAACAAATGCAGGGCTAAAAACAAAGTTTGCTGTACTATGCGCCTTAGTGCTCATGCGGCTTGGGGGCGTATCGACCTGCAATCGGTTGAGCGCGATACCAAGACCTACGCTCCACCCCCTTACGCAAACTACCTGCTCAGGGAAGATATATTATGCGTTTGCAGTTTTCACATTCTATGGGACTGTCCGCTTTGAGCTTGCCGCGCTCGCTGAGCGGAAGCTCCATGCGGCAGCCGCCGCAGCGTTCGTTTTCAAGCGGCACAAGCACTGGAAAAATTTTGTCGTTACGCCGTATCGTATACCTTTTTAGCCGTTCGGGATCGATTTTTTTACTCAGGTCAGCAAGTTGCTTTTTCAACGGCTCAAGCTCCGATTGCTTTGCCGTCTTTAGATCCTCATATTTTTTGCGGTAAACCAAATATTCATCTTTGGTCTGATTGAACTTATGGCGGAAATCGCCATAGCTCTTTACCGTATCTTCCATATCGCGCATCACGTCGCCAAGCTCGGACTCTATGCGGCGCAGGGTGTCGGAAAGCTGGTTTATCTTTTTTGCGAGATAGCTGAGTTCGTCTGCATCGTCTGCGCTGCCCTCGAACGCCTGCTCATACTCCTCAACGGTCTTTAGCTGTTTTTCGTAACCGAGCTTGAGATTTTCATACTGTGCGGAGAGGTCCTTGGCGCGCCTGTCAAGTTTGCCGGCATTGTCCTCGCCCTCAAGCAAAAAGTTTTTGGCGCCAAGCGCACGGCGGCGTTCCTCGGAACCCGCAAGATCTATCTCTATCTTACGCACTTCCCGGTCGATTTCCTGGTACTTTAGCAATTGCTCCAACATATGTCCTCCTTGGCCCGCCGCGCGGTGATGACCACTGCGCTTTCTGCGGGGTGTTTAGCATTTAAATATGACTTATAAAGGGTATTAACCTCAGGGCAAGCCCAAGGCCCGCGCATTTGGCGCCTTCCGCCCCAAGGGGGCGGGGTTATAAAAGATTTGCGGCAATACGGCGGCAATCACAGCTCTGTATACGGCTGAGCCTCGCTTGCGCTTTCAAAAAAACTTAAATTTTCGCCGTGCTCTCTTGCAAAATCATTGAGCGTGCGCACAAGGTGCGGAATATAAAATTTTTCCGCATTGTAATGGCTGATTTCCACAAGCGATATGTTGTGCGCCCATGCGCTATGATAGGCATGCAGCGGAAAATCGCCGCTAACATACACGTCTGCGCCCCAGGCTGCCGCGCGGGCAATATATTCTTCGCCGCCCCCGCCGCCGTTGAGCACCGCCGCCTTGGAGACCGTGCCGTCCATGCGGCCGCACACCCTTACCGTGCCGCCGAACAGAGCCTTGAGCGAAAGCGCAAACTCTTTAAGGCTCATGCTCTTTTTAAGCGCGCCTGCCCGCATATAGCCCGTTTCCCCGTCTGCGTCCGCAGAGTACAGTATTTGGCTGTCCGATATGCCGCATTCGCGCGCAAAGTGATAATTTATGCCGTCCTTTGCACCGTCAAGGCTGAGGTGCGAGGCATATACCGCTATGCCGACGGAAATCAACGAGGAAATCAGCGCGCCCTTGGGACGCTCGGCATCTATGGCGCTGATAGGGTTATATATAAAGGGGTGATGACAAATTATCATGCCTGCGCCCGTGTCCGCCGCCTCCTCCGCTACGTTTGGCGTAATGTCAAGGCAGCATAAAACACGCTCGATATCGCGGCCGGGGCGCGGATTTAAAAGCAAGCCGCCGTTGTCCTTAGCCCCGTAAGCTTGACACAGACTGTCGGAAATTTTCTGCGGCGCTATGCGCTCCATAAGCGAGGTTATGTATTTTATATCTGCCACAGCCCTCTCTCCTTTAAGCTTTGTATCTGCCGCTTAGTAAGTTCAAGCAGCTGCGTGTGTGCGGTGTATGCCGCGTTTTCTTCGGGCACATCTTTGAGCAACCCCTGCAGCTTTGCTGCCTGCGCGACAAGATACGCACAATAATGCGCGCCGCCGCGCTCAATGTCGGTGCGGCCGAAATGCTCTTCATCTAAGATAAGCGCATCTTCGCCCATGCGCGCGGTTATAATCTGATAGAATTTTTTGCCGTCTTTTATTACAAAATCGCTGCGTATAGCATAGCCCGCGGACATGAGATACAGCCTTAAATCGCGCACGCTGCGCATGGGCTGCAGAATTAGCAAGGCGTCTGCGGCCGCGGCCGCGCCGCGCCTCAATATATCAATGATTTCCAAGCCGCCCATGCCGGCAATTACGATTGCCTGCACCTCACCCGGCAGCAGCACGTCAAGCCCGTTTCCTGTGCGAAAGTCTGCACGGTGCGCAAGACCTTGGACATCTAAAAGCTTTACCGCCTTTTGCAGGCTGGCAGCGGATATATCGGCTATTACCGCGCGCTCTATCCGGCCGGATTCCAGCAGGCGGCAAGGAAGCAAGCCGTGGTCGCTGCCTATGTCAGCGGCGGCAGCGCACTGCGGCACGCATTGGCTCAACCTCTCAAGCCTGTATGACAGTTTCATTCCAAAAAGTCTTTGAGCTTTTTGCTGCGGGAGGGATGCCTGAGCTTGCGCAGCGCCTTTGCCTCGATTTGACGGATACGCTCGCGCGTGACGTTAAATTCCTTGCCCACCTCTTCAAGCGTGCGCGGGCGGCCGTCGTCTATGCCGTAGCGCAGGCGCAGTACCTTTTCCTCGCGCGGGGTAAGCGTGTCAAGCACGCCGATAAGCTGCTCTTTGAGCATGGTAAATGCAGCCACGTCACTGGGAGCGGTGGCGTTGTCGTCCTCTATGAAGTCGCCGAGGTGGCTGTCGTCCTCTTCGCCTATGGGCGTCTCCAGCGATACCGGGTCTTGGGCTATCTTCTGAATCTCCATTACACGCTCTTCGGATATGCCCATGCGCTCAGCTATCTCAATCGGGGTAGGCTCGCGCCCCAGTTCTTGCAGCAGTACCCGCGATACGCGTATCTGTTTGTTTATGGTCTCAACCATATGTACGGGGATACGTATGGTGCGTGCCTGGTCGGCTATTGCCCGTGTGATTGCCTGACGTATCCACCATGTGGCATAGGTGGAAAACTTGAAACCCTTTGTGTGGTCAAACTTTTCCACTGCTTTCATAAGCCCGAGGTTGCCCTCTTGAATCAAGTCCAAAAACAGCATACCCCTGCCCACATAGCGCTTGGCGATTGATACAACAAGCCTTAAGTTTGCCTCGGAAAGCTTGCGGCGCGCCTCAAGGTCGCCCTCCATCATAAGCTTTGCAAGCTCGATTTCGTCCTCAGGCAGCAACAGCGGCACCTTGCCTATGTCCTTGAGATACATCTTGACGGGGTCTTCAATGTTTATCTCGTTTATAATCTTGTCAAAATAATCGCGTTCCTTTTCGATATTGGCGTCCGTGTCTATGGCTATGCCGTTGTCTGACATACATTTGTAGACATGGTCGATCTGCTCAGGCGTAAGGTCTATCTTTTGGAAATGACTAAACATCTCGTCGCTGCTGACAACGCCGCCCTTGGTCTTGCAATATTCAAGAAAGGTAACAATAATTTCCTGAAACCGCTGCTCTGTAAGTGCCATTATGTTTCCTCCGCAATGTGCTTTGCTTTTGTTATTATTATCGCTTTTGTTAATTTTGTTCAATTTTTACTACTTTAACACTGTTATTGTGAGAAATTCCCGCATTTTTATGCTCTGAAGCCGTTATAAGTCAGCTTTCTTTGAGCCGTTTAAACTCTTGAGTAAGCTCCATGAGCGAAAGCGTAAGCTTTTTTCGCTCGGAAATATCGGTTTCCTCGGTAAATCTTGTGGTAAGTGCGGCAATCTTTTCCTCGGTGTCGGCAATTTTGAACCGCTTTACGCTGTCGCTGTAATATTGCTTTAACTCGCCGTCGCCGGAAAAGGCCTCCGCTGTGCCCAGCACGCCGGACACCTCTGCCTCGCCGCCCTCCTCCACGTATTCATAGGCCATGGACGGCACGGGGCGCGTTCCCTTTGCGCGGCACTCACGCAGATAATTTGCAATGCCGCGGTGCGCGCTCTCGGTAATGCGCGTCTCCAGCATGGCAAGGTCATCAAGCCCTACAAGACCGTTAAGCATACAGCAGAGCATGGCTCTTACCGCGCGTAAGTCGGGAGAGGACGCATTGATGTTATCGACGGGCATTACCGGTATCGCCGCCGCTTGGCTTTGGGACATAAGACGCTCTAAGTCGCGCTTTAATGATTCCAGCGTAAAACCCGTCTGGTCACGCAGCAGCTTTAGGCAGTCCTCCTGCTCGGTTGAGTTGGTTATCTCTGCAACCACCATGAGCGCCTCGGCGGTATATTTACGCCTGCCCTCGGTGGTGTTTACGTCGTACTGCTTGCTCAAGGAATGCAGCTTGAAGTCCACAAGCGGCATTGCCGCGCTCAGGCATTTATCAAAAGCTGCCGGCCCGCCGCTTGCAATTAAATCGTCGGGGTCAACGCCCTCGGGCAGGCTGACCACCCTCACGGTAATGCCCTCTGTGCTCAGCACGTCAAGGCCGCGCAGGGTTGCCTTTTGTCCTGCGGAGTCGCCGTCATAACATATATATACACTGCCGGAGTAGCGTTTAAGCGCGCGCGCCTGTTCCTTGGTAAGCGCCGTGCCCATGCTTGCCACCGTGTTTCTAAAGCCTGCCTTGTGCAGAGCTATGGTATCCATATAGCCTTCGACGACTATGCAGCTGTCTATGCCCTTTTCCTGCTTGAACGCCTTTAAGAGGTGCTGGGCATAGAGCACGCGGCTTTTAGAGAACAGCTTTGTCTCCTGCGTGTTTTTGTATTTGGCAAAGTCGGTCTTTACAAGTGAGCGGCCGCCAAAGGCAATAACTGACCCGAACGCATCCTGTATGGGGAATATAAGCCTGCCGCCCAAATTGTCTATGAGCCGGTCGTTTTTGTCGTTTGCAACGCCTGACGCCTTGAGCTCTGCTGGGGTGTAGCCCTTTTGCAATAGGTGGCTCACCACGCTTTGAAAGTCCGGACTGAAGCCAAGCCCGAACGTCTTACGGGTGACAGCATCCACGCCGCGCGCGTCCAAGTAACGCTGCGCCTCCGCCCCTGCCGGCGAGCTCAGGCAGCGGTAATAAAAGTTTGCGGCGTCTCGCATAAGGGCGAGCAGCCTGTCTTTCATGCGCTTTTCCTGCTGAATTTCCGTGTGGTTTTTGGACGGTTCGGGCATCTGCATCCCCGCATCCTGACACAGCAGCTTGACCGCTTCAATGAAGTCTACAGACTCCATCTCGCGCACAAACTTTATTGCGTCGCCCGATGCCGAGCAGCCAAAGCAATGATAGAACTGGCTCTCCCCGTTCACGGCAAACGAGGGCGTTTTTTCGTGGTGAAAAGGGCACCTGCCCCAGTGGTTTCTGCCCTTTTTTTCAAGGGGCAGGTATTTTTGGACAACACGGACAATATCCGTGCGGCTCTTAAGCTCTTCCAAAAATTCCGAATTAAACCCCTTTGCCAATTTCTATTTCCTCCGTGGTGATGCTGTAAAGTATTATACTCATTTGTTAATATTGCTATTGATTGCAACAGCTGCCTGCAGTGCGGTTCAACTGCGCGTTAAAGACTTTGGTTGTTGCCTTATATGTAACAAGCTTTAATAAAATTAGGGCTTGTCCTCTGTTTTATGCGGCAAACCTAAAAGTCCAGCTTCCATGCAGTGGGCACAAACAGGCTTTCAAATACCTGTATTGCGTATCTGTCGGTCATGCTGGATATGTAGTCTGACACCGTAACCGACTTGCCGAAACGCTCTAACTGGTCAAAAGATGACTGCGGCAGCTTTTCTGGGTTATTGTAAAAATAATCAAACAGCAGCGAGAGCATACGGTCACTGTGCGTCTCCTCTCTGAGCGCAAACTCGTTGAAATATACGTTTTTAAACAAAAAATCTCTGAGCGCGTAAGTGGCATCGTATATGTCCGCGCGCATGGTCACTGCGGGCTTGTCCAGGCTGCTCTCTACCACGGCAAGTATCATTGTATTTATGCGCTCGCGGCCGGTGCGCCCCAACACGGATAAAAACCTTTGGGGAATATCGCTTTCTCTCAGCAATCCGGCGCGCACGGCGTCGTCAATGTCATGGTTGATATAGGCAATCTTATCCGCAAGCTGCACAACCTTTCCCTCAAGCGTAGAGGGGCTGCCATTTGTCTGGTGGTTTAATATGCCGTCCTTGACTTCGGCCGTAAGATTTAATCCTCTGCCGTCATTTTCCAGCACGTCTACTACCCTTAGCGACTGCTTGCTATGGTCGAACGCGCCGCCGGTAAGACGGCTGAGCGTACGTTCGCCGGCGTGGCCGAAAGGCGTGTGCCCGAGGTCGTGCCCCAGCGCTATTGCCTCGGTCAAATCCTCGTTGAGCGACAGCGCGCGCGCAATGCTGCGCGCAATCTGCGACACGTCAAGCGTGTGCGTAAGGCGCGTGCGGTAATGATCGCCCTCCGGCGACAAAAACACCTGTGTCTTGTTTTTAAGCCGCCTGAACGCTTTGCAGTGCATAATCCTGTCGCGGTCGCGCTGAAAATCCGTGCGCAGCGGGCAGGGTTTCTCCGGCCTTTCCCGCCCTGAGGTCTCTACGGATTTGCAGGCGTAAGGGCTTAGATATTGTTCTTCCTTTCTATATGTAATTTCCTTCATGGGCAACGCCCCCTTCGGTAATATACTGTTCTCCTCAGATTTATATTTAAACGCGCTGTCA
>CAZPMG010000061.1:7711-10767 GCA_964587785.1 uncultured Clostridia bacterium
CTCCAAAATGTTATGCCAAATAAATTGGGCACAAGTTGTTTATTCGACACATAATAAAAAAAACCTTTAATTTATACAAGATAATTCAAAAATATTTTATTATTTTAAATAAAAAAGCAATACGCTCTTTTGAGGCGGCGTATGCTTTACCAAAAGCTTAAGAGCTGTTTAAATTTATTGCATATAACTGATGCAGCTTTATTCTATGCGGCTTAAAAGCGTGCTTAGAAAAATCAGGGGTTTGATAACAAAGGAGTATAGCGCAAGCTATTTTTAAGCTGCGCTTTGAAAAGCCGTGCAGTTAAATAACGCCGAATAATTTCAAACGGCAATGCCGATAAGCTTGCACTTCAATGCTTTTTTAAAGGGAAATGCCGCCTTGGGCGGCAAAGAAATTGCGGCGGCATCTCACAAGGCTGCACGCAGATATATTATGTAATGCCGCCTGTGCCACACGGGTTATTGCCGCGCAGCCTGCCTTTCCTGCCTCCGTGCAATCAGTTTGAGTATACCGCGAAATATTGCGGGTGCCTTAAAACAATATATACGCATAAGGTTAACCTCCCGGAATTATTGAGAGCTGCGCTTGTTTTAGCCGCGCACGATATATACCAGAGCCATGCCGCGGGCGACCTCAACGCGTACACGGCTGTCCGTAACTACGTTGGATATGCCCAAGGTTGAGCCGGCTTTAAGCGTGCTGCTTTTCAGCGCGTATTTCAGACCCTCTGTATCCAATATATGCGCGTCGCCGCAAAATGGTACAACAGAAACCGTTGTGCCCGGTTTTAAATATTTTTGAAACAGCGATTTGCAGATGTGTATCTCGCAGTACTCGGTGTGCATGACCGCCTCTGCGCCAGCATCCGCCGCACGCGCAAGCAGCATGAGGTTGCCCATATAGTGGTCGTCTCTGCCGCCGCCCCCTCCGTATATGGCGACGGACTCTGCACCGCGGCTGAGCGCGCAGTCAACGGCAAGCTCGCCGTCGGTTGCATCCTTGTCGGCGTTATGCAAAATCACCTCGCCGGCGCCTTGGGGCGGGGCGTTGAGTGAATCCAAATCGCCTACAAAAATATCGGGAGTAATCCCCTGCTCCCTTGCCCACACATACGCGCCGTCCGCGCAGACTACAAGCATATCCTTGAGCACGGTTGCTATATTGGTTTTGGGGCTGTCGCCGGCAAGCAGCACCGCCGCACGGACTTTTAATCCTGCTGTCAGCACGTGCGCAGCAGCTCCATTGCCTGAGCCATGTCGGGAGCGCCGAAAACATAGCTGCCCGCCACGATTACGTCCGCGCCCGCGCGCTTTACAAGCGGAGCGGTGTCTTTATTTATGCCGCCGTCAATTTCAAGAAGGATTTCCTTGCCCGAAGCGTCTATTATCTCGCGCAGCCGCCTGAGCTTGGGCAGCGAGCTCTCCATAAACGATTGACCGCCAAAGCCGGGGTTTACGCTCATTACCAGCACTATATCGCAGTGCAAAACCACGTCTTCGATTGCCTCAACACCCGTCTGCGGGCTGATTACTATGCCGCATTTGCAGCCAAGCGCCCTGATTTTTTGCAGAAGCGGAAGCGCATCCGGGCAGGCCTCTATATGAAAGGTTATATAGTCGGCGCCCGCCTTTGCAAAACGCTCTACATAGTCCTGAGGCGAATTTATCATCAGGTGCACGTCAAGCGGCAGGCTTGTATGCCTGCGTATGTCTGCTATCATCTGCGGCCCAAAGCTTAGGTTGGGAACAAAGTTGCCGTCCATTACGTCGCAGTGGATTATGTCCGCGCCCGCCTTGTCAACAGCCGCTACACTCTTGCCCATTGCCGCAAAGTCGCCTGATAAAATTGACGGGGCGGCATAAATTTTTCTCATAAAATCTGTCCTTTATTTTGTATTCACGTAAGTTCCGGTTATTTTTGCATCACTGCAATTCGGCTTGCGTGCAAGTATCATTCGTTGTTTCTTTGTCTGTACTGCCGCGCCTGCCGGTCAGTATTTACGCTCAGCTTTTAGGCGTGTGTACAACCGCGTATATCTGTCCAGCCGTCCGGGCGAGAGCTGACCCTTTGCCGCCGCGCTTATAACCGCGCAGTCGGGCTCGGCGGTATGCGTGCAGCCGGTAAACCTGCAATCCTGTTCAAAATCATTAAAATCCGGATAATAGAGCCGTAAATCCTCTGCGGGAAAATCCAGCCTAAGCTCGGAAAAACCGGGAGTATCCGCAATAAACGCGTCGCCGCCCAGTGCGAAAATTTCGCTGTGGCGCGTTGTATGTCTGCCCCTGTCTATTCGCTCGGACAGTTCGCCCGTGGGCAGAAACAAGCCGGCAATGGTGTTTAGCGCAGAGGTCTTTCCCACGGCAGACTGTCCCGCAAGGCAGCTGAGCTTGCCCGAAAGCACTTCTTTAAGCCTGTCCGTGCCCTCGCCGCTTGCCGCTGAAAACTCAAGCACGCAGGCGGCCGCTCGGGCGTAGGCGCGGTATATTCCCTCAAAAAAGCCGTCGGGGTTGATGTCTTTTTTGTTGACAGCAATCACAGTAGGTATATTTAGCCGATGCATTTCTGCCAGGATTTTATCCGCCAAAAAAAGGTCGGCCGGCGGGCTGGAGGTTATCACGACGACAACTTGGTCTACGTTGCTGATAAGCGGCCGCACAAGGGAATTTTTGCGCGGCAATATCTCTTCGATTACATACTCGCCGTTTTCCTCAGACACCTTTGCAATGTCGCCCACGAGCAGCCTTCCTTCAAGCCGAAGCCTGCCACGGGCCGCTGCGTCCAGAGCTGTGCCGCCGCACATCACCGTGTATCTGCCGCCCACTCCCCTTATTATCCTGCCAATATGCATATATCCCGACATATACCTCCTGATGCAAAACTGTAACAACCGCATTTTTTTCGTTGCTGTCTAAAATGCTCCTATTTTATTTTAGCAAAGAAACACCCTGTTAGTCAATTAAACCCCTGCAGAATACAAAAAAGGGGGTAAGTTTTGCGCACTTATACTAAAGTTAACTTCAAAAGTTGCTCACAACTTTTGAAACGGCTTGCTTTT
>CAZPMG010000062.1:0-10686 GCA_964587785.1 uncultured Clostridia bacterium
CGCGAGAAATGGGATTCATCGATAAAACCCAGCATAAAGGCAATCTCTTTAATAGAATGCCTGTGGTCAGTGAGCAGCAGGCAGGCGTGTTCAATTTTCTGCGAGATGATATATTCCTGCAAAGTAATACCAAAGGATTTTTTAAAAGAATTTGAAAAATAAACCTCATTCAAGCTTGCGCGTTCTGCAAGCTCGCCTACAGTTATTCGTTTGTGCAGGTTGTTGTTAATATAAGAAAGTGTATCCACAAACCGCAGGGTATTGGGGTTGAATGATGCTGTGTCCTGAAAGAAATTGGACAAAAGTAATTTTAATGCTCCGTCGCAGGCTACCCTGGAGGCGGTGCAGTTTTTCTTTTCGGCTAATGAATCCTTGGGCGGCAGGTTGTCCACCAAAATTTTAAAGGCTTCCTCATTGACAGGCAGTTTGTTCGGAACTTGCGGCTTAATGATCAGCTTTAGAAGATTGTTGAGGTAAGGGTCGATATGGAAATGAACATAATAATGGCTCATAAGCGTGTCGCATGAGCCTGACAGTATGGACTTTTCCGGGATGAAATAGAGCATATCCTTTTGCAGATTATACTCGGTGTTCGAGAATTTCATCCTTGCCTCGCCGCCTGTGACAAGGTACAACCGGTTGTGCTGATAAAACCAAACTATCTGTGACCAAAAGCTGTCTACAGTGGCAAACCCGGCTTCCTGCAGTTCAAATTTTCCATTTAAAATTATGCTTGATAATTGATCCATATGCGTATTATACAACAATCTTCGCTGATAATCAATAAAAATCTGTGATTTATACAAGTTCACACTTAATATTTCTATTGTTGCTCATGCATTAAAATGCTATCCTTAAGTCATGATAAGGATGGTTGTTTTTATCTTTAGGAGAAAATTATGAAAAAAGCGTGGATTTTGGTTACAGCGGTTTTTTTGGCATTATCACTTACAGCGTTTTCCGGTTGCAACGGGGGCGGGAGCAACAATAAGCCCGACGACAAAATCGATATCGAAAAATTTCCGTTCTATGAAGAAGACTATGCTTTGCTCAGCTACGATTTTGGGGAGGAACAAATGGTGCGCCCGTTTTTTCTCGGAAACACGATATACAACGAAACCGTCATGCCCGTTGATAGCGGCGTAGAGATTTCCGGGATGCTGCAGTTTGAGCCGCTTAAGATACTGTCGGTGCGCGATTTTGCGTGGGAGAGAGAATTTGTTGAGGGCGTGGATTACACCGTTTCCGGCAGAAAGCTTGTGCTTTCACCCGGTTCGGCAATTCCCTATCTTACCGAGGAGAATCTGCGCGGCGTCAATGTTCCCCAGCCTTACCGCAAAGTTGATTCCATTTCAAATGTGGAAACCGATTTTATGATGATGGGCGCAAATGTGATTTACACTGAGGGTACGCTGGTATACGGACATCAGATTTCAGTTAGCTATGTGTACGACGTAAAAGACCTGAGTCCCGATGTCTATCCCCGTTATATGGGGGATAAGCTCCCCAAGCTCTCTGCAAAGCTTAAGTCCGGGCAGCCTGTAAATTTGGCAATCACGGGAGACAGCGTGGGTGAAGGCTGCTCATCGAGCAAATACTTTAACCGTGCACCCTATATGGATAACTTTATTACGCTTGCAAAAGACGGGCTGGAGCGCGAGTACGGGAGCGATATTACGCTTGTCAACCTGTCCAAGGGCGGAGAAAAGTCCGCATGGGGACAAGCTGGGCAGCAGATAAATAAGGTTGTTGCGGCAGCTCCCGACGTGCTTTTTATACACTTTGGCATAAACGACTGCGGCGACAGAATTTCTGCAAATATGTTTCGCGACAACATAGAGTTGCTCATACTTCAGGTTCGTGACGAATTGCCAGATTGCGAGTTTGTGATAATAAACGCATTTCCGCCTAACTTCCGCACATACGACCAAAGCCTTATGGAGCAGTATTGGCTAAAGACTGCCGCCATTGAAAAGCAGCACAGCGGCGTAGCGGTGCTTGACATGTATTCACAAGGCGTAGAGCTTTTGAAAAACAAAAAATATATGGATGTAACCGGCAACGGCATCAATCATCTCAACGACTATTCGGCGCGGCTGTATGCAATGTCTATACTGTCATCGCTGATTGAATATTAAAAAGTAGGAGGAGCGAAAATGAAGAAACTTATTCTTGTGTTGGCGCTATGTTTAGTGTTAATTACGGGTGCGGCATGTATGCCGTCTTCTAACCCCAAACCAACTGACCCCACAGAGGTAAACCTTGACCTTGACAGAAACATGACGGCGGAACTGTCTATTTTAGTGCCCGGAGGCAACGCCAATGAAACCGACATGATTCTAAAGGCAAACGAGGGATTCAATCTTCTGTATCCCAATGTAAACATTTCGGTCAACTATTTGTCGGTGAATACCTATGAAAACGACATACGCCAGCTTGTCGCGGCAGAAACGCTTGACGACATAATCTGGACAAACTCACCTGACTTTTACTATCTGGTTGCAAACAATGTTGCGCTGAACTTAAACGCATATATAGAGGCATCAGAAGAGGCAAATGTATTTGACTTTGAAGAGGACTTTTTAACAGAATACTTTGATATGGGTTCACACAACGGCAAACTGTACGCAGTTCCCAGAAGTGCGGACAGCGTGGTTACTTTCTTTAACCGCACCATATTGACCGCCGCAGGCGTAAATCTTGAGCTTGTGGAAAACGGCTGGTCATGGGATACTTTCATGACCATATGTCAGCAGGTTCGCGACTATTTTGACGCCAACAATATGAGCGACCGCTATGTGCTGGATGCAAACCTGACCACATGGCTGTCAACCAGCTATCCTATCTTGCGTTCATTCGGCGCGGATGTCGTAGACGATGAAGGCAATGTAACGATAGACAGCCCGCAGACGCGTGAAGCCTTGGAGTTAGTCCGCGAGATGGTAGAAAAGCGTTTTATCGTGGAATCTGTCATGTCCTCGGGTTCGTCGTTTGAGTCGGGCACAAGTGCGTTTTTGTTTCAATCCGCATCCGTTTCGCTGTATGCAAACCGCAAGGACCTCAAAGGAAATATTGACATAGTTTCCTTCCCGCTTATCCAAGAGACCAACAACCCCAAAATCGGCAGCGGGATAGCCGGCTATTCAATTAACGCGGCAAGCGACAAGCGTGACCTTGCGTGGGCTTATATAAACTATCTTATGTCATACGACGGCCAGCAGCAGCTTGCGCTTGGCGGACTTAACCTGCCTTCCGTACGCAATGACCTTCAAGACTACAGCAACCCTGAGATAAACTGGAGCAAAGATTACTCGGATTTCAACCTCGAGGCATATCTTTACGGGGCGGAATACAAGACAGGCGAGGATTTCCTCGGCAAGTTTGACCCCTCATATAAAACTATGCTTCAGCAGGCAATAAAGGATCTTTTCAACAACGCGAGCAACACCGGCAAGACAATTGACGAATGCATGACAACAGTGGTGCGCGACATAAACGACGCATTGGGGATTTAAGGTAAATGAAGGCCGCCGTATCAGAACAAAAATTTAATAAGTTCTTAAAAAACAACTACGAAGGTTGGCTGTTTAATCTGCCGCTTATAATCGGGCTTGCCGTGTTCACAGTCATACCCGTTATAAGTTCACTTCGCTATTCACTGTATAACTACAACGTATTTACCGCCGAGTTTGTTGGTTTTAAGAACTTTATAGATATTTTTACAAAGGACAGAGAGATTGCGCAGGTTGTACGCAACACACTTGTCTACACATTTGTAAGCGTACCTTTAAGCATGGTGCTGTCATACCTTTTGGCGTGGCTTGTCAACCGTGACATGAAAGGCGTCAAGGGCTTCCGCGTACTTTACTATCTGCCCTGTCTGATACCCGCGGTAGTAAGCGGTTTGCTGTGGAAGGATATGCTTGACCGCAACTACGGTGTGTTCAACAAGCTGCTCGGGGCAGTGGGTTTCAGCGGCGATTTCCCCTTTTTGCAGGACGCAAGTACCGCCATGCTTTCAATATTTATAATGAACCTCTGGCTCTTGGGCGGAAACATGATACTGTGGCTGGCGTCCTTCCGCAACATTCCCAAGCAGCTTTACGAAGCGGCGGACATAGACGGAGCCGGTGCGGCGCATAAGTTTTTTAAAATTACTATACCCATGAGCGCGCCTATGATATTTTACAACCTGATTATCTCCATAATAGGCACGCTGCAATACAACGGAACGCTTACGTTTGCGGCCGGCAGCGGAGGTATGCAGGGAACAGGCCCGGACAAGTCTATATACATGTATACCGTCAAAATTTATAATGACGCAATCTTATCCGGACGCATAGGCTACGGCAGCGCTCTTGCGTGGCTGCTGCTCATAGTAATAGGTGCTATCACCGCAGTGCTTTTTAAAACCAGCAGCTGGGTGTTTTACGGAGAAGACGCTTAAAAAAATACATCTGTGCCTTGAGGGCACCTTAAGGAAATTCGGTTGCAAACATGGAAAATTCAAGTACGGCAATTGCAAAAATTAATATCAATAAGCGGAATACAACTATTAAACGCAGGTTGATAAACGCAGGATTCTATGCTTTTTTCGGTCTGCTCGCGGCAATATTTATGTTCCCGTATTTTTTGATGTTAATGAAGAGCCTCATGACAAGCGAGGAGGTAGTAAATCCTCAGTTGCAGCTTTTCCCCGCCGTTCCGCAGTTTAGAAATTATATTTTGCTGTTCGCAGAATCGACATACGGCGGGGGCGGTTATGCCAGCGGGCTTTTTTATACACTGGTGGTTGTAGGCAGTAACATGCTGATTGTGCCCATTTCCGCATCGATAATTGCATTCTCGTTTGCCAAACTTCAGTGGAAAGGGCGAAATTTTATGTTTGCGCTCATGCTCAGCACAATAATGCTGCCCGCGGTGGTTACGCAGCTTCCGCTGTACGTAATGTATACGGGTTTTGGCTGGATAAACACGCTGTATCCCTTAATCATACCCAACCTTTTCGGCGGCGGGGCAATCAACATATTCCTGCTTCGTCAATTCATGCTGGGCATTCCCAAGGATATGGATGAGGCCGCCAAAATAGACGGAGCGGGGGCGTTCAGACGATACGCGTTTATCACAATTCCGCTGTGCGTTCCAATTCTTTTGTATGTTATGGTAACTGTACTCATGGCAAACTGGGGAGACTTTTACGGGCCGCTCATATATCTTCCCAGCATGAGGGCGCCGCGTACGCTTGCCTACGCCATATTTTACGATTCCATGAACGCAAACGCCTCTACCGCCAAGGCAAACCTGAGAATGGCAGGCGGTGTATTTATGACAGTAATCCCCGTTGTAGTCTTTGCGTTGTTTCAAAAAGCGCTTATAGAGGGAGTTGCTGTGACCGGCTTGAAAGGTTGACCGGTAAATCGGCAATCGGCCTTATCCATGCAGTCATTACCTAAGTCACGGCAAAAACTGTCCAAGCTGAAAAAGTTTGGGCAAGCCCCCGAAAGGAGGAAAGAGATGAAAACAATAAAAACTATAAAATATGTTTGTCTGCTGCTCGCGGCGGCATTGATACTGCCGCTTGCCGCATGCGGAAAAGACCCTAAGCCGCCCGCTCCCATTGTGCGCGTGGCTGACTCAAGAACGCTCACGCCCCAGCAGTATACCGTTGCAAACATAGCCACAACAGATGCTCTTGGCAGAACTGTAAGGGCGGGCGACGTTGAAAACGGCAAAACGGTAGGCGTATTCTACCATGTATGGAACGGCTATCACAACTCGGGTATATACGACATAACCGAGCTTCTCGACAACAATCCTGCCGCCCTCAAAAATATTTTTGAAGATGAAGCGGAATATCAGGCACTCAGCCCGCTTGGCGAATTTCACTATTGGGGACAGCCGCTGTACGGCTATTACTGCTCGGACGACCCGTGGGTTATAACGCGCCATATAGAGCTGCTTACAATGGCAGGCGTGGACTATCTTATCTACGACCTTACAAACTCGGTTGTATACGACGCGGCAATAAACGCAATCTTTAAGGAGCTTGAGTTTTTTCAAGAGCAGGGCTTTGATGTGCCCAAGGTGGCATTTTACACCAACTCACATTCCCGCGTAACCCTCAACCGCTGCTACAACACCTGGTACAAAGACGGCAAATACAGTGACTTATGGTACAGGATTGACGGCAAGCCGCTGATAATCGGCGTCAGTTCCGAACTTAATGAAGGCGAGAGAGATTTATATTTTGATTTCTTTACCTTTAAAGAGGCGCAATGGCCGTTCGGGCTGAGTCTTGATCTTGAAAACGGTTTCCCGTGGATGGATTGGGAATACCCGCAAAAAAACTATAACGGCACTATGTCGGTTTCTCTTGCCCAGCATCCCGGCGCAAAGATGAGCCAAGGCGCAAGAAGCAACAAGGGCAGGGGCTTTGATTACACCACTTTCAGAAACGTCAGCGCAAACACTGCCTCAGGCAGCAACTATGCAGGGCAATGGCAAACTGCGCTTACCGCAAGCGGTGTAGACAATGTGTTTATCACAGGCTTCAATGAATGGATTGCCATAAAGTACGAAGAGGGATCGGAGGTGTTTTTTGTTGACACCTACAACCAGGAGTACTCGCGCGATATAGAGATGATGAAGGGCGGCTATGCCGATAACTATTTTCTGCAGACAGTTGACTATGTCAAGCAGTACAAATATACCGCTGCAAAGCATTATTTGTACAACACAAACACCATCGATATAGACGACCAAACGCTTGCAGGCTGGAGCGGTGTAACTGCCAATTTCAAGGATTTTGAGGGCGATGCGCGCGCACGCAATTTCCGCAACGCCGCGCGTCCGGGGCACGCGCATGCCTCAATGCTTACGGATAGCAGCAACCGCAACGATATCACGGATGTAAGCGTTACTCACGATGCTTCCAATCTGTATATAAAGATTGTTACCGCGCAGGACATAACCGCTTACAACGGCACAGACCTCAATTGGATGAATGTATTTATAAACACAATGAAGGGCAATCCGTCGTTTGCAAACTATGACTTTGTAATAAACAGGGCGCCCGGACAAAGCGGCGAAACAAGCATTGAAAAGTCTACAGGCGGCTATGCGTTTGCATCTGCAGGCTCTGCAAGTTACAGGGTGTTTGGAAACGTAATGATTTTTTCGGTGCCGCTCAGCTCACTGGGGCTTACGCAGGACAACTGTCATATTCAGCTCAAAGTATCCGACAATGTAACGAATTACTCGGATATTGAGGATTACTATGTGACGGGTGACAGCGCACCTATAGGCAGGCTGAGCTATGCCTACGGCCATTAAGAAGGGAGGGACGTAATGAAAAGGATTATGTTTTTGCTTCTGCCTGTACTTTTGTTGGGGCTTAGCTTTTTCGGCTGCGCCGAAGGCGGCGACGGCAACGGCGACGGCGGCAACGGAGATATCGTGAGAGTTGACGACAACAGAAATCTAAACTCGTTTGAGTACAGTTTAATGAACCTTACGGCAACTGATGCGCTCGGCAGGAGCGTTCCGATTGCAGACGGAAAAAAGCAAGGCGACAGGTATGTCGGACTGTTCTATTCCGTATGGCTGGGTCAGCATAAACATCAGCAGACGGGCATTTGGAACGTACAATATCTCATTGACACCGACCCCGACGCGCTCAATTCCCGTGACAGTCAAAAAAGTCCGCTTGGCGAGTTTCACTATTGGGGGCAGCCGCTCTATGGCTATTACAGCTCCAAAGACCCATGGGTAATCGCCAGGCACGTTGAAATTTTAACCATGGCTGGCATTGACTATCTTTGCCTTGACAACACCAACGCCAAGGTTTACAAGGACTCCACGGACGTGCTTATGGACACGCTGCTAAAATTCCAGCAGCAGGGCTTTGACGTGCCCAAGGTGGTATTTTACACAAACAGCGACTCAGGCGTTACGGTAGACGAAATCTACAGCAACTATTATCAGACGGAAAAATACCAAAGCATCTGGTTTGCGCCAAACGGCAAGCCTATGATAATCGGCATAACGGAAAACAACAACAAGGCATCGGACCAAACCAAATACTATACCTACAGCGATTTTATCAAGCCCGAGATGCAAGAGTTTTTTGATGTAAAGGAATCCGAGTGGCCGAACGGCGATTTCCATGAAGATTCCATACCATGGATGAGCTGGCAGTATCCGCAAAATATCCACAACGGCGCTGTAAGTGTGCCTGTGGCGCAGCATTCGCATTCAAGAATCAGTGCCAGCTGGATGCATCCCGAGTCGCACAGGGGCTACAACAACAACACAAAACGCGTGGACAGCGACTGGACGGAAGGCAAAAGCTTTCAAACAATGTGGGACACCGTACACAACGCGCCTGACGGCGACATCACCAACGTGCATGTAACAGGTTTCAACGAGTGGATGGCGATAAAGCAGCACAACAGCAACGACGGCGTTTATTTTGTGGACGTATACAACAACGAATACTCCCGCGACATTGAGATGATGAAGGGCGGTTACGGAGACAACTACCTGCTTCAGCTCGTTGCAAATACCCGTGAGTATAAATTTACTCCGGCAAAGCACTATAAGTACAAACAGATGTCGATAGACATACACAGTCCGGCGGCTGAGGCGCAGTGGTCGTTTATCACCGCCGCATACAAGGATTTTGTGGGCGACGCAATGCCGCGCAGCTATGAAAACGCTTCCGGCACAGGACATTACACCGACACAAGCAACAGAAATGACATTAAGGATATAAAGGTAACCCACGATAGCACAAACCTTTATTTCCGCATTGAGACGGCAGACAGCACCACAGAGCATAACGGCTCGGATTTAAATTGGATGAACGTGCTCATAAAGACGGGCGGCGCCGACTCCTTTGCAGGTTACGACTATATAATAAACCGCAGCCCGCAGCCCAGCGGCAAAACTTCGGTGGAGAAATCCTCCGGCGGATTTGTTTGGACGCCGGCAGGCCAGGCGGAATATAAGGTAGACGGCAAAATAATGCAGATTCGCATTCCTCTTTCCGCGCTTGGGCTTACCGCAAAAAACTGCGCAATCGAGTTCAAGGTTGCCGACAACGTAAGCAGTCCCGATGACATCATGGACTATTATATCAGCGGTGACAGCGCACCCATAGGCAGGCTAAGCTTCAGCTATGGATATTAAAAACTGCACGGGCAAAGAAAATTTGCGAGTGCAAAACCGCTTCCGTTAAACGGAGCTTAAATATCGGGAAGGAGGAAGGTGATGAACAAAACAAAAAAAATACTTGCTGCCGTGATTATCCTGATGCTGTGCGTATCAATGGCAGCGTGCGGTAACGGCGACAAAAAGCCCGACCCGGGAGAGGAGGAGCTGCGCCAAATGACTTACGAGTCGGTTTACAAGGAAGGCGTAAGCTTGGACAGCGTGCTTTGGCAGGAGCCCGAGTATTATTATCATTCCGAGATGGACAAGACTGCCGACGGCATAAAGGCGCTGTATATCAAGGTGCGCTACATGGATTATGAGACCTATGCGTTTGCTTACCTTGGCATACCCGACAGCGCAACAGAGACCGACAAAGTGCCGGGAGTATTGCTGCTGCACGGCGGCGCGGGCACGGCGTATTACGATTGGGTAAAGCTGTGGAAAAACAAAGGTTACGCAGCGCTTGCGGTTGACCTTGAAGGCAGGATTCCGCAGGAGAACGGCACAATGGACAAGGGGCCGTCCGAGCTTTACCAGAAATCGCAGTACACAGCTCCGCACAACCAAAATCACAGCGATTCGTCACTGCCCATTGAGGAAACATGGATGTATTACGCAGTGCAGACGGCAATAATATCCAACTCTTTCCTGCACAGTCTTGATGTGGTGGACGAATACAAAATCGGCGTATGCGGCGTAAGCTGGGGCGGAGTGCTGACTTCAATTGTAACGGGATATGACGACCGCTTTGCTTTCTCCATACCCATTTATTGCTCGCTGAATTTGGCGGATTCCTTCGGGCTGCCTATGGCAACACGGTATAACAATTACCCCGCAGCAAGAGTGTGGGACGACCCGAACGGCTTGTACGCGGTAAACACTCCCATTTGCGTAATCGCAAGCAATGTAGACAGGTTCGGCGCGCTTGACAGCATGTCCGCGACATACGAGGGCTGCAAAAATGCGGTAATGGTAACCAAAAAAGGTATGCTGCACGCACAGGGCATTGCCGCAGGTGTGTATGAAGCTTACAACTTTGCAGACAGTATTGTAAAGGACAGGGCTGCATTCCCCAAGGTAACACAAGAACCCGACAAAAACGGCACCACAGTAAAAGTGAAGCTTGAGACCGGCGTAACAATCACTGAGGCATACCTTGTCTATACGCAGGACAGCTCGCTTGTGGATGCAACTTGGTCGCAGCGCAGGGCAAACGTGCTGCTCGGCGACGTATCCTACACCATCCCTGAAGGCACTACAGCTTTCTATATAGCAATGGACGACAACAAAGGCAACACAGTTTCCACAAAGACTGTCCTGTATATCTCTGCACAGGACGCAAATTAATGATTAGGAAATGCCGCAGACAGGCATCCTATATAAATAAGGAGGAGTTATGAAAAAAAGATTTTTAGGATTAATGCTTACGCTCATCATGCTGCTTTCAGCAGGAGCGTTTGTGTTTTCCGCATA
>CAZPMG010000063.1:0-10672 GCA_964587785.1 uncultured Clostridia bacterium
TCAAGCGTCAGGCTGGCGCAAAAGCTCGTTTTGCGCGAGTATCTTGCCGAGGTGCAGCGCGCCCACAATTGCCGCGCGCTCCTTTAAGCTGGAACAGCTGATTTCAATGCGCGGATTGCTCTTTGCAACCAGCGTCTGTACGTGCCCTAAAAAGTTCTGTCCGAGCGCGATTATTCCGCCGTTGAGTATTACCGTCTGAATATCCAAAAATCCCGTAAGGTTGACTATCAAGTTAGACAGCGTGCGCGCTGCCCTTGCTATTATGTCCATGCAAATGGTGTCGCGCTTGGCGCACCCCTCCAGCAGCAGCGCAAAATCCGCGTCCTTGCCCTCAAGCCTGTCGTTGAGCGGGTTATGCGGGTTATCCTTTAGTTCGCGCTCCAGCCGCTTGACCATGCCGGGTATGGACAGCACTGACGCAAGGTTTACGGACGCGTCCTCGTCGCAGATGTCGGTGACAAACTTTTCCACCTCGCCGGCGCTACCGGTGTTGCCCTCGTATATGCGCCCGTCAAGCATCAGTGCCGAGCCCACGCCGGCATCAAGATACATCATGAGCGCATTTTTTGTGGACAGCGACAGCCTGCCGTATCTAAGTTCGCCCTCTATCGACAGCTTTACGTCGTTTTTGACGCGCACCGTGCACCCAAGCTCGCGCCGGTAAAAGTCGCAGAGGTTGAGCGTCTTGGCGTTTTCAAACCTGTACGCCTCGGTAAAGCAGCCCGTTTCCTCGTCAATGCTGCCGGGTGAGGCAATATAAACGGTGAGCAGTTCTGCGCCGCCCTGCCGCTCTGCATCGGCGCTGAGCAGCGCCTTGATAGCGTCTACGGTTTCATAAAGTGCGCCTCTGGTAATTACAAACGTGCGTCCCAAAGTCTTTCTGCCCAGTATCCGCCCCGACAGGTCAGATACACAAACCAGCGTGTTTTCCGTGGAAAAATCTATTGCGGCAACCCTGCCCGCATCGGGATTGATGCGCAACATTATGGGCGGCCGCCCCTTTTCGCCGCTGCTTTCGCCCGGCTCGCTTAACAGTATTCGCTTTTCAAGCAACTCGTCGCATATTTTGGAAATAGCGGTGTTGCTAAGTTTAAGGCTCTTGGCAATCTCGGTGTATGACAGCCCGCCGTGGCTGAGCAAATCCACCACAGCGCGCTGGTTAAGCCTGCGCAGGTACGATTGATTCTTAATTTCCATTAGCTCCCCTTCAAGGCGCGGTCTGTTCGCGCACACATAATATTATAAACCCATGCGCGCGGTTAGTCAACCTAAGGGGCAAAAAACCGGTGCGGTTTTTGGACTGCATGGCCCGGCGAAAAATATTTTTAAGGCAGAGAAAGGCGGCTGAAAAAGTATGCATCAATAGTCTTAAATTTCCTCTTTAGCGCGTATACCGTGCAAAACTGCGGAAAACATTGCGGAAATTTCCATGCATAAGCCTTGCGGCTATTGCTAATACAGATATTTTTTGATATAATATTAATGATAAACATATAAAAATTATTGCGCCGCAGCCGTCATATGCACAGCTGCCATACCAACGAAAATTATATACGCGGCCGCCGTGTTCGGGGGCATAGCAAAGTTTTCGTTATATGAAACGGCAAAACATATTTAAACAGTTTGGGCAGAATATGAAAAAAAGGTTTATACTCACAATAATAACAGTGCTCGCGCTGCTTGCCGGGATAACGGGGTCTGTTCCCTTTGCCGGCGCGCAGGACGCGCAGCAAATACACAACCTGCTTGTGCTGATAGAACTCAGCGGCGAGCAGGGCTATTTTGACGGGCAGAAAACAGAGGATATTTTGCAGGCGTACAATGCCGGCGAAAAGAGCGTAAACGCCTATTTTGACGTGATGTCGCGCGGTCAAACAGACATAACTACCACGCTTGCGGGCACATATTACGCCGGAAATATTACGCGCGGAATGCTGGAACCCTATCACGAAACCGGCAACCCCGACGGCTGGCTTCCGCCCGCAGACGGCAATGCAACGAGCTTTCTGCACGCGGCGAGGGAGCATATATTGGCAAAGCGCGCCGCAGAGCAGGTGCTGTCCGCGTATTTTGCGGAAAACGCCGCAGACGGGCTTGCAAAATATGACGTTAACGGCGATTATTCGCTTGATATGGTAACTTTTTTAGTCAGCGGCGAGCAGGCTGCCACCACAGACAATCCGCTGCTGTGGCCGCATAAATGGCAGGTGTACAGCGGAAATGTGTACCGTGACACGTTCGGTGAAGAATACAACGCGGAAAAAATCCTTGGCGAGAACGCGGCGGCGGACAGGGCTACACTTGAAAGCAAACTTTATTTTTCCGGCGGAATAGATTTTTCCCACTACATACTAATGGGCGAGGCGCTCACGCAAAGCTCTGGCGGCGGCACGGGCGCGGAGGCTTACCGCACGGGCGTGTTTGTGCACGAGAGCGTGCATTTGCTTGATATCGTGCTCGGTGACAGCGCGGGAATGCCACTGGGCGTTGACGATTTATACGTAGCCGAGGGCGACGATATGCCCGTGGGCGCGTGGGACATAATGGGCGTGACGCACGGCAGCTTTCCGCAGGGGCTGAACGCTTGGTACAGGTATAAGCTGGGCTGGCTGACCGAACAGGAAATTCCGTTTATAAACGTATCCGGCGCGCATGCGCTAAGCCATACACTTGCTGAAAGCGGAGTTGCGGCGTTGCGGTTCGGTAATAAATACGGCCAATTTTTTGTCGCCGAGCTGAGGCAAAAGACCGGCTGGATAGACAGCGCGCTGCCCGGAGTGGATGACAGCGGGCTGATTGTATACCGCGTGGACACAAACGTAAACGCCGACCGCAACAGCGGCAATCTGTATCCGCCGTATGAGGTGGAAATTATATATGACGGCGGCCGGACGCATCCGGAGTTTGCTGCCGCGCTTGTAAACGCCGGTGATAGCCTGGGTACGGACGAGCGCTATGCGCAGCACGGGCTTGTATACCGGCTTGAGGACGATACCCTTGAAAACAGCAGGATAGTGCTCACGCTTGCGGAAAACGAGGGCGGCGAGGCGCAGCTTGAGCTTGCGCTTGAGCCTGCCGAATACGACGCAAGCGGCGTGCTCCTTGACAATGAGGGGCAGCCTGTTGCGGGCGCGCGTATATATGTTGAGGGCGTGTTCAAGGCGGTAACCGCCGCGGACGGCAGCTTTTCGCTCAAGGTTACCCGCGGCGACATAGTAACATTTACGCACCGCACGCAGGCTTTCGCAGATATTGACACCGCGGCGCTTGAGCTTACGGACGGGGATTACAGCTTGGGAGAAATCACGGGCGCGCAAAAGCCCGAGCGCACGGTTGAGGTTGTACTTCGCGATGGTGACGGAACCCTGCTGCATCTGTTTGCTTTTAGCGCGGCGCTGGGAGGTAAGCGGCTTTCGCTTGTCACCGACGACGGCGGTGTTGCGGTAATCAGCGAGCTTTTTGACGGCGACGTGCTTGAGCTAAACTTGGGCGGATTCAGCTTTTTCCCCGCGCGCATTGTGATAGACGGACAGCCTGAGCAGCCCGTTGAAATCACAGTCTACGCAAATTACAGCGTATCGGGCGTGATTTACAACGAAAACGGCGGCATAATGACGGGCAGGCAGGTAAGTATATTTATTGACGGAAAGTACGCAGGTGAAACAAATGACGGCACGTTCAGCCTGACAAACCTGCCGCACGGCTCGGTGGTGACGTTTGAATCAAGGTCGTATAATTACGGCAACATAGAGGTAATGCAGGACATGGCCGAGGTGCGCATAACCGCGGAAAAAAAGCCGGGCGTAATCCGCGTTCCTGCGGCGGCAGGGCTTGCGCTGGTTGCCGTGCTTGTGATTGCCGTGTATTACTATATAGTCATAGATTCGCGCCGAAAATACAAATACCGCAGGCCGCGCCGCAGGTAATTTAAAAGCAAAACATATAAAACCGCAGGTAATTTGCCTGCGGTTTTTTGCTGCTCAAAATTTGCAATATGAAATGTATTTGTAAAAAATTGTGCAATAATCTGTTGTGCAAAAACTTGAGTCAACAGCAAAAAGCCTGTTTATATTTGAATACACGTTTGCAACGCATCAACTTAGAAAAAATTAACAAAAATACGTGCGATTTTGAAAAGTTAGTGTCATTTTCACTATGGCTGCGCTCCGTATGTGCTATACTGTAATATAATTTTTTTCCATAGCTTTCATTCAAGGTTATGAGGTAAAAGATATTCGGCATTGACGCTTTTACCCTATGCGTCGGCAAATCCCATTGGCCGCACGAAATACAGGGAATGCAGTTGCTGCGCTTTTACTAATAGCAGCCAAAGCCGATTACGGGAAAATTGACAATACACGCGCGCGGCAGGTTATGCCGGTGCGCCAAAGCGCAAAATAGCGCACAGCGGCTGAGTAAGCCGGGGGCGGCTGCGCCCCAAAAATAAATAAAGGAGAGCTTGAAGGTGAGAAACAAACTGTATTTTATTATATTTATTGTTATGGTATTTACGCTTGCCGCGTGTGCGCCCATATTCGGCGAAGACCCGGGCGGCGGCACGGACGAACCTTGGGAAAAGGTGTACACAGCCCAAATGGACGGCTCTGAGCTTGGAACGATCACCGTAAACTCCGACGATGCATTTGTAATGAAATTTTGGCAGGGAGAGGGCTTTGTGCAATCGCAGATGGAAGTCAGGGGAACCATCAGCGGCGGCCGCGTTCTTTCCGTAAGCACCGTTATAAACAGGCAGAGGTGGTATGGCGAGCTCTTGCAAGAACAGGTCATGCAAACGCCGGTTGTCAAAGATTACTACACTCAAACAATGCAACAGCTAATGAGGTTTTCACAGGACTATGTGCTTATATTTGGCTCTCCCCAAGCCGTAATATTTACCGCAGAAGGAGCGGAGACAGAGCCTACTGCGTTGCTGCAGACATTTTTCCCGCAAGGTATGGTTGACGATTACGATATTAACTTCCCTGCGGGCATAACCGCCGCTCAGGCAAGGAATATGGTCAGCTTTATGGACGTTTACGGCGACGGATTTGTTGACACCGTAAGCAACGAGGGTGCCGTGCGCATACATTCGGTGACGGGCGTGGACTTTTCAACCGAGGGATATTATGACGGCAAAATAATCCTTTACGGCGGCAGAGAACAAAGCTTCCGTGCGTTTGTAGGTCAGCCGGAGGAGGTTTGGTCGTTTAGCGTAAGTTCCTATAACAATGTGACTGCTGCGCAGGACGCCACACTGCAGCAGTTTATTGAGAGCAGAAACCCTGCGTTTACATACATACTGTTCGCACCTGACAATACTTACACAATGGGCGAGGTCACGCCGGACATGGTGTCAGGATGGGATTCCTCCGAGCTTGGCGAAATCATGCTTACAGTGTCATTTACGCACGGCGGCAATGAATATACCGACGAGCTTTACGTTACAATCTATGACCCCGACAATTTGAAAGTTACAAGCTTTTTAGGTGCAAGTATTGCTGAGATCCCAAGTTTTTTCCATGCAGTGGAAAAAAACGAGAATGTTACCGGCCGACTGAGCGCGCATTATCTTATGGATAACGGCAGTATGCACGAGGTGCAACTCTTAGGCCCGGCAATCACGCTTTCCGGCTTGGATACATCAAAGACCGGCGCTCAGCTTGCAACATTGACGTATGGCGGCCGCCAGGATAAGGTGCTGTTCTATGTATACGACCAAACGGACAACCCCTTTATAGACGTTGATTTTGAAATGGACGGCGGGATATTCGTCCGACAGGTTCTGCTGCCGCCGGACAGCTTTGGCGGGTATGACCTCAGTCGCATAAGGCTGATATACAGAAAGATGGCCGGCTCTGAAAGCGAATACGTCACGCTCACTGCGGATATGCTGTCCGGTTTTGACCCGCAAAACATAAATACGTTCGACGGCGACTATTATGATTTGTCAGACGCAATATGGGCGGGCAATCTCGACAATGTGTATGTAATAGAGATACCGCTCACCGTGCACAAGCAAACTTACACGTTAAAGCTGTACGTAGCTTTTAAAGCGGCTTAAAAAGCCTGCGCCCAAGCCAAAAGGGTGCGTCCGATATTTAGGGCGCACCCTTTTTTGCCGCTCAATCAGGGTTCCTACCTACCTAAGCAGCGCAAATAATCCGCAGGTTTTTGCGGAATTTCCGCCTGCAAAAAATACTCTGCTTCTCGTTTTAAAAAGCGCTTGCAAGTGTTTGACAATACTGCCGCATTGTGATAAACTTGTGATAATTGATTGAACATTGACCGCAGCGGGGCGGAGGCAACGCCGCCTTAAATCCGGTCGGTTAATTGAATATTTACGCCAATATAATGGGATAATACGGTTCCCCAGTTTCTACCGCACGGCCGGCTAAACCGCGCGACTATTGGATTAAATGCCCGTCAGCATATTTTTTATGTGCGGGTATTTGTGTTGGCGGGCGAATTTTCCCCGCCGATTTGTATTTTAAAGGCTTAAGTGGCGCAAAATAATAGCGCAGACACGGCAAGACTCTGCAAATTAAGCTTGTACTGTAAAACAGGCGCAAACCGCCGCAAGGCGAGCAAAGGCTATGAGCCGCACAAATGAGGTAACTTGGCGTTTAAGGCGCCGGGCAATAAACGTTTTATAAGGAGCATAGGTGTATGAAATCTTTCTTTAAGATCGAGGAAAACAACACCACGTTTTCAAGGGAAATCGTTGCGGGTTTAACCACGTTCTTCACCATGGCGTACATTCTGTTCGTCAATCCCCAGATACTTGGCAGTCAGTTTACAAATGACGGCATACTTATTTGGGAGGGAATCCCCGGCGGCGCTGTATTTTTAGCCACTATATTCGCGGCAATGGCAGGTACGCTGGTAATGGGGCTGTTTGCCAACGTTCCTTACGCTCAGGCACCCGGCATGGGGCTTAACGCTTTCTTTACCTGGACGGTAGGCGTAGGCATGGGCTTTACATGGCAGCAGGCGCTTGGCATGGTGTTTTTGTGCGGTATGATAAACGTTATAATCACCGTAACCAAAATCCGTAAGCACATAATCAAGGCAATCCCCAAGAGCATGCAGCTTGCAATAGGCGGCGGCATAGGTCTTTTTATAGCATACATCGGCATACTTAACGTAGGTTTGGTAGACATCAGCGGCCCGGTTCCCGCGCTTGCGGCAATCAACAGCCCCGGCCTTTACATCGCATTGTTTGGCATAGTCCTCACGGTTGTGCTGTTCATGGTAAAATCAAAGATAAGCAAGTATTCCATAATCATAGGTATTGTGGCAACTACCATTGTGGCAACTATTTACTCTGTAATATCGCAAAAGACGCTTGATGGCGGAGCTTTTGCATTCGAGTTTTCTTTTGACGCAATCGGTGCTTCCTTCAGCGAGCTGGGCGGCGTGTTCGGCCAAGCATTTGTGGGCATAGGCGAGCTGTTTACCAAACAGGCCGAAAAGCTGCCGCTTACACTTGCGGCAATATTTGCTTTCAGCATCACCGACACGTTTGATACAATCGGCACGTTCATAGGCACAGGACGCCGCAGCGGCATATTCAGCGACGAGGATCTTTCCGCGTTAGAGAACAGCAAGGGCTTCAAGTCCAAGATGGACAAGGCACTGTTTGCCGACTCTGTTGCCACTTCCATAGGTGCGGTTTTCGGCACGTCCAACACCACCACATACGTAGAGAGCGCAGCCGGCATAGAGGCAGGCGGACGCACAGGCTTTACTTCGGTTGTTGTAGCGGCTTGTTTCGGTCTCAGCATACTTCTTGCGCCGATAATCGGCCTTGTAACCTCGCAGGCTACGGCAGCCGCGCTTATAATCGTCGGCGTAATGATGCTCTCTTCCTTCAAGGAAATTGAATGGGACGAGCTCTCCGAAGCCATCCCCGCGTTCTTTGCCGCTGTGTTCATGGCGCTCAGCTATAGCATATCCAACGGTATAGGCCTTGGCTTCATATTCTATATCCTCGTCAAGGTCTGCAAGGGCAAGGCAAAGGAAATTCACCCTGTGCTTTGGGTGTCCGCCGCTCTGTTCGTTGTATACTTCGTGGCAATGGCGCTTATCTAAGCCAGGCTTCATACGCAGGGCATGGCATGACAATAAAGTGTCCGGCATTAACTGTACTCATAAATTAATGTTAAAAACTTAATATTATATAGCTCGACTGCAAGTATTCCCTTCCCCAGCGGAGGGGAATATTTGCTTTTAAGTGCTTATATTTACTTTTGTGGCGGCTAATAATTGTTTTTGTACATTTAATATTATGGCTGCCGCGTGCGGCCTTTGAATATACATTCTATTTGACAACGGCGCGGCAAAAGGTTAAAATATTGTATTGTAATATGTTGCGGCATCGCCCCTGTAAAAACAACCGGGTAGCAGGCTTTTCGCCGCGTTTTAGTTGTGTTATTTAAACCGTAATAAGCTTTGTTATAAGCTTATTAAAACTATATTAAATTATCATTATTAAATCATTTGTAAAAAATATGCTTCAAGTTTTAGAATTTTTAGATATAGCCGAGATTGAGCGCATTCGCCGCGCCGCAACCGGCAAGGGTCTTGACAGCCGCGACAGCCTGTCTTGGCACGCCGCGCTCAAAGACGGCGAAAACACGCTGGGCACGGGCAGGTTCTACCGCCGCGGCGGCGGCCTGCACATAGACAGCGTATGCGTGACCGACGGCAAACCAAGCTCGCTTGAGCTGCTGTTCCGCTCTGTGCTGCTCAAGGCCTGTTCGCTTGAGCCGGAGTTTATATCCACGGACGGCGGCAACAGAGAATTTACCGATAAGTTCGGTTTTACCGACACGCCGCACGGCTACAGCTTAAGTCCGGCTGACGTGCGCTTTCCGTCCTGTTGCGGCGGCGCGGACGGCGGCGATTGCAGTCAATTAACTTGAGCGTTAGAGCAGCAGCTTCAAGTTAATTGCTACATTGTCAAGTCAAATGCGACAGTTCATGCAGACAGAGTTGAAAGGAGGAGTCCTTTGAAATCAGATATCCAGATTGCGCGGGAATGTAAGCCCCTGCCAATTTCCGAGGTGGCGGCGCGCGCAGGCATTGCACCTGAGCGGCTTGAGCCGTACGGAAAATATAAGGCAAAGATAACGCCGGCAAACGCCAAAGCCCAAGGCAAAGACAAAAGCGGCAAGCTCGTGCTTGTCACGGCAATCAACCCCACTCCGCTTGGCGAGGGCAAGACCACGGTTTCAATAGGCCTTGCGGACGGCTTGGCGCAGACGGGCAGCAACGTAATCGCCGCGCTGAGAGAGCCATCGCTCGGGCCGGTTTTCGGCGTAAAGGGCGGAGCGGCAGGCGGCGGATACGCGCAGGCCGTGCCCATGGACGAGATAAACCTGCACTTTACCGGTGATTTGCACGCTGTAACCGCGGCAAACAACCTGCTTTCTGCGATTATAGACAACCATGTCTTTCAAGGCAACGTACGGCGCATAAACCCCGCGCGCGTGGTGTTCCGCAGATGCCAGGACGTAAACGACCGCGCGCTGCGCACGGTGGTAACCGGCATGGGCGGCGCAAACGACGGCGTTACCATGAAGTCAGGCTTTGACATCACGGCGGCATCCGAGGTAATGGCAGTGCTCTGCCTTGCGGACGGCTACGCGGACTTGGAAGAGCGGCTGGGCAGCATAACCGCGGCATACGACTATGACGGCAACCCTGTTTATGCGCGCGATTTAAAGGCGAACAGGGCAATGGCGGTGCTATTAAAAGATGCACTCAGCCCCAATCTGGTGCAGACGCTTGAGGGCACTCCCGTACTCATGCACGGCGGCCCGTTTGCAAACATAGCGCACGGCTGCAACAGCGTTACGGCAACAAAGCTTGCGCTCAGCCTTGCCGACTACTGCGTAACCGAGGCCGGCTTCGGCGCGGATTTGGGCGCGGAAAAGTTTTTGGACGTAAAGTGCCGCGCGGCAGGCATTCAGCCCTCATGCGTGGTGCTCGTAGCCACCATAAAGGCGTTAAAGTACAGCGGCGGCG
This sequence comes from uncultured Clostridia bacterium, assembly GCA_964587785.1. Lineage (GTDB taxonomy): Bacteria > Bacillota > Clostridia > Christensenellales > HGM11417 > CAZPMG01. The sequence continues at coordinate 10,030 of CAZPMG010000063.1, forward strand.
CGCAGAAAAACCAATTGACAACGGAAAATCTTGCCGCACTAAACGCCGGTATGTGCAACCTTGAAAAGCACATAGAGAACATAACAACTGTGTTCGGGCTGCCCTGCGTGGTTGCCATAAACCGTTTTGCACACGACACAGACGCCGAGATAGCCGCGGTAGTGCAGGCTTGCGAACGGCTGGGCGCTGCCGCCGAGGTCACCGATGCGTTTGCAAAGGGCGGCGCGGGTTCTATAGCGCTTGCAAAAAAGGTAAAGCAGCTGTGCGAATTGCCGTCAAAGCTGAAATTTGCGTATGCGGAGCAGGACAGCCTGATTGAAAAGCTAAAGGCCGTGGTTACAAAGGTTTACGGCGGCGCGGGCGTGCAGCTCTCGGCAAAGGCAAAGTCCGAGCTTACGCGGATAGAGTCTGCTGGCCTTGCGCATCTGCCTGTAATAATCGCAAAGACGCAGTATTCACTGTCGGACGACCCAAAGCTTCTTGGCAGGCCGCAGGGCTTTACGGTCAAGATAGCAGATTTGCAGCTGAGAAGCGGAGCAGGGTTTGTGGTAGCGCGCGCGGGCGACATTATGTTGATGCCGGGACTTCCGGCTGCCCCGCTTGCCGAGAGCATATACATAGACGAAAACGGCCAAATAGAGGG
>CAZPMG010000064.1:0-10521 GCA_964587785.1 uncultured Clostridia bacterium
GTTTATATTCAAATATCCAAGCAAATCTGATTGCATACAAAACATTAATTACTATCTCCATGTAAAGATATGCGGAGCGCTTTAAGCTTTGATAAACCCTGCGCAACAAAAAGCTGATTTTTTGACTGCCTAAGTTTGCATTTGGACATCATTGTGGTATAATAATAAAGTTATAAAGTCAATTTAAATAAGGAAACAGCGGCTTTCATATTATTGGCTCTTGCAGAACTTGAGCCTGCGTTTGACGCTGCGCGGTTTGAGCACCGCATTAAACGTTTAAATTTTAAGTAAATATAATATAAAAAATATAAAGGGAGATTACGGCCATTTTAAAGCTTACAGATGTCAGCAAGACATACAGCAAAAACAACGTAAAGGCGGTTGACGGCCTTAGCCTTGAGGTGCGCCCGGGCGAAATCTTCGGTTTTCTCGGCCCCAACGGTGCGGGAAAATCCACCACCATCAAGGTGGCTACGGGCATACTCATTCCCGACGGCGGCGAGATTGAGGTGTGCGGCATAAGTATGCGCACAAATGCCGTGGCGGCAAAAATGAACATAGGCTTTGTTCCCGACAACCACAGTGTGTATGAGCGGCTCACAGGCATAGAGTACCTCAACTTTATGGCGGACGTATACGGCGTGGGGCTGAATGAGCGCAAAGAGCGCATAGAGCGCTGCCTGAACGTGTTTTCGCTCACCGATGCGGCGTCCTCACAGATAAAATCATATTCGCACGGCATGAAGCAAAAGATATGCATATCCGGCGCGCTTGTGCACAATCCGCGGCTGTGGGTGCTTGACGAGCCACTCACCGGCCTTGACCCGCAGTCGGCGTTTAACCTCAAAGAGATGATGCGCGCGCACTGCCGCGCGGGCAATACTGTGTTCTTTTCCTCGCACGTGCTTGACGTGGTGGAAAAGCTTTGCGACAGAATCGGCATTATAGATAAAGGCAGACTTGTCGCCGTGGGCACGGTAGACGAGCTGCGCAGTGAAAGCGCCTCGCTTGAGCAATACTTCCTCAAGCTCACGGGCAGCGGCGATTTTGCCGCGCCGGAGGTATCCGATGCATCAATTTAAGGCCATTTTATCCGCAATAATCAAAAGCTCCTACAGGTTTGATAAAAAGAGCAAGGGATTTTATGTGGGCGCGGTGGCCGCTGCGGTGTTTTTGGCTGTGCTGTTCGGCGGAATGCTGGCCGGCGGCGTATACTTTATGTCCGGCGCGTTTTTGCAGGCGGGGCTGGAGGCAGAGCTGCTCACACTGATATTTTCCGGCGCGCAGGCGGTGGTGCTGGTGTTCGGCACCGCGGCAATGGTCTCCACAATATTTTTTAACCGCGATGCGGAATTTTTGCTCAGTTTGCCGGTAAAGAGCTCTACGGTGTTCTTTGCCAAACTGTTTTATGTGTATGTAAGCGAGCTGGTAATCTCGGCGTTTGTGGTGCTGTGCTCAGGCATAGCGCTCGGCGTGGCAGCGGGCTACGGCGCGGGCTTCTATATAATGCTTCTTCCGGCGATACTCATTTTGCCGCTGTTCCCGCTGCTCATATCCTCACTGCTCAGTCTGCCTATCATGTATGCGGTGTCGTTTTTCAAGCGAAAAGGCGCGCTTGCAGGCATAGCCTTGGCGCTGCTGTTTGCCGGTGGAATGGCGCTTTATCTCAGCTTTGCCGGCGGTCTTATGGAGCTGGAAGAGGGCGGCGAGCTTGTATTCAGGCTCTCTCAAAAATCCATAGACACAATACGCGCGGCTGCGCGGATTTTACTGCCAAACATCGCGCTTGCGCATGTAATGCTGGGTACGGACATACTCTTAAATGCCTCAGTGCTGCTTGCAAGCTACGCCGCGCTCGGAGCGCTTGCGTTTGCCGTGAGCAGCGCGGTATACCGCAGGGGCGTGTCCATGCAGCTTGAACAGAACAAGTCTGTAAGGCTGGGCAAGTTTGAATACCGTGTGCGTACGCTGAGAGGCACGCTGATAAAAAAAGATTGGCTGGAGCTTGTGCGCCATCCGTACCTTGCGTTTTACTGCCTGTTTCAGGTGGTGTTCGCGCCCTTGCTGCTCATGTTTTACCAGTTTGTGCAGACAAGCGCGTCCGCACAAGACCAAGAGGCTCTGGCTGCCGCCGGCTTTATTGACATATTCGGCGTGGCAATCACGTTTTTTACCGTAGGGCTGCTTACGGCGTCGATGAACTATACCGCGCTTAGCTCAATAACGCGCGAGGGCAAAAACTATTCAATACTCAAGACCCTGCCCATATTTTACCGCGCTCAGCTTGCGGCAAAGGCAGCACTCGCCTCAATCATAGGCGCGCTCAGCGTGTCCGTTGGCATGATTGCCGCGCTGTTTATTTTCCCCGGACAGACCGGGCAGCTGCTCTTGCTGTGGGGCTTTTTGCTGATAATGGGCAACGGGCTGTCCTATTATTTTACCGGCCTTGACGTAAAGCGCCCCAAGCTTATATACGAGAGCATATCGCACGCACTTAAAAACAATGTCAACTCCTTTATTGCAATGGGCGTAAGCTCGGCAATATTGCTGCCCTCACTCGGGCTCTATATTGCCGCGCATGTGCTGTCTGCAATGTTTACGCCGCTGTATGTGTTCTCCGCGCTGTGGGTGCTGCTGTATGCGGCGGCGGTGGGGCTCAACCTGCTGTTCAGGCACGCTTTACAAAAAAACGCAGAGAAAAAGATGGCAGCAATAGAGGTGTGATTTTTTTCGCCCGCTCCAATTTTTGCAGAAATCAAATATAGCAATTGTCTATAATAATCAAATTAACATCAATAAATACTGAAATATTATCGGAAAAGTTTTTACATGCAACTAAAATTTAGGGAACTTACGCTTGCGGACAAGGCGCTTTATGACAGCTTCGCAGGCAGGACAGAAAACACAAAATACAGCTTTGCGCTCAGCTTTGCCTGGAGAGACACATACGGATTGAGATTTGCAGAGACGCCCTACGGCTTGGCGTTTATTTCAGGCTACACAAAGCCCGACTGTTATCTGGTATCACCGCTGCTGAAAAGCTGCAAGGCCGATGCATCCGAGCTGTTTCTTGCGTTAGAAAGGTATATCATTGAAAAGCGCGGTTCATATTTGATGAAGCTGGTATGTCGGGAGATGACCGACAAGCTTGAGCGTGACCTTCCCGGCCGTTACCGCTTTACGCTTGACCGCGACAACAGCGAATATGTTTACTCCACGCAGTCGCTTGCCGAGCTAAAGGGCAAAAAGCTGCACTCCAAGCGCAACTTTATCAACGCGTTCGAGCGCGAATATGACTACAGCTTTGCGGTATACGACGACAGCTATTACGACCAATGCATGGCCGTGCAGCAGCAGTGGGCAGAGGGCAAGGGCGTCAGCCAAGAGGTGGAGGAGACCCGCGCGATAGCCTGCGCTTTAAAATACCACCGCGAGCTTGAGCTTCGCATAGGCATGATAATAACCGGCGGAAAGGTGATAGCCTTTTCCGCGGCGGAAAAGCACACCAAAACCGGCAGCGCCGTGCTGTTTGAAAAGGGCTTGGTCAGCTATCCGGGGATATTTCAGCTGATTAACCGCGAGATGGCGCGCAACCTGCTTGCCGATACGCCGTATGTAAACCGCGGCGAGGATATGGGGATAGAGGGTATGCGCCGCGCAAAGCAGTCGTATCAGCCGGAATTTTTGATTGATAAATTCGACTGCGAGCTGAAGGGCTGATTTCATATGTTGTATAACCGTAAAGCTAAGTAATTGCAGCCGCGCGGCCAAAGCGCGCCGCTTTTTGCATTAAAACCGCACAGAGCCGCGTTCCGTTTGTGGGGCGGGCTTACCCTGCAGCTTTTTGACAATTATTGATTTGCAAGGCTAATCGGTTGATATAGCAAAGCTTTAGGTTTAATTTTTAACCGGTTTTGGGTATTGGTTGCGCTCTTTGCCGCGTAAAATTTAGCACGCGTAATTCAGCGCATACAATAAAATTTTGGCCGCAATGGCTTAGGAGGGTATTATGCCAGGCAGAAATGACTTTTTCAACCACCTGAAAAACTTTCCCGACGAGGAAGGCTATTTCGGCGACTATGGCGGTGCATATCTTCCGCCCGAGCTTGTGCCGGTGTTTAAGGAAATACACGACGCTTACCGCGCAATATGCAAGTCCACCGGTTTTATCAGCGAACTAAGGCGCATCAGGCGGGAATTTCAAGGCCGCCCCACTCCTGTCAGCCACTGCAAGCGGCTTTCCGATTCACTTGGCAAGACTCAGATATATTTAAAGCGCGAGGATCTCAACCACACGGGCGCGCACAAGCTCAACCACTGCATGGGCGAGGGCTTGCTCGCCAAGTATTTGGGAAAGAAAAAGCTGATTGCCGAGACGGGCGCCGGACAGCACGGCGTTGCGCTTGCCACGGCAGCGGCGTATTTCGGGCTGGAATGCGACGTGTATATGGGCGAAAACGACATTGCCAAGCAGGCGCCAAACGTGGCGAGAATGCGCATACTCGGAGCAAAGGTGGTTCCTGTCAGCCACGGGCTGAAGTCGCTCAAGGAGGCGGTGGACGCCGCCTTTGAGGCGTATCTTACAAGCTATGAGGAAAGCATATATTGCATAGGCTCCGCGGTGGGGCCGCATCCCTTTCCGCTGATGGTGCGCGATTTTCAGGCAATCGTGGGCGTAGAGGCGCGCGAGCAGTTTTGCTCCATGACCGGAGAGCTGCCCGATGCCGTGTGTGCGTGCGTGGGCGGCGGCTCCAACTCTATAGGTATGTTTTCGGCATTTTTGGCCGACCCCGTAAAGCTATACGGCGTTGAGCCAATGGGCAAGGGCACTGCCCCCGGTGAGCACGCCGCCAGCATAACATACGGCAGCCCTGGCGTAATGCACGGCTTTAACAGCATAATGCTGCAAGACAGCCAAAGTCAGCCGCTGCCCGTGCACTCGATTGCCAGCGGTCTGGACTATCCGTCCGTGGGGCCGGAGCACGCGTATCTGCATGACATGGGGCGGGTTGACTATGTGTCCGCAACCGACGAAGAGGCGGTGAACGCATTCTTCAAGCTCTCGCGGCTGGAGGGCATAATCCCCGCGCTTGAGAGCGCTCACGCCGTCGCATGCGCCATAAAGCTTGCGCGGCAGATGCCCTACGGTTCAATACTTGTAAACCTGTCCGGGCGCGGCGACAAGGACCTTGACTATGTCATTGAAAACTACGGGCTGGGCGGAGCGGATGCTTAAGTAAGCAAGCAATTAACCAAGCTTTACAGACCGGATGCACTAAACTTTGCAAAGGGTCATATTTAAATACAACCGACGCATTAGGAGGAATCATAATGAAGATAGCACTTGCAAGCGACCACGGCGGATACCGCTACAAAGAGAGCATAAAAAAATTTTTGACAGACAGAAACATACAGTTTAAAGACTTTGGCACGGACTCCACGGCGTCCTGCGACTATCCCGATTACATTGTGCCCGCGGCAAAGAGCGTTGCTGCCGGCGAATATGATTACGGCGTTTTTGTATGCGGCACGGGTATAGGCGTGAGCATAACCGCCAACAAGATAAAGGGTATACGCGCGGCGCTCTGCCATGACGCGTTTTCTGCAAAGGCGACCAGGGCGCACAACAACGCCAACGTAATCACCTTTGGCGAGCGCGTGATAGGCGAGGGATACATGCTCGAGATATTGGCGGCATTTTTGGACGTTGAATTTGAAGGCGGCCGCCACCAGGCGCGCATAGACAAAATTTCCGCACTGGAAGATTAAGTTCGGCTATCTGCCGATGCTTATGGCTTCATGCACTTATATGTCTGCCGCTTTTAAGTTTGTTAGTCACAAAAACACATAAGCGTCGGCGTTATTTTGCGGAGAAAGCATGGATTTAGAGATTCTAAAGTCAATACAGCTGCTAAGAAGTGCGTTTGCGGACGGCTTTTTTTCCGCGGTCACATTTATGGGCACGGACACGTTCGTGTTTCTGCTTGTTTGCGCGCTGTTTTGGTGCATAGACAGGCGCGCAGGCGAGATGGTGGTATTTTCGCTGTTCGTGTCATTTTGCGCAAACAATATATTAAAGGACATAATAAAGCGCCCCCGCCCCATAGGCGTTGAGGGCGTGCACACCGACGCTCGCGAGCTGGAAGGCGTAAAGATTTCCGCAGGCGGTTATCCCTATTCCTGGTCATTCCCAAGCGGCCATGCACAGGGCAGCGCGTCGTTTTTTACCGCGGCTGCCGTGTGGATAAAAAGACGCTGGGCAACTTTTGTTGCAGCCATTGCCGTACTTTTGGTAATGCTCTCCCGCGTGTATTTGGGCGTGCATTATCCATCTGATGTGGTTGCGGGCGCGGTGCTTGGCGTGGGGCTTACCGTGCTGAGCATTTATATATTCAACAAGTTTTACAGCAAACGTTTTTTTATATACTTTTCTCTTGCCGCAATGCTGCTACCCGTGCTGCTGTTTTGCACGGACGACACGGCAAAGGCACTGGGCGGCTTGGGCGGCTTTGCCGTAGGAATGCTGCTTGAAGAGCGGTATGTCGGCTTTAAAACGGACGGCAGGCTGCTTATGCGCATAATAAGGCTGGCGCTGGGAGTTGCGCTGCTTATGCTCATACGCTTGGGACTGAAAGAGATTTTTGTGCTGATTCACCCCGGCTCTGCGGTGCTGGAATATATAAGGTATTTTGCAATACTGTTTACCGCAAGCTTTGCGTGGCCGTGGGTTTTTACGCGGCTAAAGGTATAGGTCTGCTCATGTCCACACTCCTTAGTCAAAATAAAAATCAGGCACGCCGCTAAATTATTCAACCAAAAACTTTGCCTCAAGCAGAGTTTTTTGCGTTAAAGGGGGATTGTTCAGTGGCTTATGTAATTCAATTTCAATTAATTTACCATAAAAAGTTGCTATGTCAATATCTATATACATCAACGGCATAAAAATTAAGCCGCCGGCCAAATTTAGCTTGACAAACCCTGTTTTGCTATGATAACATATTATCACTTTACCACAGTAAAGCGAATTGAGGCACAACAAGCGAGTTAGGGATAGATAAACAAAGCAAACTGCGCTTGGTTACCGCCGTGGCAGCTTGCGTCTTATAGCAGCTTGCAAAGTGCAGTGTATCCAAATAACTAAAGGTATGCACTATTACACAGCGTTTCAGTAAAAAAACAGATCTGTTTTTTGCTTACTGTTATAAATCGCAAATTTAGCAGTGGATTTAACTGCGCTATAAAACGCATATCACAAGGAAAGTTTATATATGAAAAGTTATGACCGCATAATACCCGACGGCACTCGGGATATATTGTTTGACGACTGCAGGCGCAGGCGGACAATGGAGGACAGCTTGCGCGCACTGTACCGCGGCTATGCCTACACTGAGGTAATGACGCCCTCCATAGAGTTTTACGATATGTTCGCCGGCGGCGTGGGCAGAATCTCCCAAAACGAAATGTACACACTGACCGACAGCTACGGCAGGCTGCTTGTACTCCGGCCGGATTCCACAAAACCCATTGCAAGGCTGTATGCCTCGCGGCTGCAGTCTATAAATCTTCCGCTGAGGCTGTTTTATAATCAAGCTGTATACAGGCGCAACATCAATTACTGCCGCAAGAGCGATGAGAGTATGCAGATGGGAGTGGAGCTTATCGGCGGTGAGGGTTTCAAGGCCGATGCCGAGGTGCTGGCGCTTGCCGCGGAAACGCTCGGCTTGCTGTTTGGCGAGGACTACGCAATTGAGCTTGGACATTCAAGCTTTGTGCGCGATGCCGTCGCCGCCGTAAACTGCGGCGAGCGTGAGCGCGAGCAGCTCAAGCTTGCGGTGCTTGCCAAAAACCGTCCGGAAATCCGCAAGCTTGCGGGCGAAAGCGATGCAGGCGGGCGTTTACTCAACCTTATTGATTTGTTCGGTCCTCAAGAACAGGTGCTTGCTGACGCAGAACGGGTTTTGGGCGAGGACAATCAGGCGTTAAAGCGTATAAAGATGCTGTGCTCGGTGCTAAGCGGCATGGGGCTTGGCGGCAAGCTTATACTTGACCTTGCATCGGTAAGCGAGCATGATTATTATACCGGCATGGTTTTCAAGGGGTTTGTGGGCGGACTTGGGCAAGAGGTGCTTTCCGGCGGCAGGTACGACACGCTTTACGGCGACTATGGCCTCAGTATCGCCGCAACAGGCTTTGCGCTGGACGAAAACGCAGCGGACGCCGCGCTCTCAAGGCGTGCGGATAACGGCAAAGAGCCGTCGCTGGTCGTGCTGTTTTGCGGCAAGGGCGATGTGGCACGGGCATTTTCAGCGGCAGGAAAAGTGGCGAAAGCCGGAAGACGGTGCGAGCTTTCGCTTGAGCAAAGCTTTGAAAAGACAATCGAATATGCCAGGTTAAGAGGCGCTGCTGCCGCCGCGGAGCTGCTCAGTGACGGAAGCCTGCGGGAGGTAACGCTGAAATGAATACACTTAGTATTGCGCTGACCAAGGGCAGGCTTGAGAGCAAGGCGGTTGAACGGCTTGCGCGCTCCGGCCTTGATGTAACACCGCTTACCGACAAGGGCAGAAAACTTGTGGCGGAAACCGTGGACGAAGCCTCCGGCACATTGTTTCGGTTTGTGTTTGCCAAGGCATCCGACGTGATAACCTATGTGGAATACGGCGTGTGTGATGCGGGGGTTGTGGGCAAGGACACCCTGCTTGAAGCCGGACGTCCGGTATATGAACTAAGCGACCTGGGTTTCGGCGCGTGCAGATTTGCTTTAGCCGCGCCCGATGGCAGCAACTTTTACGCAGGTTACGGCAGAAAGATAGTTGCCACAAAGTACCCTGCCGTAGCAAGGAACTTTTTCCGCCAAAAAAATATGGATGTGGAGATAGTAAAAATAGAGGGCTCGGTGGAGCTTGCTCCGCTGCTGGGGCTGTCCGACGGTATTATAGATATAGTAGAGACGGGCGCGACCCTGCGTGAAAACGGTCTTACGGTAATAGAGGAAGTGCTGCCCGTTTCCGCGCGGCTGATTGCCAATACCGCAGGACTAAAGCTGAAAAAGCCGGGAATTGAGCGGCTTGTGCATATGCTTGCGCAGCAATAAGGACAGTGGCCGCTTCAGTATTAAAATAGATTTATTGCATCAATACAATTTTGACTGCCGCAGAGCTTGTGTCCGCACAAGCGCGGCTGCTATTGAAGCAATAGCTTTCGCTCCAAGGGAGAATTAGTAATATGACAGAGCTGATAATTGCCGATAACGTTCGGGAGCAGGAATTTATACGCCGCCTAAAGGAGCGCGCGCAGTCAGGCGCGCGCGATGCCGAAGAGGTTGCTGCAAAAATAATGAACGATGTAAAGCTTCGCGGCGACGATGCGCTCGTGCGCTATATAAAGCTCTATGACAACGCAGAAGGGCTTGCCACGCTTAGCAAAGCCGATATGCGCAAGGGCTATGAGCGGTGTTCGCCCGTCACAAAGCGTGCGCTTGCCGCCGCGGCAGAAAACATACGCGCTTTCCACAAGCGCCAAATTCCGTCAGGCTATGAGATAAGCGGCGACGGCTATGTGCTTGGCCAGTCGGTGAGAGGGCTGTCGCGCGTGGGGCTTTACGTGCCGGGCGGCAGTGCGTCCTATCCGTCCACCGTGCTTATGAACGCAATACCGGCAAAGCTTGCGGGCGTGGGCGAGCTTATCATAGCAACGCCCCCGGGTATGCTTAAAGACGAGATACTTGCCGCCGCGCACATAGCCGGCGCGGACAGCATACTGTTGATGGGCGGCGCTCATGCTGTGGCTGCGCTGTGCTACGGCACAATGACAGTGCCGCGCGTTGACAAAATTGTAGGCCCCGGTAATGTGTATGTGGCCGCCGCAAAAAAGCTTGCGTACGGCATCTGTGATATAGACATGATAGCCGGCCCGTCAGAGATACTGGTAATAGCCGACAGCGGCGCAAACCCCGATTACATTGCGGCGGATATGCTGTCCCAAGCCGAGCACGACAGCCGCGCAAGCGCAATACTTGTAACCGACTCACAAGAGGTTGCATACGCCGCGCTTGAAAGCCTTAAAAAGCAGTGCGCTGCGCTTGACCGCAGGGACGCTGCAGCAAGCGCGCTCAGAGAGTACGGCGGGATAATCGTGTGCAAAAACCTTGACGACTGCGTGGATATAGCCGAGGAAATCGCGCCAGAGCACCTTGAGATAATGACTGCAGACCCGTTTGAAATATTGCCGCGCATAAAAAATGCCGGTTCGGTGTTTCTGGGTGCATATTCGCCCGAGCCGCTCGGCGACTATTACGCGGGCACAAACCATGTGCTTCCCACAAGCGGAACGGCACGGTTTGCATCGCCGCTGTCAGTTGACAGCTTTATAAAAAAGACGCAGTATGTATATTACAGCCGCCAAAAGCTTGAGGCCGCGGCCGAAGATATCATTGCAATAGCCGAGTGCGAGGGGCTAAGCGCGCACGCAAACTCCGTTGCGGTAAGACTCTCCGCCGGCGGACAGGAGAATGACTGATGGCAT
>CAZPMG010000065.1:0-10402 GCA_964587785.1 uncultured Clostridia bacterium
AGCAGTGCGACAATGCGCGCGCGCTTGACCTGTACGGCCAGTATGCGCTGGTGCGCGGCACACACACCGCTCATGCGGCGCGGTATAATCTTGCCTTTTTCCGTTATGAACTTGCGCAGGCGCGCAATGTCCTTGTAGTCGATATCTTTTACCTTTTCGGCACAGAAGGCGCAGACCTTCCTCTTGGGGGCTCTGCGTACAAAGCGTTTTACAACCTTTTCTTCCGCGCCGGCATTGTTGTTGTTTCCGCCGTTAGCGCTCATATAAAAATTCTCCTTGAATTTGATTGGGGCGTGCTAAAGCTCTGTCCGTAACCGTACGCCAAACAATTTTCTGCAAGGTGCTTGTCAATCTGTCTTGATAGAGCGATTAAAAAAGCTTTAACCTTATACAAAAAAAAGTTTGCGGCATTAACCGGGAGCAAGCCGCCCTTGCCCGAGGGCTTAAAATGGTAAGTCGTCGTCTTCCACAGGCTCAAGCTGGGCAACGGCCTTTTTGGGGGCGCGGCGAGGTTCGCCTTCGTCTCCGCCGTAGCCGCCGCCGTAGCTGCCTTCATAGCCGCCGTCCTGGCCGCCTTTGGGTGTCAAAAACTCCACTTCGTCCGCGATGATTTCCGTGACATAGCGCTTGGTGCCGTCGTTGGCGTCATATGTGCGCGTCTGCAGAGTACCAACTACCGCAGCCTTGTTGCCCTTGCGCAGATATTTGTGACAGTTTTCGCCCTGTGCGCGCCAGACAATTATGTTAAAAAAGTCTGCCGTCCGCTCGCCGTCCGCGCCGGAAAAGCGGCGCTGCACAGCCAGGCTGAACTTGCACACGGATATGCCCGAGTTTGTCTGTGAAAGCTCGGGGTCGCGGGTGAGGTTGCCTATCAATATGACTTTGTTCATATGGCCCTCCCCTTATTTCCTTACCACAAGCTTGCGGATGACTTCATCAGTGATGCCCATCTGACGCTCCAATTCCTTGGGCAGATCAGCACCGCTTGTGAAGTTCATCAGCACGTAATAGCCGTCGGTCTTGTAGTCAATGGCATAGGCAAGCTTTTTGCTGCCCCAACGGTCGGTCTTTTCCACCGTGCCGCCGCCTGCCGTAACCACATCCTCAAACTTTTTGACAAGCGCGTCCTTGGCCGCGTCGTCAATGGAGTTATCGAGAATATAGAGCAATTCGTACTGGTTCATTCCTTTGCACCTCCTTATGGACTGTGACCCCCGTATGCACGGGAGTAAGAAGTTTTGCGCCTCTGAGCTTAATACCGCTCAAAGACGCCTAATTAGTATATCAGCAAGTCCGTCAAAAAGCAAACATTTACGGCCACTTGCTAAACCTTAATGCATTTTTTTGTGGTTTTCAGCCAAAAAAATAGCCGTATTCGCTTAGGTTTACCGTGTAATCATCGCTGACGCTCACGCCCTCGCTTTCAAGCAGCGCCCTTTGCGCATCACCGCCGCCGAACGCAAACGAACCGCTTAAACTGCCGTGCCGGTTTACCACGCGGTGGCAGGGAACCTCTACAGGATACGGATTTACGTGCAGGGCGTAACCTACCGCGCGCGAGCTTTTGGGACTGCCGAGATAAGCGGCGATTGCGCCGTATGTGGTGACCTTGCCGTGCGGAATAAGTCTTACCGCCTCATATACGCGCGGAAAAAAACCGCCGGTACGTTTTGACTTAGATTTCATGAGAGTGCCCTCCTTGCCTGTTTGCCGCCTAAGCGGATTTTTGAGCAAAAGCTCCGCGCCGGATCTTTGCGCAAGTGCTGCTGCTTTAAGCGCATTGTTTTTTGTGGTTTTTCCCGGAATTTTATGCGGTTATTTTAACATTGCGGCGTACGGTATGTCAACACGTTTGCGCGCGCGGCGGGTTTTGCGGCAAAAGGCAGGCTTCAGCTCAAAATGTGCGGTTTTTTGTTTGACATATGTGTAATTTAATATTAAAATAGAATAGCTTAAATTCAGGTATTGCCCCTGCGGTGTTTAGCCCGCCGCAGCTTTGCCTTTCCGCGCCGGAACCGCGGAAAACCGCAAGCGGCCTGCCTTGGCTTTTGAAAAAAAGCATTTTATACTAAGCGGCTCTTGTCAATGTGTGCTTTCGTCCGGTCTTTGGGTTTTACCCATACCGCGTAAAGGCATGACAATTGCCCAACAAGCCTCACTATTTAAGGAGAAATAATTATGTCGGATACCACGTTTATGGCAAAGGCCGGCGAGGTTGAGCGTAAATGGTTTGTCGTAGATGCCTCCGGCCAGACGCTGGGAAGGCTGGCAAGCCAGGTCGCAACAATTTTGCGCGGCAAACACAAGGCCACCTTTACACCGCACGTTGACTGCGGCGACCATGTAATCGTAATCAATGCAGACCAGCTTGTGCTCACGGGAAAGAAGGCGGAAAAGAAATTTTACCGCTACCACACCGGCTATATCGGCGGGCTGAAGGAGATTTCCTACGGCAAGCTGCTTGAGAGCAAGTCGGACTTTATGTTTACTTTGGCCGTAAAGGGCATGCTGCCCAAGAACAAGCTGGGCAGGCAGATGATCAAAAAACTGCGCGTCTACAAGGACGCTCAGCACCCCCACCAGGCTCAGGCCCCGGTCGAATTATCTTTGCACTCAAGGAAGGGTTAAGTTATGGCAAAAATTTTGTTGAAGAAAAAGCTGCAGTATTTCGGCACCGGCAGGCGTAAAAAGGCCATTGCACGGGTCAGGCTTATACCCAACGGCTCGGGGAACATTTTAATCAACAAGCGCGAACTCGCCGACTATCTCGGCCTTGGCACGCTTCAGCTGATTGTCAAGCAGCCGCTTGTGCTCACGGATACGGAGAGCAAGTTTGATATCGCCGTAAACGTGTACGGCGGCGGCCTCACCGGTCAGGCTGGCGCTATCCGCCACGGAATCGCGCGCGCGCTCATTCAGGCGCAGCCCGAACTCCGCCCCTCGCTCAAGCAGGCGGGATTTTTGACGCGTGACCCCAGAATGAAGGAACGCAAAAAGTACGGCCTCAAGGCAGCACGCCGCGCTCCGCAGTTCTCCAAGCGTTAATTTTGGGATTTGCGGCCGGTTAGAAACGGCTGCGTTTATAGGCAATATTTTTCTATTTACTATTGTATATTGAGAAAAGCCGTATAAAAAAATTATGCCGGATTGGTTTTTGTTGACCAATCCGGCTGTTTTTTTCTATTTTAAAATTCTGCACAGATACCTTTTGTTAAGAGTATTATTCCTCCATGCACGCTAAGCCTATTGCGCCCGGGCCTACGTGCACGCCCACCACAGGGCTTATCGACACAGTGCTGAGCGTTATGTCGCCCAACTTTTCACGCAGCTTTTGGAGCAGCGTTTCAAGATGCACGCTGCTGCCTATGCACAGAGCGGCTATTTTTTTGATGTTTTTGGGCAGCAACGAAATAATTTCGTTTATGGCCATGTTAATGCCCATAGCCTTTTTGGCTACGCGCAGCACGCCGTTGCGGAACAAAAACACAGGCTTTATCCTGAGCACGGAGGCAATGGACACCTGAAGGTGGCTCATGCGCCCGCCGCGCTTTAAGTATTCAAGCGATTCCGGCATGAATATAAGGCTCTGCTTTTGCTTGGCCTGCTCGGCGCGCGCAACCACCTGCGCGCGGGACTGCCCCTCGGCGATTCCGCTTAAAATTTCCTCTATCACAAACTGTGCGCAGCTGCAGGTTGTGCCGGTGTCTACTACGCTTATGTTTTCCATGCCCTGTGCGGCAAGCTGTGCGCTTGCGTGCGTGCCGGACAGCGAGGACGCAAGCGTCACGCATACCACCTCGTCGCCGGCCGCGGTCAGGCGCTTAAACACCTGCGCAAAGTCCTCGGGCGAGGGCTGGCTGGTCTTGGGGAACTCCGCCGACGACTGCAGCTTTTGGTAAAAGTCGCCGTGCTCCTCGGAAAAGCCCTCACGGTATTCCCAGTCGGAAAAGCGTATGGTAAGCGGCACAATCTCTATGCCGTGCTTGTCTGCAAACTCACGGCTGAGCGCCGCGGTGGAATCGGTTACAATCCGGATTGCCATAAAAGTTTCTCCTCTCTTTGGTTGCCCTGCGCCTGCCCGGACGCGGGATAATTTCATGAACGGGTTATTCAAAACACACTTTGATAACTCCGCATAATCGGCTTATCCGCCCGCCATGCCATGCGGCACTTAAAGCCTGCCATATCTGTTTCTTAAATTAACTATATTCTGCTTATTTATAAGTAATTTAACTTAAACCGGACTGAAAGAGTTTAAACAAGGTTTACGTCAAGCTCAAAGCCCCTTCCGCTAAGCCAGCCCAGCATTAGCGCAAACCACTGCGCCACCTCCGGCCGCGCCGCGCGCGTTCCTGCTGATGCCACGGTGTCGTTTGAAAGCGAAAGCCCGTGCGCGCCGCGCTCAAAAACGTGCAGCTCAAAGGGCACTTTGCTGTCAGACAGCGCGGACGCAAACAGCAGCGAGTTTTGCACGGACACCACAGCGTCGTCTGCGGTGTGCCACATAAAGCAGGGCGGAGTATCCGGCGTTACGCGGGTTTCAAGCGACAGTTTTTGCATCAGCGCCTTATCGCCGCCCGATACATTTTGAATTGTTGCGCCGTGGGTGGCCGCGCCAGCCGAAAGCACGGGATAGCACAGCACGACTGCGTCCGGCCTGAGATTTTGCGGCGCAACGCCGAGAGCGTCGGCAAACTCACTTTCAGCATAAAGCGTTGCCGTGCAGCCTGCAAGATGACCGCCCGCGGAAAAACCCATGACCGCAAGGCAGCCGCGCTTTACGCCCAGTTGCTCTGCGTTTGAGCGTATATAGTCGATTGCCGCAAACGCCTGCAGCGCCTGCACGGGATACTTGTGCGGCGCAACCGCATAGCGGAGCACAAACGCGCAATAGCCCTCTGCCGCAAGCTTCAGCGCAAGCGGTTCGCCCTCGCGGTCGGAGACCATGCCGTAGCCGCCGCCCGGCAGCACCAGCACCGCCGGCCTTGCGGTTATTGGAATTTCCGGCGAAGCTTGGGGTATGTACGCGCAAAGCGCAGCGCTTGGCGAGCTGCCGAACGCTTTGGGATATGTATTTTTTAAATCAACCGTAAAGTGCCGCATATACGGGATTCTCCTGTCTAATTAATAAAGAGGTATTAAACGCGGCAAATACTTCCGCCCGCGTATATCGGAAGCAAGCAAAAGTCAGAAAACGCCTTTACTGCGCCTAATGTACGCTCAGACCATTATAACACTTCTGCGTGCGTATAACAAACCTAAAACTGTGAAAGCTGAATGAAAGTTTGTAAATTGGAGGCGAAAACAGCTTAATCGGGTCGTAAGCCGTGCGCTGCTCTGTGTGTTATGATAACCATCTGGCCGCATAGAAAAAGCGCAAGGGGCGGAGTGTTTGCTCTGCCCCCTTGCGCTCTGCGGCTGCGAAATGTATGCAGCCGTAATTTTACCGTTCTCTTTCTTCTTAGAGCGTATCCGGGCAGCGGGTTTTTAAACGCAATTTTGCGATATGTCCGCTGCCTGCGGTACATGCCGTATTATTGGCATAGACCGCTGCGGGCGGCAGCTTAATTTTATGTCCGCCGCAGGGCCGCTCTCTCTGTGATTGAGACTTAAGCCTTACTTGCCCCTTGTGTTCTTGGTTTGGCTCTGGTTCTGGTTCTGGTTTTGGTTGTTTGACGTCTGGTTGGACGCCTTAGCCCTCGCCTTGCAATTTTCAGCCTTAGTCTGCTTGTTGTTCATCTTTTGGTTTTGCTCGATCTCAGGCTTCTGTGTGTTTCTTGCCATACTACTACTTCCCTCCTTTCGGCAGCTTGTGCCGCTTGTAAAAATAGTATGGACTTTGGGATTTTTTTTATACCCCTTGAGGCCGCTTTCCAATTATTTCTATGGCGCGCGGGCCTATGGGGCGAACGTCTCAGGCCTGCGCGGAAGCGGCAAACCTCTGCGCAAAGCTCTGCATCCTTTCCTCTGAAACATCGCTCTCGCCCATGCCCTCGCTGCGGCTTTTTGCCACCGCCTTTACGATTAACTTGTCAAAAAACTTGAGCTTTTGCTGATTTATCTCGCCGCCGAAACACTCCTTTGCCTCGGCTTTTTCAAGCAGTTCGAAGGAAAAATTGTATACCAAGTGCCGCTTAAAGTCCGCCGGCACGCCGCACAGCACAAATATGCCCACGCGCTTGTCATGCAGCTTTTGTTCATGCGCGTTTAAAAAAGCCTGCATGAGCGGGGAAATTTTGCCCATGTATACCGGAGAGCCCAGTATCACGGCGTCATATTGCGAAATATCGGGGAACTTTTTTTTGGCAAGCCGGAACAGGTCGGCACCGGTTAATTCTGCGAGTTTCTCCGCGCACTGCCCGGTGCTGCCGTATTTTGTGGAATAAACTATCAAAGTGCGCATTTTTCCCTCCCTTGCGGCTCTTTTGCGCGGCCGCCCCGCGCCCGGCTCTGACTTTTTTGACCGGCCGGAATGCTTTAAATCAAAATAAGTATAATATAAACGGCTATTGTTTGCAAGATTTTTTTGCGTGTGGTATGATATTAGACAACTGTTTACATATTTTGCGGTTTTAATGCCGTTTATTTAATCCGCGCCTAAACCAGGTTTTATCAGGCAGACAAGCAGTAACAGCCTTGGGTTCTAAGGCGCGGACAGGAGCATATGAATCAATTTGAAATAGCCGTTGCAGCCGCATCCGGTGTGGAATCCGTAACAAAGGCAGAGCTCCGGCAGCTGGGCGTTTTTGACGCGGCTTTTACGGACGGGCGCGCGCACTTTTTTGGAGACTTTGAGCTGCTTGCGCGCTGCAACCTGTTTTTACGCACCGCAGAGCGCGTTTACATCAGGCTGGGCACTTTCCCCGCGCCGGACTTTGACAGCCTGTATGAGGGCATAAGGTCGCTTAACTGGCGGGCGTTTGTGCCCAAAAACGCCAAGCTGCGCATAGACGCAAAGTCCAACCGCAGCGCATTGGGCGCGCTCTCTGCCATACAGTCGGTATCCAAGAAGGCGGCGGCGCACTCGCTCACGGGCAGCAAAGCGGCAGTACTGCCGGAAAACGGCGCATCGCTGCGGGCGGAGGTTGCCATCGCAAGGGATACGGCGTCGGTATATCTTGACAGTTCGGGCGACGGGCTGCACAAGCGCGGCTACCGCGATTTGAGCGCGGCCGCGCCGCTCAAGGAGACGCTTGCCGCCACAATCATAATGCTGTCGGGCTGGCAGCCCGGCCGTCCGCTGTGCGACCCCTTTTGCGGCAGCGGCACGTTTGCCATTGAGGCGGCAATGATTGCAGCAAACATTGCGCCCGGGCGCTCAAGGACTTTTGATTTTGTAAACTTTAACGGCTTTCCCAAGGAAAAATGGCAGCAGATGCAGGCGGCCGCACACAATACTCCTTCAAATCCTGCTGAAAGCGCGCAAGGCTTATCAGAGCAGCCCGGCGGGCAAGCTTTGCCGCAGGCGCAGGGCGAACCCCCCAAAATTTACGGCTTTGATATCGACCCTGCAATGATTTCCATGAGCCTGCGCCACGCAAAGCGCGCGGGCGTAGAGGGCATACACTTTCAACGGCAGGACGTCGCGCAGCTGCGCTCGCGGTACAGCGGCGGCATGATTGCCACAAACCCGCCCTACGGCCAGCGGCTGGAGGACGCGCGCGCGGCGGAGAACCTGTACCGCACGCTTGCCGGCGCGTTTGCGGAATTGGACGGCTGGGGCGCGTGCGTGATAACTCCGCATCCGCGGTTTGAGAGCGCGTTCGGGCGCACGGCGCACAAAAAGAGAAAGCTCTATAACGCAAACATAGAGTGCGTGCTGTATCAATATTTTGCAAAGGGCGCCGGGCGCTGACGGTTTAAACAACTGTTGCTTTTATCATCTGCTTGGTCAATCATATACAATTTATTATTTTCACGTAAAAGGCACCCCTGAAAACAGGAGTGCCTTTTTTTAATCGGTATTATTTAATGCTCAATTAAGCTTGTTCATACTTAAATTGACTATATATCAATATTGTACCTGCTCTTCAAACTCTGTAAAGTCAGGGAATTCTATTTCCTCGGCCTCGCCGAACAGGCTGAATGTGTATTCCATATCCATCTGCATTGTATCGTTTCCTTGGGAAACCAACATGGAATACACCATTTTTGTTATGTAGCCGGCGTCGTTCTGCGTGATTTCAAACTCAATATAGCTGTCCTCGCCAAGCGTGCCGTCCAGCCCCTCGCCGAGCGCCGCAGCAGCGTCCGCCGCGGATATCTTGAAGGTGTATACGTTGCCGTCCTTTACAAAGTCCGCAAGCTGTTCTTCTTCCAGTGCAAGGTGTGTGCCCGTCATATCCGAATACGGCTGTTCAATGTATGTCTTTTGCTCGCCGGCAATCGTATAGACCTTGCCGTCCTTGCCCCACATCTCCATTTCCGTGTCGATTTCCATGCCCGGCATTATTACCACTTTACTGGTGCCGGCAGCATGGAATTCCAAGCCCTGCTTTGCGGAGGTAATTACATATGCAAGCTCCATACTCCCGCCTGTTGACAATTCCATGAGTGTAGTAAACTCAATCTTGACGGATTCAAGCGCATTGGTCTTTTCAAGAGCGGCGGACATAAGCTCAAAATCTGTCTTGGGCGTCTGGTCACCGTTGTCGTCATCGTTGCCGTTTTGGCAGCCGAAGAACGTAAGACCCACCGCCGCTGCAATCATTATGCACACCAGCAGCCTTATAAACTTTTTCATTTTTCTCCTCCTATCAAGGTTTGTGGCGGATGTCTGTACCCGCAATTTTAATTATATATGCATTGTTTTATATTGTAAAGACAAATTGACGGGCTTTTATTATTTTTTCATCCTTTTTTCAGCCTTTACAGCTCAATATCGTTGTATACGGCAAGCAGTTCTGCGGCGGTGAGTTCCTTTTTTTGCTGTCCGCTCACGTCTAAAACCGCTTTGCCGCGGCGCAGCATGAGCAATCTGCCGCCGTATTCCAGCGCAAACCTGAGGTTGTGGGTAACCATGAGCACAGTCAGCCCCTTTTGGCTTGCAAGGCGCGCGGTCAGTTCCATTACGGACTGCGCCGAACGCGGGTCAAGCGCGGCGGTGTGCTCGTCAAGCAGCAGCAGGTCAAGCGGCGTCATGGTGCACATCAGCAGCGCCAGCGCCTGACGCTGGCCGCCCGACAGCGTGCGCACCTGGCAGTCCAGCTTGTCCTCAAGCCCCATGCCGGGAAGCTCAAGCAGGCGGCGGTACTCTGCGCGGCGCTTGGGACTTAATCCGCGCGCAAGGCCATATGGCTTTCCCTTGTTTTCGGCAATGGCAAGGTTCTCTGCCACAGTCATAAGCGGCGCAGTGCCCGCGGACGGGTCCTGATATACGCGCCCGATACGGCTTGACCGCTTGTGCTCGGGCATACGGGTTATATCCGTATTGCCGAGGGTAATGCCGCCCGATTCCGCCTGCTCATTGCCGCTTATAAGGTTTAAAAGTGTGGTCTTGCCCGAGCCGTTGGAGCCTATTATGCACACAAACTCACCGCTGCGCGCGTGAAATTGCATATTTTCAAACAGCTTAAGTTCCTCTGCCGTGCCGGGAGAAAACGTCTTGTGTATGCCGGATAGTGATATCATATCTTCCCCCTTGCGGCTGTTTTTCCCCTTTCAACAACGCCGCTTGCGACCAGCACCGCGGTAAACAGCACAGCCATTAACAGCTTGAGGTAGGACGTGGGGATGCCGGCATTTACCGCCGCCGACAGGCAGGCGCTGTATATGACCGCGCCGATTATCACGCCGGTGGTCTTTTTGAGCAGCCTTGTGCGGGAAAAAAGCGTCCACCCGATTATCACCGACGCAAGGCCGATAACCACCATGCCCGTGCCCGACGCGTTGTCGTAATAACCCATCTGCTGCGAATACACTCCGCCGGCAAACGCTACGATTGCGTTTGCAAGCATGAGTCCGCACACCTTGTACGCGCCCGGGTTCTTGCCCATAGACATCACAAGCTGCGCGCTCTGGCCGGTGGCGCGCAGCATAAAGCCCGCCTTTGTCGCCATAAATAAATCTAATAGCAGCTTTACCGCGGCGACCAGCGCCAAAAGTATTGCCACCGTGCCCGCGCCGCGCGCCGCGCCGCCCAGCAGAGGACTGAGCGCCTGCGTTAAAAATCGGGATACCGCTCCGGTAAACAGCGTTAAATCCTCTCTTGAGCTGTAGCTGATAATTACGTTTATCCTGCCGTCTATCCTGCCGAGGTTAAGCGTAACCGACAGCAGCGCGGTCATAACCAGGATGCCGGACAGCAGGTTTGTAATCTTAAACTTCACATGAAGTATGCCCGTGAGCGCGCCGGCAAGCCCGCCCGCCGCCGCCGCCGCAAGCAGCGCGGGCAGCGGATGCA
>CAZPMG010000066.1:0-6989 GCA_964587785.1 uncultured Clostridia bacterium
CGCGGCTTTGCGCCGCACAGCAAGCAAGCTTGCTGTTTGAAAACTGCTGGTGCAGGTTTCAAGGTAATTGACTATATAAGCTCCGCGTTTTGCGGTGTACAGATATTGTATGTTTTCCCCGCCGCGTTGTTTACGGCGCGTGCGGTAAGGGGCAATAAGCCTAAGGGCAAGCTTAAAACATTTTTTGGGGCAAGCCTAATAATATTTTTGTGTATTTAATTGGAGGAATAAAATATATGGCAGAGATGATCAGTGCCGGTGATTTTAGAAAGGGAATTACCTTTGAGACCGAGGGCAATATATATGTCATCGTAGACTTTCAGCACGTAAAGCCGGGCAAGGGCGCGGCGTTTGTGCGCACGCGCATGAAGAACGTCATATCCGGCGCCGTGCTTGAGCGCACCTGGAACCCGGTGGACAAGGTGGAAAAGGCACATATCGAAACCAAAAAGATGCAGTACCTGTATTCGGACGGCGAGCTGTATTATTTTATGGACAACGACACGTATGAGCAGCTGCCGCTTGATAAGTCGCAGGTCGAGGACGCGCTGATTTATATCAAGGAAAGCGACGTTGTGACCATTAAGTTTTACAAGGGTCAAGCGTTTTCTGTTGAGCCGGACAACTTTGTCGAGCTTTTGGTAGTCGAGTGCGAACCCGGCGTAAAGGGCGACACGGCCACCAACGTAACCAAGCAGGCTACGCTTGAGACGGGCGCAAAGGTTCAGGTTCCGTTGTTTATAAACCAGGGCGAAAAGATACGCGTAGACACGCGCAGCGGCGAGTATATGGAACGCGTCAAGGGTTAAGAATTATTAACATCGAAAAAAGCAGTGAAAGATTTCACTGCTTTTTGACTGTGCGGATACTTTAACCAAACTTAATAGTCAAAGCTTAATGACTATATATGGTTTTTCAGCCAATTAAATTGACTACATGCCCTCGGCAAGAACGGCGGTTTTTGCAAGCTGCCGCTCCCCTGCCTGCCTGAAACTTTTTTCTAAAAATTATTTAATCAGCTCAAGGCCGCCTATTATGGGGAACTTGAACGTCATGCCAAGCAGCGAGGTAACCACGCCAAGCACGAACAGCACGGTCATTATTATGCCGCCTATCCACCACAGCGTGGCCGCCAAATTCGTAAACAGTATGCCTATCACCCAGCACAGCACGGCAAGCACCACATAGAACACAAGCAGCGCCAAGCCCTGGTTTGCGTGGAACTTGGAAAACTTGCCCTTGAAAAGCAGCAGCGGCAGAAAGAAAAGTATTCCGGTATACGCCAGCGCGCAGACGATTCTCTCAATCAGACCCGTACCTTTTGCCATAACTAATCACCCTCCTAAATTATCGGAAAACCCCCAACAGGGATTTTCTCTGTCAATATCATATCATTTTGCGAGCGCTCCGTCAATGCTTTTAGAAAATTCGCAGGCAGTAAAAATTGCAGTGCGCATTGCAATATATAGGGCTTATACCCCGCTTTGAAGGGGCAGTTATAAAGCGTAATCCGATACATATTTTGCGGGCGTTATTTGCGTCCGCTTAAAAAAAACATTTGCGGAGTTTTCCTCATGGACCATACCGTCCGGCTTAAAAGAGCCGGCATTGAAGACAAGGAGCTGCTCAGGCATCTTTGGGATCTTTACAGCTACGATTTCAGCGTATACGACTACGACGACACCCAAAGCGACGGCCGTTATCTGTTCTATTACGACGACGGCTTTTTCAAAAGCGACGACCGCAGCGTATATTTTATAATGGCGGGCGAGAAGTACGCAGGGTTTGTGTCCGTAAGCAACAACTGCTATATCCTAAACCAGCCCGACGACAAGTGCATACTGGACTTTTTTGTAATGAACAAGTTCCGCAAGGGCGGCGTGGGCAAGCGCGCGGCGTATCTCGTGTTCGACCTTTACCCCACGCGCTTTGAGGTTGCGCAGTACGACAACAACGAGGTTTCAAAGACGTTTTGGGAGCGGATAATATCTGAATATACCGGCAGCCACTTTGAAATCCGCAAGGTGTTTACCTCAAAGAGCACGCTTCAGGCAATTATATTTGACGCATCCTCGCGCGAGAACACGCGCACCATCATTGACAGGCTAAACCACCAGGACACGCTCAGCCGCATAAAGCTTTATGCACGCCCCGCAGGCGACGACCTGCACCGCATACTTGACGCGCTGCCCGAGAATATGCGCGCGCAGGAGGCTTTTTTGCGGAATTTGCGCATGGACATGGAGTATCAAAACGTGCTCACCGTAGAGGACGATACGGACGGCGTGGTGTCGTTTGTGGTGTATACTTCGCTTGGCGGCAGCCTTTCTATGACGTATTTTTATTTTGACTACGGCAGGCAGGATTGCTCGGAGCACCTTGTGCAGGCGCTCAAGACGCTGGCGCTTCAAAACGGCTTTGACAGCCTGAGCGTGCATACCTGCGGCAGCTTTCCTGCACAGCAGGACATAGACTTTTTGATGACGTGCAGCTTTATGCTGCACTCCGGACAAATGACGCATGAGCTGACGTAAAAAGCATGACACAGCTCAAGCCCGCTTAATTTTTGCAATATCTATTACTAATCTGCTTTTAAGTAATTTATATAGCTTTAAGCCACATAGACAAAATGAGTGCATAATAAATCGACTGTAAATATTTATCCCCCGCAGCTTTTGCTTGCGGGGGATAAATATTTAGGGTCTATACTTAATTATAGTCAATTGGACTATAACTTTCATTTTAAATGACACCGGCAAAGTTGAACTCGGCTGATTTTACCGTAGTGCTTCTGCTTTCGTGACTGCTTTTGTTGCGGCGTTTTGCTTTCGTATATGTGACTGCTTTTGTTGCGGTGTTTTGCTTTCGTATATGTGACTGCTTTTGTTGCGGTGCTTTGCTGTGATTATATCGCTTTGCCGTGTTTGCTTTTACAGAGCTGCTTTTGCCCGCAAAACTTAACCGGCGTGCGGAAAAAAATTTCCGCACGCCGGCTCCCCTCGCCTATATAGTTGTAAGCTGATTTTGCATAAGGATTTCCGCAGCAAACCAAAATTGTAGTCAATTTAACTTTGATATGCCGCAGACGGATACCTTAAAAGTCATCAATTGACTATAGATATAATTAGCGCAGAAGTATGGTCTGTTCGGTTTCCTTGTCAAACATGTGTATGTGGTTTGCATCCAGCGCAAGCTTGATTATCTCGTCGCGCTGAGCGCTGCTGCGCGCATCTACCTTGGCGATCAAAATCACGCCTTCCTGGTCATAGATGCTCTTGCCCTGTTCGGCCAGCGCCTTGAGCGCCTCAATGCCTTCGCCGGAGGAGTCGTCTTCCTGCGTGTTGAGGTTGCAGTAAAGCAGCGTCTCGGAACCGAGCTTTTCGATTACGTCCACGCGAACGTCAATGCAGGTGTTGGGCGATGCCGCGATAAAGGACTGCTCGTCGTGCAGGTCCTCGGGGCGCACGCCAAAATCTATCGCCTTGCCTGTGCCGATATATTCGTCGGGGTTGGCAATTTTTGCGACCTTGGATTCCGGCAGCTCTATTGACTGGTCATGGAACACAGCATAGACCTTGCCGTCCTTGCGGCGCTCAAGCTTTGCCTCAAAGAAGTTCATCTGCGGCGTGCCGATAAAGCCTGCCACAAACTTGTTTACGGGATAGTCATAGAGGTTTTGCGGTGCGTCAACCTGTTGCATGAAACCGTCTTTCATAACCACGATGCGCGTGCCCATGGTCATTGCCTCGGTCTGGTCGTGCGTAACGTAAATAAACGTAGTGGCCAGCCTGTTGTGCAGCTTGGTGATCTCCGTTCTCATCTGGGCGCGCAGCTTGGCGTCCAGGTTGGAGAGCGGCTCGTCGAGCAGGAACACTTTAGGTTCGCGCACGATTGCGCGGCCCAGCGCCACGCGCTGCTTTTGGCCGCCGGAGAGCGCCTTGGGCTTGCGGGAAAGATACATCTCAATGCCGAGCACGCGTGCGGCTTCCTTGACGCGCGCATCAATCTCGGGCTTGGGCATCTTGCGGAGCTTGAGGCCGAAAGCCATGTTGTCATACACCGTCATGTGAGGATAGAGCGCATAGTTTTGGAAAACCATTGCAATGTCTCTGTCCTTGGGCACAACGTCGTTGACCAAGCGTCCGTCGATGTAAAGCTCGCCTGCGGTAATATCCTCGAGGCCGGCTATCATGCGCAGAGTCGTGGATTTGCCGCAGCCCGACGGGCCGACAAATACAATAAACTCCTTGTCTTCGATCTCAAGGGTAAAGTCGGAAACGGCTTTTACACCGCTCTGGTATTCTTTGCTGATGTTCCTTAGCGACAGACTTGCCATCGATATTCCTCCACACTACATAAAGATTATGATACTATTTTATCTCTTTTTGAGCAAAATTACAATGGGCAAAATTTACAAAATTAAACGCCTGTTATGTAAAACCTGCACTAATCCTGCCTATACTTTACGCCAAACGCCCGTGCAACAGGAAAAAACAGGAAAAACTGCGAGGGCTTGTCCGCTGCCGGTGCGGCTGTAACCGCACTTTGCTCACTTGCCGCGGCGGCGCTTTCTGATGCGTTTTTTTCGGAGTCTGCCTTGGCAGCATCTTGACTTACTTGCAACTCTTCCCCGCTTTGTAAACCGGCTTCCGCGGGGTTTTGAAAGCGAGATTCCTCTGCGTTTTCCGTCGTGGCCTCTGCGCCGCTTGGCGCACCAATTAAGGCAATGCTTTGAGCGTCATTTTTCCGCCCGCCCTGCGCATCCTTTGCGTAATGCGGCAGATGTCTTTTAAAGAATAATTTTAGGTTTGCCTTGAGCGCGCCCTTTACCGACTTGGGAGCTTTTGACAGCTCAAGCACCGCGTCATAGAACTGCCGGGTGTAGTCGTGGTAAAACAGCGACAGCGCGCCGATAAAACAGTCGGCTGCGCGCGAGGAGGAAAAAACCTCAAACGCCTGCTCAAAGGTCATGTAAGGCAGCCGCATAAGGCAGAACGCACGGCCCTCTGTCAGCGGCTCTGCCGGAATTTCAATCCACTCTGAGCCGTCGGTGTGAGTAAAAATCATGCGCGGCTCAACCGCAGGGCTGCCATCTCTCAGCAGTTGCACCTCGCGGCTTTCCGGCTGCATTGTAAATTCGCCCTTTATACAGCTATAGTCGCCGTCCTTTAAGTAAAACTTCTGTCCGGGCTTGACTTTTTTAGGAAAAAGCGGCATTGTTTCTGCCTCCGTTAAACCTGTAAAGTTTGGTTAAGCGCTTTAGTATTACACAACAGAGCACGCTTTGAGCGCAAAGCCTTACGCGATGAGCGCTTTGAGCGCGCGGTAGTATATGTCGCACATCAGCCTGAGCTCATCCACCAGCACGTTTTCGTCCGCCATATGAAGCGTGGGTGGCGTGCCGGGGAACTCCGGCCCGAACGCCACTGCGCAGTCCAGCGCGCGCGCAAACGTCGCTCCGCCCACCGCGCTGCACTTGCCCGGGCGGCCGGTTACCTCGGTGTATGCCTTCAAAAGCTCCTGCACCAGCGGCTCGCTTTCCTTAACATACAGCGGACGGTGATAGTTTACCACCTCTATCTCGCCGCCGCCACAGTTTTTTTGCAGCCTTGAAAGCACTTCCTCGCGGTCAAAGGTGACCGGATAGCGTATATCCACGCCCAAGGTTATCTTGCCGTTGTCAAATGCACATGTGCCCACGTTTAATGTAAGGCTGCCGGATACGTCGTCCTTTAGCTTAAGCCCCAGCTTTGCGCCCGTGCTGCTCTCTAAATATTTGTCGTTTATAAGATGTAGAACCGGGTTGTTTGTATATTTCACCAGTTCGGCAAACAGCTTCTTGAGCGCGCTGTCGCCCTTTTCCGGCTGAGAACCGTGCGCGGACGTGCCCTTTTTGATGAGCTGCCAGCTGCCGTCCTCCTGATTTTCGCCGCCCTCTACCTCTGCCGCATCCGTAAAAAACACCGCGCGTGCGTAGTCGGGAACCATGTTTACGCGCTCGCCCGCGCCCAGATGCTCAAGCAAAAAGCCCTCGCCCACCGGCCGGGAATATGCGCCAAAAAAAGTGGGCAGCGGTAAAATGTCCATATCCTCGGGGCTCAGCGGGTCGGAATAGTCATAGCTTACCTTGAGGTGCAGCACGCCCTTTTCGCAGTTGATTACCGGAAAGTCGCCGTCGGGAGAGAAACCGGTCTTGGGCATTTCTTCTTTCTTTAAATAGTAATCCATGCAGCCCCAGCCGCTCTCCTCGTCAGTGCCGATTATAAGCCTGAGCTTTTTGCCCGGCACAAACCCCTCGTCCTTGAGCGCTTTCATGGCATACAGCACGGCTATTGTTGGCCCCTTGTCGTCCTGTGTGCCGCGTCCGTATATGCGGCCGTCCTTTTCCTCGCCGGAGAACGGGCCTACCGTCCAGTCCTTGCCCACGGGCACGACGTCAACGTGCGTGAGTACGCCGAAAAGCTCGCCCTCGCCCCATTCGATATGCCCGGCATAGCCGTCTACGTCTTTGGTTAAAAAGCCCATGCTCTCGCCTAAGCCCAGCGTATACTTTAGCGCGCGGTAAGGCCCCTCGCCAAAGGGCATACCCGGCTTTTTGGGAGCTTTTACGCTGTCGATTGCAATAAGTTCTTTAAGGCTGCGTTTTACGCCCTCAAAATCTATCATAAAAAATCCTCTTTACATAATTATTCTTGCGCTTGCCGCTGCTTCGGCGCGGTACGTCCGGCACAAGCGGGAAAGCTTGCGAATATGTTTTAACCTTAAATTCCATAACGCCTATATTATGTATATGCTTACAATATATAATTATAGCCGCGTGTATGTTTTATGTCAACAATATTGCCCGCGGCACGCCAAGCTATGCCTGTTTGCTATGCATGAAAAGCATAGGGGCGCTGCCCCTATCCATAACACTGCGCACAAACAGCACAGGGGCGCTGCCCCCATATCCATAACACTGCGCACAAACAGCACAGGGGCGCTGCCCC
>CAZPMG010000066.1:7089-10322 GCA_964587785.1 uncultured Clostridia bacterium
GCTGCCCCCGTACCCCCGCTTCTTTTCTTGTGACAAGAAAAGAAGCAAAAGAAACAGTATTATTTTTCTTATTATTTTTTTATTTTTCTTATTTTATAAATTTAATATTAGGATTATACTTTAAAGCTCTTCAAACTGTTTTACCTAATACAAAGTTTGTCCGCCGCACGGCAGTATTTCCCCGCATAAGCGCGTAATCTTTTGCGCAAAATGTCGTACTTTGTAATTATTTGCGCAAAATCCTATGAAACGGCAATTAAATGTGTTAAAATGTTTGCAGCAGTCAAATCTACGCGCCAATAAAACGCAGGCGCGGATCTGCCGCGGCTTGAAGCGGCGCTTGGCTGCGGGGGTATCATGCCGGAAAAAGATTTTAATCCGCATTCCGGGCACCGCAAGCGTATGCGCGAACGAATGCTGAGGCGGGGTGCAGAGGCGTTTGCCGACCATGAACTGCTGGAACTTGCGCTGTTTTACGCACTGCCGCGGCGGGATACAAACAAGCTTGCGCACGCGCTCATTGACCACTTCGGCGGACTGTGGCAGGTGCTGGAAGCCGATATACCCGAACTCTCAGGCTTTGACGGAATCGGTGAAAGCGCTGCGGTGTTTTTACACCTGCTAAAGGCTTTGCCCGCACGCGCCGCATCGCGCAAAGGCACGGCAAAGCCCGTACTGCGAACACATGCGCGCTGCGTGGAATATGTGCGCCGGCTGCTTGAAGGCCACGGCGAGGAGCGGCTGGTTTTGCTCTGTCTGGATGCCAGGCTTCAGCTGCTGCGTACTGCGGTGCTGAGCGAGGGTTCGCTCAACCGCGCGGCGCTCAACATACGCAAGCTGGTGGAGCACGTGCTCAGGAACAGGGCAGCGTGCGCCGTGCTTGCACACAACCACCCGTCGGGGTTTGCGCTGCCCTCCGCCGACGACGACTCGCTGACAGAGGCGGCTTTTGCCGCGCTTGAAACGGTGGATGTCCGCCTGCTTGACCATATAATTGTAGGCGAAAACGATATTTACAGCTACAAAACCCAGCGGGTGCTGCAAGACATCTCGCAGCGGTACTCCCCCGCGTATGCCACTGCGCGCCAGCAAATAGATTTTGAAGATGAAAGCGGTATTTAGCCGCAGAGAAATGATATGCGCAACCATTTATGTTTCGCGCGCCTGTTTATGTTACGAGTTTAACCCGCGCAAGGTTATAATATAATTTTATATTGATATAATTCAATTGCGCCGTTTAAATTCGGATTTATGCGGCGAAACTTTGACTTTGCAGCATCAGCCGTGCGGTTGCGTTTTGCGCCGTTACAGGCAAAACATCATTATTACAGTTAAAAAAATATTTCCGTATTCGCGCGCTGCGCTAATCCGGAGTTACAGGAGTTTTTGATAAGTACTATGATCAGAACAAGATTTGCGCCCAGTCCAACGGGATACCTGCACATCGGCGGGCTAAGAACCGCGCTCTATGCCTATCTGTTTGCCAAAAAGGCGGGCGGAAAGTTTATACTCCGCATAGAGGACACCGACCTTGAACGCTATGTCGAGGGCGCCACAGAGCTGATTTACAGCTCGCTCAAGGACGCCGGACTTGCCTATGACGAGGGCCCGGACGTGGGCGGTGATTTCGGGCCGTACGTGCAGAGCCTGCGCAGGGAAATTTACACCCGGCACGCAAGCGATTTAATAGAGCGCGGCGGCGCGTACCGCTGTTTTTGCACGCGTGAGCGCCTTGAGCAGCTGCGCAGCGGCGGCGAAGTCCGTAAATATGACAAGCACTGCCTGTCGCTTTCCGCCGGAGAAATCGAGAGCAACCTCAGCAGCGGAGTGCCGTATGTAATCAGGCAGAATATGCCGCTTGAGGGCACGGGCAGCTATACGGACTTGGTTTATGGCGAGATATCCGTTGACTACAAAGAGCTTGAGGACAACGTGCTCATCAAGTCAGACGGTATGCCCACCTACAACTTTGCCAACGTGGTTGACGACCACCTGATGAAGATTACGCATGTTATACGCGGCTCGGAGTATCTATCCAGCACGCCCAAATACAACCTGCTCTATGACGCGTTCGGCTGGGAGCGGCCGCAGTATATTCACCTGCCGCCGGTAATGCGCGACGCGCAGCACAAGCTAAGCAAACGCTACGGTGACCCCAGCTTTAACGATTTGGTTGCCGAGGGCTTTTTGAAAGAGAGCCTGATAAACTATATCGCGCTGCTTGGCTGGAGCCCTAAAAACAATCTGGAAAAAATGGATTTTGACACGCTTATGCAGCTTTTCTCGCTGGAGGGCCTGTCAAAATCCCCCGCCATATTCGACAAGGCAAAGCTTACCTGGATGAACGGCGAATACATCAAGCAGATGGACGCAGCCACATTTTTAGGCTACGCGCTGCCATGGATAGACGGCTGCCCTGCCGCCGCCGGCTATGACCGCAGCAAACTTGCCGCGCTGCTGCATACGCGCACCGAGCTGTTTTCGCAAATTCCGCAGCTGCTTGAGTTTTTGGGCGGGTTCGAGGGCTATGATTTAAACCTTTTGGTAAAGCCTAAGATGAAGACAACGCTTGAGCTTGCAAGTCAGGTGCTGCCCGAGGTGCTTACGCGGCTGGAGGCTCTCGCTGAGTTTACGCAGGAAGCCGTTCACGGCGCGCTCATGCAGACGGTTGCCGACATGGGGCTTAAAAACGGACAGGTGCTTTGGACTTTCCGCGTGGCGGTAACCGGCGCAGAGAGCACGCCCGGCGGAGCAATGGAAATGGCCGACCTGCTGGGCAGGGAGCTTACGCTCTCCCGTCTTAAAACAACAATCGAGAGGCTAAAAAGCGTTTAAAATAAATGCGCGGCTAATAAACATTTTGAACCATTGCGCGGTAAAAGCGCTTAACAACAAAGCAACGGAGATAGTCAAATGAGCGAGAGTAAAGGCATCGTCAAGGTTGCGCTGGTTACCGGTGCGTCAAGCGGAATAGGGCTGGAGACGGCAAAGCAGCTTGCAGGCGGCGGTTACAGGGTATACGGGCTTTGCCGGCGGGAATTTTCCCATGAGGGCATTACCTTTATACGCACGGACATAACCGATAAGGCGCAGGTGCTTTCCGCCGCCGCAGAGATAGAGCTTAAGGAAGGCAGGCTGGACTTGCTGGTCAACAACGCAGGGTTCGGCATATCCGGCCCGGCGGAGCTTGCGCCGCTTGACGACGTGCGCGCGCAGTTTGACGTAAACTTTTT
>CAZPMG010000067.1:0-2879 GCA_964587785.1 uncultured Clostridia bacterium
CGTGATATGCCCGCTCGAGCGGTTGTAAAAGCGCGGAATAAGGTTTACCAGCGTAGTTTTTCCGCCGCCGCTCGGACCTACAAGCGCAATGTTTTCGCCCGGGCGTATGTGCAGATTGACGCCTTCGAGCACCTTTTGCCCCTCGTCGCCGTATGAAAAGCTTACGTCTGCAAACTTGATTTCGCCGCGCACCTGCGAAAGCTCCACCGCGCCGGGTTTGTCGTCTATGTCAACGGGGGTGTCCATAATCTCTACATAGCGCTCAAAGCCGGTCATGCCGCGCTGAAACTGTTCGGTAAACTCCACTAAGCGGCGTATGGACACCAGCAGCGTGTTTATAAACAGCAGGTATGTCACAAGGTCGGCAACGTTAAGGCCGCGGTATACGATAAACAATGAGCCCACAAGCACCACCGCCACATACATCAGCCCGTCAAAAAAGCGCACTCCGCTGCTGAACATACCCATATAGTGATAGCTTTTCTTTTTGATTACGGCAAAAACGCGGTTGCCTTCGGCAAACTTACTCTCCTCGATGGGCTCATTGGCAAACGACTTTACCACGCGTATGCCGGACAGCGTGTCCTCAAGCTGCGCGTTTATCTCGCCTATCTGCTCGCGCGTGCGCTTGAACGCCGCGCGCATTCTGCGGTTATAAAATATTGCGTAAATCAGCATCAGCGGAAGCAGCAAAAATATCACCAGCGTGAGGTACAGGTCTATGGTAGACAGCAGTATGAACGCGCCTATAATCTTTATGCCCGCGATAAAAAACTCTTCGGGGCAGTGGTGCGCAAACTCGGTGATTTCAAACAGGTCGTTTGTCACGCGCGACATGAGGTGCCCGACCTTGTTGTTGTCGTAATAGCTGTGCGGCATATACTGCAGCTTGCCGAACAGCGAGCGGCGTATGTCCACCTCGATTTTTACGCCCATCATGTGACCGGTGGAAGCCACCACATAGTTGCAAAGCGTGTCCAAGATCTTAACGCCCAGCAGCGCCGCGCCTATTACCAACACATAGTTTATGTCAAAATTGCTTTCACTGAGGCCGTTTTTCATGAGCAGCCGCACCAGCATGGGAAAGGCAAGCTCCGCCCCTGCCATTACCAAGGCGCACGACATATCTATGATAAACATTTTTATATGGGGTCTGTAAAAGGGTATAAACCTCTTGAGCAGCGTCCCTGCTTTTCTTGTCATATTAACTCCGTTTAAAGCTGTCTGTAAAAAATCCGCTCACCTCAAAAGCTGCTGCAAAAGCGCAGGCAGCGCGGCAATGTCTTTGAGCACAAAGTCCGCGCCCGCCCTTGCCAAATCCTCTCTGGGAAAGCTTGTGGGCACTGCGGCAACCGTACAGCCTGCGGCCTTGCCCGCTGCTATTCCCGCAAGCGCGTCCTCAATCACAAGGCAGCTTGCCGGAGGCACATTGAGCCGAGCCGCTCCCATCAGAAATACCGCGGGGTCGGGCTTTTTGTTTACAACGTCCTCGGCGGTCACCATGGCGTCAAACAGGCTCTCGGACACGGATTTTACGCGCAGGTTTGTGAGCACCTTGCGCCTGTGCGCTGACGAGCATACGGCTGCCTTAAGCCCGCAGCCGCGTACGTATTCAATGCTGCCTATTACGCCCGGAAAAATTGTTATTTCCTGCGCTATGGTATCATATATTTCATATGTGCGCGTTATCATCTCCGGCTGGTAATCCAGGCCGTATTTTGCAGCCACTCCGCCGATAAAGCTGCGCTCTCCCGTGCCGATAAAGGGCACAAAGTCCTCAGGCACAGGGGATATGCCGTATTCATTTAGGCACAGTATCGCCGCCTTGGCAATCACCGCCTCGGTGTCAAATATAACGCCGTCCATGTCAAAGAGAACAGCCTTAAGCATTGCCGCCCTCCGCCGCTTTGACGTCTGTCTTTCCGGGCACAATATCGCCCACGCCGTTTAAAATGTGGGTGGGGGAATAGGCATACATCGACACATCCTCGCGCGCGGTTACGCCCGACAGCACCAGCACGGTGTCAATTCCGCTCTCCATGCCGGCGATAATGTCGGTATCCATGCGGTCGCCCACAATGCAGGCCTCCTCAACGGGCACGCCAAGCATCTTGAGGCCTATGCGCATCATAAGCGGATTGGGTTTGCCCAAAAAGTATGCGGCCTTGCCCGACGCCATCTCTATTGGGGAAATCAGCGCGCGCGTAGCGGGGATTATGCCCTTTTCCGACGGGCCGGTGAGGTCGGGGTTTGTGCCTATCAGCTTGGAACCGCCGCGCACAAGCAGCGTGGCGTGCTCTATCATCTCATAGTTGAGCGCGCGCGTCTCGCCCACCACAACGTAATCGGGATTGATTTTGTTAGTTGTAAACCCCGCGTCATACAGCGCGTTGGTGAGCCCTGCCTCGCCTATGGCATATACGCTGCCGCCCGGGCACTGGCTCTTTAAAAAGTTTGCCGTGGCAAGCGCGCTGGTATAAAAATGCTCCTCGCCCACGTCAAGCCCCATCCACTGCAGCTTTTGCTGAAGCTCGCGCGGCGAACGCTCGCTGGAGTTGGTAAGGAATATAAAACTCTTGTTCTCGCGCACCAGCCAGTCTACAAAGCGCTTTGCGCCGTCCAGCAGTCTGTTGCCGTGGTAAATAACGCCGTCCATATCACAGATAAAGCCGGATTTGGCTCTCAGTTTGCCAAGCATAAAAGCTCCCTCAAATAATCTAAAGGCAAAATTCGTAAAAGCCGTTCTATTCCCAAGCCAAAGCACGGCTTACAGCGGAAAAAATGTCAGCTTGTTATTTTGCCTCACATAATTTTACCATAAAACCGCGCTTAAGTAAAGGAAAGTGCATATGCAGGCAGTTGCGGCAGGGAGCGCGCCC
>CAZPMG010000067.1:2979-10248 GCA_964587785.1 uncultured Clostridia bacterium
TTTGCAGGCAAATATTGACAACAAATGTGCGCTGTGGTATTCTTTAGCCGACATCGGTCAAAAATTATTATGCCCGTAAAAGTCAATATGTTGCAAGGTTTAAAGCCTGCCGCTTAAATAATTATACCGGGAGCAAAAATATATGCTTGCAAGGATATTTTTGCGACGCCGTCAAAGGGTATAAAGCCCCGCCCATTGGGGGCAGAATACGCCAAAGGCGGCGGGCTTAGGGCGTGTCCTTGGGCTTACCCTTTATTAAATTTGATTGTCCGCACCGGGCGCAGCCGCATACAGAGCTGCCGCCGCATTTACGGGAGGAAAAAAACAATGAAGACCATACGCTATTTTTATCTTGAGGACTGTCCTCATTGCAAGCGCGCGACGGCTTTTTTGCGTGAGTTTCAACAAGAAATCCCGGCGTTTGCCGACGTACCGCTTGAGATGATTGAGGAGAGCCGTAACCCCGAGCTTGCCGCGCAGCACGACTATTACTATGTTCCCTGCTTTTACGTGGGCGGACAAAAGCTGCACGAGGGCGTGGCTGTGCGCTCTGACGTGCTGCGCGTGCTTGAGGCGGCGGCGGAAATTTAGCATCGGCGCAAGCCGCAGGCGCGTCAAAGCGCACAGCATCCGCTACCGGGGCCGGCTTTAAAACCGCCCAAGCTTGCCGCGTACCGCGAAAGTTGCGCGTAAAAGGAAATCTTTAGCTTTCACAAAATTATCACCCGGGGCACACGGCGGCTTAACACGGCGGGTATATAATTAAATCGACACCGCAAGTCATATGTATGGCGGCGGTCAAACGGTGTTTCCCTTTAATCACTATAGCACCAGAAGAAACTTGTTTACCCCCTAAACAAGGAGGACGCCCTTAGAAAGCCAAGACTTTTTAAGGGCATTCTCATATTTTTATTGCGTGCTGAAAGGCGGCTGTGATATTGAATTAAGCAGCTGCACCTGCGCGGAAGCATCGGTTTTTTTGCGGTTTCAAGTGTATGACGCTGTGCGGTTTCAAGTGTATGGCGTCGTGCATTAGGGCGCGGCTTTGGGCTCAATCTCAAGCCGCTGTAGTTTGGAGGTAGTCAATTGAAGTATTTCAGGCGTTTATCGTTTTGGGCGGTGCTGGGAATATTGATAATTGCGTCCGTGCTGGGTATGCTGGGCGTAAAGACCAACTACCGAATGACCGACTATCTGCCAGAAAGCTCGCCTTCCATAGAGGGCCTTAAGGTAATGGAAGAGGAGTTCGGCTCTACCAGCTATGCGCGCGTGATGCTCAAAAACGTCACCGTGCGCAGCGCGTACGCAATCAAGCAGCAGATAAGCGAGGTAGAGGGCGTAAGCTATATGCTGTGGCTGGACGAGATTGTCGAGATGCTCTCGCAGTCGCTGAGGAGCGATCCGCAGTTTATGGCGGGCATTGAGACCGTGCTGGAAATAGTCTCAGACCTTGCGGGGCAGGACGAGGCAAAGGAGTTTTTGCAGGCGGTGCAAAGGGGCGACGACACCCTTGCGCTGCTCGGCTATGTTGACCGCTACAGTATGCTGCTGGATTTGATGGATATTATAATCCAGCACAGGTTTATGGGCGCAATGCAGTTTTCCTCATATTACGACCCGGCCAACATGGACGCGCTCATACAAATTTATTTTGAACAGGACGACTACAGCACGCAGACGGACGCCGCGCTCGAGAGCATAATGGACATACTCGACAAGAGCGGCCCGCAGTCGTATATGGACGGCTCGGCAGTGCTTGCAAAGTCCAGCCGCGAGACCACCACGCGC
Organism: uncultured Clostridia bacterium; assembly: GCA_964587785.1. Classification (GTDB taxonomy): domain Bacteria; phylum Bacillota; class Clostridia; order Christensenellales; family HGM11417; genus CAZPMG01. Next base: position 4,768 of record CAZPMG010000067.1, read on the forward strand.
GAGGCCACGATGTCCACGCTGTATGTCATACCTTTGGCGCTGCTGATACTCTTTGTGGCTACCACGTCGTCATTTGAGCCGGTGCTGTTTATGATAGCCATAGGCATATCGGTGCTGTTTAACATGGGCAGCAACATATTGCTGCAGTGGGCGGGCATATTAGACGGCGTATCTTTTATTACAAACAGTATGGCGGCCGCGCTGCAGATGGCGCTGTCCATTGACTACTTTATATTTTTGCTTACGCGCTACCGGCAGGAAAAAGAGACCGAGCCCGACAGGGACAAGGCTCTGCGGCTGGCGGTCAAAAACTCGTTTTCGCCCGTGCTTGCAAGCTCTTTAGACTCGGTTGCCGGGTTTATCGCCATGTCGTTCATGCAGTTTCGCATAGGCATGGACATAGGCCTTGTGTTCTGCAAGGGAATCCTGCTCAGCCTGCTGTGCGTGTTTGTGGTAATGCCGCCGCTCATACGCCTGTTTGACAAGCCGCTGGAAAAATTTCAGCACAGAAACTTTTTGCCAAGCAGCAAAAAACTGTCGACATTTACGCTCAAGCACGGCGTGATAATAGTGGCGGCAATCGCCGCAGCGGGCGCGGTCAGCTTTTCCATGCAGGGAAACATAGACTTTTACTACGGAGAGGCGACGGTGGGTTCGGGCGAGGGCACCCCGCTGCACGAGGCCGAGCAGCAGATTTCCGCATCGTTCGGCAGCTATAACCCCTACATTATTCTGATACCCAAAAATATGCGCTCAAGTACGTTGCTTGACACGGACGACGAATACAAGATTATCACGGAAATATATAACATAAAGTATCAGGAGCGGCGCATGATAAACAGCGTCATGGCGTACCGCGTGTTTGCAAACGGCTCAAATCCGCTGGTCACCGGCTTTTTGCCAGAGGAGTTCCAGCAGTCCTTTGACTCGGACAACTACACGCGCATAATGGTCAACATAGACGCGCCCGCCGAGAGCCAGCCGTCATTTGACGTGCACCGGCAGATACAAAAAATCATATCCCCCCACAATACCAAGCAAACGCGAATTTACACCACCGGCGGTACGGCGCTCGCCGCTGACATGAAGGTGGCGGTGGAGGCCGACTACAACTTTGTAAATATGCTTGCCATCGTAGCCACCGGCGCGGTGATAATGTTCATGTTCAAGTCGCTGATACTGCCGTTTTTGCTGCTGTTTACCATTGAGTCGGGCATAATGATAAACATGGCGCTCAGCAGTTTCGGCAGCCCGATAGCGTTTTTGGGATATCTGATTGTATCGCTGATACAGCTGGGTGCGACAATAGACTACGCCATACTTTATTCAAGCTATTACATCGACCACAGAAGATTGCACGGCAAAAAACTTGCGCTCGAGTACTCCCTGCGCGACTCTTTCCCGGCAATACTCACGTCGTCGGGCATACTCTGCGCGGCGGGAGCAACCGTGTGGCTGGCGTCGTCGGTGAACGCCGTGTCGCAAATAGGACTGCTTATTGCGCGCGGCGCGCTGATAAACTGCCTGCTCACCCTGCTGTTTTTGCCCCCGCTGATGTATATGTTCGACAAATATATACAGAAATTCTCCATAGGCATGAAGTTTAAAAACTCGGGCAAAGACAGCGACCCTGACCTTCCGGATGACGACGAGGCGGACAGCGCAGGCGGCACAGATATAACCGTTTCCGAAAACGGCGGCGGCACGGCGGCGCCGGAAATTGCGGACGACGGCAAGAGCCCGCCGCAGGGCAGCCCGGTTCCTGCGGTGCTTGTAAAGCGTCAGGACGATGCGGAGTAATCCGCCAAGCAGCCCCCTATGCACTAAATTTCAAGTTAACTGACTATAATCTAATAGACTATATGTTTCCAATAAAAAATGCCGGACGGAGGGTATCCGCCCGGCATTTTTAAATTTAATACTAATTACTTTACGAGTAATACATCAGATAGGCAATGCCCTGCAGCGCGGCAAGGTGCAGGGGATAGAACAGATAAAAGAACCACGAGGGTATGTTTATCTTCAGCTCCAGTCCCGACAGCATAAACGGCAGCGCAAGCACGGCAAACAGCTGCACATTCACGCCTCCCCCAAAGAAACTGTGCAGCGCTGTCAGTCCTATGAGCGACAGCGAGGTAAGCAGCGGACTATGAAAAAACACATACAGCATGGCTATCATCATTATGCCGTAAGCGCCGTACATAAATATGACTCCGTTTGCAATGTCCATGGCAGCAGCGGCGGCAATGAGCAGCGCAAACAGAGCATACAGCCTGCGTTCGATAAATACTATAGCCAAAAGCCCTGCCGCCAGCGTAAAGAATATGTTGAGCATAAACGGGTCGGCATCCACCCGCAGCACATAATAGGCAAACAGGTAAGCGCCCTGCAGCAACGCCCCGAATATTACCAGCCGCAAAAAATATTTTGTTACGCTGCGCGTATAGCGGTATCCCACGCCGATCTGCAGCGCAAACAGCGGAAAGGCAATCCTGCCTATAATGCGCAGAAGCTCTATCTCCGGGTACAGTAACATCCCCACATGGTCGATGAGCATTGTCAGCATGGCCATAACCTTAATAAAATTGCTTTGGCCTCTTGTCATAATTTCCTCCCCGGCCGCCGGCGCCCGCCCGCTCGATTGAAAGCCGATGTGCTTTGGCTGTTTGCTTGAGCCGTTTTCACTCACAGCCCGCCATTATCGGCAATTAATAATCGAATATCAGGAAAACCGCATTAAATAAAACATTTTTCTTTTGTTTTTTCCGCCGCAAAAAGGCGGGGCGGCTGCTCTTCAGGCTGGGCTGACGGCGTATTTATAATTATACTAAATCCATGCGCGGTATCAAAGCAAAATGCCTTATATACCCAAAAAATCACCGCGGGATTGTGCCGCGCTGCCGCGCAGGGATATACGCACTGTGCGTGTACCGGCCTGCCGCCCGGGATTTTACAAGTACGCAGCAAAATCGCTTGCTTTCGGCAGTCAATTGTGTTAATATATTTTAGCGGCTTCGGATCGGTCCTATCTGGCGGGAGAGCTTGACGAACGGTCTGGGTATTTTGGAGGTATAAGCCATGAACAAAATTATTGCTTCAATTGAAAAAGAGAACATGCGCCCGGACGTTCCCCAGTTTTCCGTGGGCGACACCGTAAAGGTGTTTGTAAAGGTCGTCGAGGGCACGCGCGAGCGTCTTCAGGCCTATGAAGGCGTGGTAATCGCACGCAAGAACGGCGGACTGCGCGAGACGTTTACAGTTCGCAGGATGTCGTTCGGCATCGGAGTAGAGAGGACTTTCCCCGTGCACTCCCCACGCGTTGACCGCGTTGAGGTTGTCAAGAGGGGTAAGGTAAGGCGCGCTAAGCTGTACTATCTGCGCTCTCTGACGGGCAAGGCAGCCAAGATAAAAGAGAGGAGATAACCGCGTTTTCAAAGCGGTGCATCTTTGGCAGAAACGTATTCGACGTTAATTTAAAAATTTTGATACGCGGGCTTTTGCCCGCGTATTTTGCTGAAATAATGCATTTCCAGTTTTTGCATATAAACTTTTTGCACAAAGCCAATAAAATCGGCGGCTGGATTGTATTATATACGAACGGGTAAATCCCGTGCCATAAAACCGACATATCGGGTTGGCGAGCCTCTACCCTTAGGCGAACCGACAAACCGGCGGGTAACACCGCCTATATAGTTGGACGGCCGGCTGCAAGCCGGCGGTCTCTGGGCTATTCGTGTTGCGCGGGCCATCCCCCAAACAGCGCCCGCGCAACATGAGCAGCCGCAAAAGGCACCTCCCGAAACGGGGTGTCTTTTCTTTTTTATTACCGAAAAAGCGGCGGCAGGCGCCAAAATCTGATACGGAGCGGGCACATGGCTGCGGATAATTATTGTTGCATAACCCATTCCGATGTGCTATCATATTCCAAGAGATTAAGCACAGGGAATTGGCAAATGCGGCGTAGCTTGCTTGAAGAGAGCATACAAAAACTGCAGGCCGGGGATATGTCCGGGCTGGACTATATTTATGGCCAGACAAACCGGCAGGTATTCGCTGCCGCGCTTGCCATTCTGCACGACCGGCAGCTGGCGGAGGACGCCATGCAGGAAACCTATGTGCGCTTTGTGCAAAGCTGCGCAAGCTACAGGCTGGGCAGCAGCCCGGTTTCCTATATATTGACAGTGTGCCGGAATATATGCCTGAACATGTTAAAGCGCAGGAGCCGCGAACTCAGCACCGACTATTCGCAGCATGAAAACTTGGGAGGCAGCTACACGCTGGAGCAGTCCTTAGACGGCAGCGAGGCCGTTGAGCAGCTGCTTAGTGGCTTGACCGACGACGAGCGCGAGGTAATACTTTTAAAGGTTTACGGCGGGCTCAAGCACCGCGAGATAGCCGCGCACATCAAAAAGCCGCTGGGCACGGTGCTGTGGATTTACAACAAGGCAATTAAAAAGGCAAAAATCAACGCCATGGAAAATGAGGCGGATAACCATGAATAACAGGCAATTAAAACAAAAAATTAATCGGGCAATGGACGCAGCTATTCCCGATGTGCTGGGGCGGGTCAAGGACGCGCGCCCGCAGGTGCTGCCAGCAGAGCGGCATAGCCGCGCAAGCGCAGGGGCGGGCAACCGCGCCTTCCGCTTGGCGTACGCTCTGGTGTTTGCGGCGGCGGTGTTTGCCGCGATGTTTACTTGGGTGCTCCCTGACGCACAGCCCGCGGCCGCCGTGACCTTTGACTTCGGAAACAGCTATTCGGCGGAAATTTTGCTTAGCGAGGATATGGAAATCACCAAGATTCATTCCATTACCGAGGGCGCAAAGCCGGTTGTCGAGCGTCTGCACGGTAAACAACTGGCACTCTCCGACGCGGTGGCCGAGCTTTTAAACGGCTGTGCTTACCAAGACTTTGAGCAAAACAACGGCGACCTTTTGCAGGATGACATATCCGACAGCGCGCTGATTTTGTCGGTGGCAACCGACAACGCAGATTTAAGGCGGCTTGTGCTTGCCGAACTGTCCGGCATAGAGGGCAGCCTTGCCGGCTCCAACGCCGTGGGCAGCTATATAGGCGTGCTCAGCCTGAGCAGCAAGGACCGCATGCTTGCCGGCCGCCACAACCTGTCTGCGGGTATGTACGCGCTGATAAGGCGCATTGCTCCCAGCGACAGCGAGGTGGTTGCGTTCAAGCACCTATCGCCCGGCAAACTCATCAACCTGCTGGAAGAGCAGGAAGCGGCCGAGGCCGAGACCGCGGACTGATATTAATACACTTGTAAATGTTTAGTAATCCGGCATCTTTTCGGCTAAAAGCCTCACACAATGCTTTTCCAAAAAGTATACTGCGGCAGGGTTTTTGGTCTTTTCTTGCCTCAAAAATCCGTCCGAATTCAGGTAATAATTTTTAGTTAAATAAAGAAAATAACAGCCCGCACGTTGGTATACGTGCGGGCTGTTGATATTAGTCAAGCTTTTACG
>CAZPMG010000068.1:0-5926 GCA_964587785.1 uncultured Clostridia bacterium
GAAAAGGGATATATAACTTTTATCGGCTCGACAACGGAAAACCCATATGCGTCCATGACCTCGGCGATTGTCAGCCGCTGCCGTATTTTTGAGTTTAAAAGACTGGGAGCAGACGACATATCGGCAGCACTCAAACTTGCACTCAAAGACGAGCGCAAGGGACTTGGAAAACTCCGGGTACAGTGCCATGAGGATGCACTCAAACATTTTGTGTGGGCGGCTTCAGGAGATCTCAGAAACGCGCTCAACGGATTGGAATTGGCGGCACTTACCACGGAAAAACGCGACAGCGAGGGAAGACCGATTATAGATCTTGAAACCGCCGAGGGTTCCGTGCAAAAACCCGCGCTTTCAGCAGACGAAACTCTTTATTATGACATTTTGAGTGCTTTTTGCAAATCCTTGCGGGGCAGTGACAGTGATGCTGCGCTTTATTATTCTGAACGGTTGATAACAGCCGGTTGCGACCCTATGCTTGTTGCGAGAAGGTTGGTTATACACAGCAGCGAGGACGTCGGCATGGCGGATCCAAATGCATTAGTGATTGCGGTAAGCGCCTTGACCGCACTTGAAAAACTTGGTTTGCCTGAGGGTAGAATTCCACTTTCTCAAGCAATAATTTATGTGTGCGAAGCCGAAAAATCCAATTCTGTGGTGACAGCATTGAGCGAGGCGGCGTCTGACGCCTCAAGCGCGCTGACGACAATGTACCGGCTTATTTAAGGTCAAGAAGTTATCCCGGAAAGGAGGATACGGCTATTTCTTATAAATATCCGCATGAGTTCGGTGGATATGTAAAGCAACAATACCTGCCTAATTCATTAAAGGATAGGGTATATTACCGTCCGCTGAAAAACGGATACGAAGGAAAGAAGGGTAAACGTAAGGACAGCGAGGACTGATACCTTACACTTAGACAGCAGTCATGTCGTATCAAGCCCCGACGTTCGTGGCCGCAATAAAATTTATTTAAGCCGTTTTTCACGGAATCGGTTTGTTTTTATTTCAGAAGTAAAAATTCATGCAGCTAAGGCATGTTGCGCCGCCGATAAAAAAATTTAATACCCCGTAACTTGGCTTATAAGGCACGCCTATCGGACGCGCTGGTGCAGGACTTGCCGCGTAAGTTTAATACCTTTTTATTTAATATCGTTTAAAAAGTATGAACTGTGTTTATTATATTTTATGCAAAAGCCGAACAGCGGTAAGGCTGTGTCGGGCGGCTGCAGAGAAACTCTATACCAAAACCTCCTAACATGCAAACAGAGGGAAGCGGCAAAACTTCTCTCTGTTTGTTTTATACAAGAACAAAATACTTGTTTACAAGGCATTTTTGTGATGCCATCAAAGGTTAAAACCTTACACCTCTGCTGCAGAATAGGCACGCTAAGTGTGCGTGTGAAGAATCTTGCTTCTTTTGTAATACACTTTATTCTGCGGTTAAAATGTTTATGAGTAACAATTTTCAAGATGTTGACCAACATCTGGCCAATACCAAGCTAATTGACCCATATGAAAAAAAACTATATATATGTCTTGAACGTTTAGGCACCGGAAAAAATTTTAGCGCATTTATTAGTAAAGCCATTGCATTTTTTTATAAATGACATCCGCCAAATCATTTGCACTTATTTTAAAAATATGTTATTATATAACTAGTCGGGCGGACAGCAGGCCATTTTATGCTGTCCGCCGTCTGCTTTTTTTAGGGCAATATACATAAGTTAAAACAGGGAGGTGCGGGGTATGCAGCAAAATGTCCTTATAAACATGGAAATTGCCGCGCGCCGTTTTGTCTGCCGCTGTGAATGTGTAGTGCCACAAAATGCACAAACTCAAATATCCAAGCGCCAGAGTGCCGCTTAGCGGATTTTTCCGTGGCGGCTCTTTGTATTTTGAACACGTTAACCGCCCGGTACAAAAAACACCACTCCCCATAAATAGCGGTAAATCAGCACGGCATACAGCCCGATAAGCGTGGGAAGCACTAACATAAACAACAGGTTTTTCAGCTTATAGCGCATAAAAAACATGCCTAAATATATGGTGGGAGCGCCGCCCAGCACAGCGGCAATCAACAGGTGCGCATCGCTTACTTTGCGCTTGGACAAATCCTCGCGCATGATATCGTCATAGTAGGGAGCCTGTGCCTCTTCTCTGTCGCGGTGTCCGTTTTCGTTTGTATGTTCACCGTGTTCGCGCTCAGAGACGCTCTCTTGCGCATATTGTTCGCCGCCATGCTCGCCGTTCTCTCTGATATCGGAATCCCGGTGTCCGGAGTCACTGTGATTTTGCCCGCTTCCGTTGTGAAGGATTTCTCCATCCTCATGGCGGCCGCCGGCTGAGCGTTCACACCGTGCGCGCGCCATGTCAAGACGCCGGTATTCTTGGCGCTTCAAATGCTCCTTTTTTTGAGTGCGGAGCAGCGTAAACCCATATATGCTTACGCCCGCGAAATAAGATATTAATACCGCCTGAAGTATTTCCATGGTAATATTGTAACAATATTTAATTTATTTATACAAGGAGAGGTCATGGCAAAAGCGGCTGTAGTGATGGGCAGCAAATCTGATTTTGAGGTGTGCGCGCCCGCTGTTAAGATTTTGGAAAAATTCGGAATCGAGTGTGAAATCCGCGTGCTTTCCGCGCACAGAACGCCTCAAGAGGCGCATGAGTTTGCAGAAAGCGCGGATAAAAACGGAATAGAGGTAATCATTGCCGCCGCGGGCAAGGCAGCGCATTTAGGCGGTGTAATTGCCGCGTCTACGCTGCTGCCGGTGGTCGGTCTGCCAATAAAATCATCCATGATGGACGGGCTTGACAGCCTGCTCTCTATGGTGCAGATGCCCTCCGGTATACCCGTGGCGTGTGTGGGTGTAAATGCCGGGGAAAATGCCGGTCTAATGGCTGCTCATATATTGTCGGTAAAGCATCTAAACATAGCGCACGCGCTTGCTGCTTACCGCCAAGAGATGAAAGAGCGGGTTCTCGAGGCGGACGCTGACATTAGCGGACGGTAAACAACCTGAACGATATTTAGTCAACAATTTTGCCCTTCAACGGGCGGTGGAGGAAGTCATATGGAAAAGAGAGAGCAGCTTTATGAGGGCAAGGCAAAAAAAGTGTACGCCACAGATAACCCGGACGTCGTTGTGGTGGACTACAAAGATGATGCCACCGCATTTAACGGCCTAAAAAAAGGCACTATTGCCGGCAAAGGCTCAATAAACAACCGCGTATCAAATATGTTGTTTCAGGCGCTTGAAAAACGCGGAATCGCAACGCATTATATCAAAGAGATTTCCCCCCGTGAAACATATGTAAAAAAGGTTGAAATCGTGCCCGTTGAGGTAATAATCAGAAACATTGCGGCCGGCAGCATGAGCAAACGGCTGGGAGTCGCCGAGGGCAGCAAGCTAAACTGTACGGTGCTTGAATATTGCTATAAAAACGACGAGCTTGGCGATCCCATGATAAATGATTACCATATCTTAGCTATGGAGCTTGCCACTGCCGATGAGCTGCGTACAATTTCCGATTATGCTTTTAAGGTCAATGAGTTTTTGACGGATTTTTTCAAACAACTCGGCATTATTCTTGTGGATTTCAAGCTTGAGTTTGGCAGATATAAGGGCGAGGTAATTCTCGCAGACGAAATTTCTCCCGACACCTGCCGTTTTTGGGATGCGAAAACAGGTCAAAAGCTTGATAAGGACAGGTTTAGGCGGGATTTAGGCGATGTAGAGCAGGCCTATGAAGAGATTTTGCGCCGAGTTTCCGACGCTGACAAGGTTTAAAAGTATGTATTTGAGAACGAGTAAACCGCATTTTGACAGTATGCATGAGGAATGCGGCGTGTTCGGTGTCTACAGCGACGAGTGCCGGGACGTTGCGGCTACAGCTTTTTATGGGCTGTATGCCCTTCAGCACCGCGGTCAGGAGAGCGCGGGGATTGCGGTTACGCACAACAACCGCATATCCTGCCATCGTGGCATGGGGCTGGTTCCTGAGGTGTTTACGCCGCAGATAATATCCGGGCTCCCGGACGGCGATATAGCCATCGGCCATGTGCGGTATTCCACCACCGGCGAGGGGCTGTATGTAAACGCACAGCCGCTTGTGTTTACCGGAAAACCGGGCAGGATGGCGCTTGCGCACAACGGCAACATAATAAATACGCGCGAACTTCGCGATCAGCTGATTGAGCAAAACGTGCTCTTTCAGACCACAATCGACAGCGAGGTAATTGCTGCGCTTATAAACCGGGAGGCGGGCGGCGGCGACATTGTAAAAGCTATAATCAGCGCTGCATCTCTTTTAAAAGGCTCGTTTACTCTGGTAATTATGACTTCAACCCAGCTTATAGGCGTGCGCGACGGGCTGGGAATGCGCCCGCTTGTGCTCGGCAAGCACCTTGACGAATATATTTTGGCGAGCGAAACGTGTGCGCTTGATGCTGTGGGCGCTGAATTTATCCGCGATATACAGCCGGGCGAGGTGGTTGTAATAGATTCCAAAGGGCCGCAGTCACACTTTCTCAGCGATCGCGGTGAAGCATCCTGCATATTTGAATATGTATATTTTTCACGCCCCGACAGCATTATAGACGGCTGCAGTGTGTATGAGGCGCGCAAGGCGTCGGGAAGAGTTCTCGCAGAAAAGTATCCGGTGGAAGCCGACCTCGTGTCCGGCGTGCCCGATTCCGCAGTGGTAGCGGCGCGCGGGTATTCCGAAGCGTCGGGCATACCGTATGCCGAAGCTCTTGCAAAGAATAGATATGTAGGCAGAACGTTTATTCAGCCTACACAGCATATGCGTGAACTGAGCGTGAACCTCAAGATGAATGCACTAAAGGCAAACGTAAACGGCAAGCGGCTGGTGCTGGTGGATGACTCCATTGTGCGCGGCACTACAAGCAGAAAAATAATTGATATGCTAAGGCGTGCGGGAGCAAAGGAAATTCATCTGCGCATAAGCTCGCCTATAATCAAGTATCCCTGTTATTTTGGCCTTGATACTCAGACATTCGGGCAACTCATAGGCTCTGAAATGGACGAAAGGCAAATTTGCGACCACATCGGCGCGGACAGCCTTAAGTTTTTGACCATAGACGAGCTTGTGGGCACGTGCAAGGGCGCGAAATTAAATTTTTGTCTGGGCTGCTTTTCGGGGAAATATCCCATGCCGGTTGATGAAAAGGAAAATTCAGATAAATTCAGGTTCGATAACGGCTGATTGTTTCAGTTAAACGAAATTTTTTCAGCAAAAAAATTTTCCCTGAACTAACTTCTGGAAAAAATGGTCTTGCTGCATAACATTATCGGTCAAAATTTTAACAAAGTAATTTTAACAAAGCATTAATATTATTAAACTCACGCAGATGCGCGGCTTGGAGGCGTAATATGGCAATATCATACAGAGATTCGGGTGTGGATGTAACCGCTGGATATAAAGCGGTAAAGCTTATGAAAAAGCACGTCAAGAGCACATTTGACTCAAACGTGCTTGGTGATTTGGGCAGTTTTGCCGGATTATATTCACTTGCCGGATTCAACTATAAAGAGCCTGTGTTGGTTTCGGGCACGGACGGCGTAGGCACAAAGCTCAAGTATGCTTTTATCACCGGCCGTCATGATACGGTAGGTATTGACTGCGTGGCAATGTGCGCAAACGATATTGTATGCCAAGGTGCCCGACCGCTGTTTTTTCTGGATTATATCGCACTGCCCAAGCTTGTGCCTGAGCTTGCCGAACGCATTGTCGCCGGCATAAGCGAGGGCTGCCGTCAAGCGGGATGTGCGCTTATCGGCGGCGAGACCGCAGAGATGCCGGGGTTTTACAGCCCGGGCGAATACGATATGGCCGGATTTTGCGTGGGAATAGCCGAAAAATCCAAGCTTATCACCGGAAAATCCGTTGAGGCCGG
>CAZPMG010000068.1:6026-10225 GCA_964587785.1 uncultured Clostridia bacterium
GGATTCATTGAAAATATTCCGCGCATTTTTCCAAGCGGCATAGGCTGCCGCATAGATTTAAGCTCATATCAGCTTTCCGACATATTCAGATTACTGGCCAAAAGAAGCGGCCTTAGCAATCAAGAGCTCTACAACACATTCAATATGGGTGTGGGTTTGGTTATTGCCGTTTCCGCGCGTGATGCGGATGCTGCAATAAAAACTCTGAAAGAGAACGGTGAAACCGCTTTTGTGCTCGGACATACCATGAGCGGCGAGGGAGTTGAGCTGTGAAGCGTATTGCCGTGTTTGTGTCAGGTTCGGGCAGCAATCTGCAGACGCTCATTGATGCGTGTGCCGATAAAAGGATTGATGCACAAATATGCGCGGCAATCAGCAATAAAGCAGGCGTATTTGCACTTGAGCGCGCTGAAAAAGCAGGTATACCCCGGCATATATTTTTAAAAAGCAATTATCAAAATGCTCAGCAAATGTACGGCGACATTGCCAACCTGCTTGAATCGTTTGATACGGATTATATTGTTCTTGCCGGATATCTGGGCATACTTCCGCCCGACATGATAAAGCGCTATCAAAACAGGATTATAAATATACATCCCTCGCTTTTGCCTAAGTACGGCGGAAACGGCTGGTACGGTATGCGCGTTCACCGCGCCGTACTGGAAAGCGGGGACGAATACACCGGTGCGACCGTTCACTTTGTTGACGAGGGCACGGATACCGGCGCGGTAATTTGTCAAAGCAAGGTTAAGGTTTTGTCAAGCGATACAGCGGAAACATTGCAGGCGCGTGTGCTAAAAACTGAGCATATCTTGCTTGAAAACGCTGTGGCGGCGCTGTGTGATGGCAGAATCAAGCTTGACGGCAGCAAGGCAAGCATTATCTCGAAATAATTTTGTATAAATAAGGAGCGGCATCCATGAACAAACGGGCGATTTTAAGCGTAACGGACAAGAGCGGGCTGTTGGAGTTTGCAAAGGGTTTACAGAAGCTTGGCTTTGAAATAGTATCTACCGGCGGCACTCTCAGCACGCTTGAGGCAGGCGGCATTAAGGTCACCGCAATCAGTGATGTCACCGGATTTCCCGAGTGCCTTGACGGGCGGGTAAAGACGCTGCACCCGGCGGTTCACGCGGGGATTCTTGCCATGCGTGCCGACAGCGGCCATATGCAGCGCATTGAAGAGCTGAGCATTTCTCCTATAGACGTAGTGGCGGTAAACCTTTATCCATTCAAAGCCACCGTGGAAAAGCCCGGAGTTACGTTTGAAGAAGCCGTGAAAAATATTGATATAGGCGGCCCGGCCATGCTCCGCAGCGCGGCCAAGAATTATCAAGACGTCTATGTTGTGACCGACCCTTCGGATTACGGCAGTGTGCTCGGCGCGCTTCAGAGCGGCCAAAAAGATCTTGACCTTGCACGCTTGCTCATGTACAAGGTTTTTCAGCACACTGCGGTCTACGACACAATGATTGCAAACTATCTGCGCCTAAACCTCGGCATAGACTATCCTGATAATATTACCTTTGCATATGAACGCGCCCAAAGCTTGCGTTACGGTGAAAACCCGCATCAAAGTGCTGTGTTTTATCGCGAGGTTTTCCGATATCCGGGTGCGCTCACTGACGCTGAACAGCTGTGGGGCAAAGAGCTTTCTTACAACAATATAAGCGATGCCAACGGTGCGCTTGACGTAATAAGAGAATTCAATGTTCCCGCCGCTGCCGCAGTCAAGCACGCAAACCCCTGCGGCGTGGCCGTGGGCGAAAACGTATGCGAGGCGTTTTTAAAGGCATACGAGGCGGACAAGGTTTCTATATTTGGCGGAATTGTAGCGGTCAACCGTACAGTGGAAGACGACCTTGCCCGCGCTCTATCGCAGATTTTTTTGGAGATAATCATAGCGCCTGATTTCAGCGCGAGTGCGCTTGAATTGCTGAAGCTAAAAAAGAACATAAGGCTTCTCAAGCTTCCCACGCTGGGTGCGCCGTACCGTCCTCAGACCGTAGACATGAAAAAAGTGCTCGGCGGGCTTTTGGTGCAGCAGATAGACGACAAGAATATCACTACGGCTGATGTTTCTGCAGTAACCTCGGCAAAGCCCTCAAAAAAACAGCTTGATGACATGGAGTTTGCCATGAAAGTTGCCAAACATGCCAAGTCAAACGCCGTTGTGGTTGCAAAAGACGGAGTGACGCTGGGCATAGGCGCGGGGCAGACCAGCCGTATATCCGCCGCAAAGCACGCGCTTGAACACGCCGGTGAAAATGCAAAGGGCGCAGCGCTTGCATCAGACGCGTTTTTTCCGTTCTCCGACTGCGCCGAGCTGGCGGCAGAACACGGGATTACTTCAATAATCCAGCCGGGCGGCAGCGTGCGCGACCAAGACAGCATTGACGCGTGCGACCGCAATGGCATTGCAATGGTGTTTACAGGAATGCGTCATTTTAAGCATTGACAAATCTTTATTGTGTTTGTAGTTTGCATAGATGCAACTAAACACTATTCGCAATATTATTACATAGCAATTTTCAGTAAAGTAAGCTTTTACATCAAATGCCCGATGGTTTCTGCGCAGGCATTGACCGGCGTTGGCATTTTGTTTAATACGGAGGGAGCAATGGATATACTTGTTGTAGGCGGAGGCGGAAGGGAGCACGCCATAGTGCAGCTTTTAAGCCGCAGTACGGAAGTGGGCAAAATTTATTGTGCGCCCGGCAATGCCGGCATAGCTGAGCTTGCGGAATGCGTAGATATCGCAGCGGGCAATATAAGCTCGCTTGTGCGGTTTGTGCAGCAAACCCCCGGCATAGGTTTGACCGTGGTTGCACCCGACGACCCGCTTGCGCTGGGCTTGGTCAACGAACTTACCGCGCGCGGATATAGGGCTTTCGGCCCCACCGGCGAGGCTGCGTTGATTGAGAGCAGCAAGGTGTTTTCCAAGGGGCTCATGGAAAAATACGGTATTCCCACTGCAAAATACCGCAGCTTTACTGACAGCCGTCAAGCGCTTGCGTATGTACGCACACAGGAATTTCCGCTTGTAATAAAGGCGGACGGGCTTGCACTCGGCAAGGGTGTAATAATCTGTCAGGATTTAGAGCAGGCAGAGCGCGCGGTGCAAGAGATTATGGAAGACCGCAGGTTCGGAAGCGCGGGCAGCAGCATTGTGGTGGAAGAATTTATACACGGCAGAGAAGTTTCCGTATTGGCGTTCACCGACGGCGAGAGCATAGCTGTAATGCCCTCATCACAAGACTATAAGCGCGTGGGCGACGGCGACACCGGCCCGAACACCGGCGGCATGGGCACATTCTCGCCCAGTCCGCTGTATACCGACGAGCTTCACAATCAATGTATGGAGAGCATATATCTGCCTACTGTCCGGGCAATGCGCGCTGAGGGACGCACCTTTAAAGGCGTGCTCTATTTCGGGTTGATACTGGACGAAAAGTCCGGTGTTAAAGTGCTTGAATACAACGCCCGGTTCGGCGATCCGGAAACACAGGTAGTGCTGCCGTTATTAAAAACTGACCTTCTCAGTATATTTAACGCCTGTATAGACGGCACATTGGACAAACTGGAAATCTCTTGGGAGCAAGCGTCCTGCGTATGCGTAGTAATGGCAAGTAAAGGTTATCCGGGCAAATACCGCAAGGACGATACAATAGAAATCCAAAAAGAAGACGGCATAATGTATTATCATGCGGGCACAGACCACAACAAGCAGGGTGCTTTGGTGACATCGGGCGGTAGAGTGCTCGGCGTATGCGCAAAGGCGGATACGGTAGAAAACGCACGTGAAAGAGCGTATAACGCAGTAAAAGGTGTTAAATTTCATGGCGCGCACTACCGCACGGATATAGCGTTACCTCGCTGATTTACTGCGTGACTGATTAGGTGCGATTCGTGAGCTAACCAAATGCTTTTTGTCCATTTATGTGCCAATGCTGCGTTTTTTTGCAGGTAGCTCCATTGTTATTGCTGCGAACCTGTCTGCATAAATTTAACCCTGCTTTAAAAGACGTTGCGCTTGGCGGTTATTAAAGAGTTATTAATTTTTTTTACAGGCTTTATTGAAAAGGCAAAATATTTTGATTGCACTTAACGCTACAAAAATATCTGTCGTCAAGGGCAAATTATACCTGCGGTTTCAATATAAGCCGGGGAGATTTCATGCAAATTTACCGTTTATTTGT
>CAZPMG010000069.1:0-6576 GCA_964587785.1 uncultured Clostridia bacterium
CAAGACTTTGCAGTTTGTGTCGCCCAAGCCGGGAAAGCCGCCCTATCTTGTGCTCGTTCACGCGAGCCGCGGCGCAAAACCCGGTCTAAGCGTGCTGCCCGAACTATAGTCAATTAAATTGATTTACCTTGCATCTTCGGCGTATATTTGGTCTATAACGGCACAAAATGCTCGCCTTTAGCACCACTAAAGGTTGCGCTTTTATGCCGTTCTATCCTCAAATCTCCACTCGAAGCTGCTGCGCTAAATTTCAAGTTAATTGACATATATGCCTGTGACGGGGGCGATAACGGTTAGCTCGCTGCCTGATGTAAGAATTAAGATTATTGCCGTCATTAAGCGTTTTTTCCCGTCCTTATGCGTTTCTGCCGCGGCCGCTCTGACTTTTAATACACTTTATTGCAATCGGAGGAAGCTCAGTAATGTCTGGTACATTGTATTTGGTTTCAACGCCCATAGGCAATCTCGGCGATATAACATTGCGCGCGTTGGAAACGCTGAAGAGCGTGAGCGCAATTGCCTGTGAGGACACCCGTCATTCCGCTGTGCTGCTCAATCATTACGGCATAAAAAAGCCGCTGATTGCCCTTCATAAGTTCAACGAACTTGAGCGCGGATCAGAGGTGGTGCGCCGCGTAAGCGAGGGCGAGGATATCGCTTATATCACTGACGCGGGAATGCCCTGCATATCCGACCCCGGCCAAAGGCTGGTGGAGCTTTGCATAGAGGCGGAAGTGAGTTATACCGTGCTTCCGGGTGCAAACGCCGCGCTAAGCGCGTTGGTGCTGTCGGGTTTTGACAGCGGCAGCTTTGCTTTTTGCGGATTTATACCCGAAAAACAATCCGAGCGCACAGAGTTTTTTGAAAGGCTGCGCTATTTTAAGGGAACGCTGCTCTTTTACAGCGCGCCGCACAATCTCGAGCGCGATTTGCAAAGGTTGTTTGATGCGCTGGGCGCGCGCCGGGCGTGCGCGGTAAAGGAGATAACCAAGCTCTATGAGCGCACGGCCTTTCTCACGCTGGGCGAAAAGTTTGACGGACAGCCGCGCGGCGAGTATGTAATCGTCGTGGAGGGCGCGCCCGACCAGCGCCAAAGCCTTGCAAATGAGCTTACGGTAATTCAGCATTTAACGCTGCATTTAAACTCGGGTATGAGCAAGATGGACGCAATACGGCTCACCGCCAAGGAACGCGGTATTCCCAAGAGCGCGGTGTATTCCGCAGCACTGGAAATTGACGGCAAAAAGGACTGAAACTTTCAAACACTCAAAGTACTGGAGCTTTCAAACATACAAAAGACTGAAGCTTTCAAACATTCAAAGTACTGAAACTTTTAAAAAGTTGCTTAATTAAGAGTGTGCGTGCGGCGCTTTTTAAATGCGTTTTTTTCTCTGCGGCCGTCCATTACTTTTAAGTGTACTATTGCCTATAAAACATTTTTGTGTTATAATTTTTACGGGGCGCAGCCACACTAATAACGCACGGCTTTTACCTAGCCAAAAGATGTGCCGGACATCCCAAATATGTCCAGTCACTGACTGCGCCCCCTTTTTTTGCTCGGCACAGGCCGCAAGTTTATATGCGGCTTTTTATACAATTCTATATAGAGTTAAGTTCAAAAGCCTGCCGCGCCTTTGAACTTTATGTTGTTAAAATATGAAATTGCACGCAAAAAAACTGCGTGCAATTTTTTGAATTTGGTTTCAATAGATTGAAATGACCGCAATATTGTGTTACAATATGCAAATGAAACAGGCAACGGCAATTGATATCATGCAAAAGCTGGAGCTGCTGTACCCTGACGCCGCACCTGCGCTTGAGTACGGCAGCGCGTTTGAGCTGTTGGTTGCGGTCATTTTATCCGCGCAGTGTACTGATGTGCGCGTCAACAAGGTTACGTCCGAGATGTTCCCGCGCTACAACCGCCCGGAACATTTTGCGTCCATGGAACAGTCCGAGCTTGAGCGCATGATTTATACCTGCGGTTTTTACCGCAACAAGGCAGCGCACATTATATCGGCGAGCCGCTCTATACTTGAGCGTTTCGGCGGTGAGGTGCCGCGCACGCGAGAGGAGCTTGAAAGCCTGGCGGGAGTGGGGCGCAAGACGGCAAACGTAGTGTATTCGGTGGCGTTCGGCGGCGATGCGATTGCCGTGGATACGCACGTGTTTCGCGTCAGCAACCGCATAGGGCTTGCCCATGCAAAAGACCCGCTTCAGACAGAGCGCCAGCTGTGCGAGCTGTTGCCCCAAAATATGTGGAGCCTTTCGCACCACCTGCTTATATTTCACGGGCGGAATATCTGCAAATCCCAGCGCCCGCTGTGCGCAAGCTGCCCGGTTGCGCCGCAGTGCAGCTACTATACGGGCGCGCCCAAATCTAAACCCGGTCAGGGAGATTAAATCACCATGCATAAAATTTTAAAGGTAAATCAGCTTGCGGAAAACGTGAGGGAATACCGCATAGAGGGCAGGAAGATTATACGCAACGCCCGCCCCGGGCAGTTTGTAATCGTTATCGTGGACGAGGACGGCGAGAGGCTGCCCTTTACCATAGTGGACACCGACGAGGCTGACGGCAGCGTCACGCTGCTTGTGCAGACAGTTGGGTATTCCACCATGCAGCTTGCGGCAAAAGCCGAGGGCGACTATGTGGCGGATTTTGTTGGGCCGCTTGGCAACGCCACGGAGCTCGGCGGAGCAAAGCACGTGCTGCTCGTGGGCGGCGGCATAGGCACGGCGGTAATCTATCCCCAGGCAAAGCATCTGTTTGCGCAGGGCACGCGCGTTGACGCCGTGATAGGCGCACGAAACAAGAGCCTTGTCATGTATGAGGATAAATTCCGCAGCCACACACACAATCTATATATAACCACAGACGACGGCAGCTACGGCAGAAAGGGCTTTGTCACGGACGCGGTAAATGAGCTTTTGTCCGCAAAGGAAAGCACAATTGACCTTGTGTTTGCCGTGGGGCCGCTTGCTATGATGCGCGCGGTGTGCGCGGTGACAAAGCAGTTCGGCATAAAAACCGTGGTTTCCATGAACTCTATGATGGTGGACGGCACGGGGATGTGCGGCTGCTGCCGGCTTACCGTTCACGGAGAAACCCGTTACGCATGCGTGGACGGGCCGGAGTTTGACGGGCACGGCGTAGACTTTGAAGAGGCGATAAACCGTTCCAAGACATACTTAAACGAGGAATACGACGACAAGTGCAGGATAACCGGCGAGAGCTGCCGCGCAGAATGACAGGCGGAGACTGAAATATGGCAAGATTGGAGAGAAATAAGCCCAGAGAACAAGACCCCAAGGTACGCGCCCGCAATTTCGACGAGGTAAGCCTTGGCTTTGATGTGGAGACGGCAATACTTGAGGCAAAGCGCTGCCTGCAGTGCCGGCACGCGCCCTGCAAGGGCGGCTGTCCGGTGGGCGTAAATATACCCGAGTTTATAAACGAAATCACGCGCGGCAACTTTGAACGCGCCTTTCAGATAATAAAGCTTACCAACAGCCTGCCCGGTGTATGCGGCAGGGTGTGCCCGCAGGAAAAGCAGTGCGAGGCGGTCTGCGTGCGCAGGCGCATGGAAGGGCCGGTGGCAATAGGGCTGCTTGAGCGGTTTGCCTCGGACACACACATAGAAAATTATCCTGTTGCCGAGGGCGAAAAGCTTGCCCCCAACGGCAAACGCGTGGCGGTTGTAGGCTCCGGCCCTGCCGGTCTTACCTTTGCAGGAGATATGGCGCGCGCAGGCTGTGAGGTCACCGTCTACGAGGCGTTTCACCGCGCGGGCGGCGTGCTGGTATACGGCATTCCCGAGTTCCGCCTTCCCAAATCGCTGGTAAAACGCGAGATAGACGACCTGCTTGCGCTGGGCGTTACCATAGAACACAACGTCGTGGTGGGAAAGACAATCACCATAGAGCAGCTCATGGAAGATTATGACGGCATATTCATAGGTTCGGGCGCGGGGCTTCCCAAGTTCATGGGCATCCCCGGCGAAAACCTTGCCGGCGTAAGCTCGGCAAACGAATATCTCACGCGGGTAAACCTAATGGGCGCATACAAGCCGGGCAGCCCGACGCCCGTGCAGCGCGGCAAAAACGTGGCCGTCATAGGCGCGGGCAACGTTGCAATGGACGCGGCGCGCACGGCGCTTAGGATGGGCGCGGAAACCGTGTCGGTGATATACCGCCGCGGCCGCGAGGAGATGCCCGCACGCGAGGAAGAAATCCACCACGCCGAGGAAGAGGGCGTGCGTTTTATGCTGCTGACAAACCCCGTGGAAATTTTGGGCAATAACGGCAGGGCAACGGGCATTAAATGCGTAAAGATGGAGCTCGGCGAGCCGGACAGCTCGGGCAGGCGCAGGCCGCAGGAAGTCCCGGGCAGTGAGTTTGAAGTCCCCGCCGACATGGTGATAGTAAGCCTTGGCACAAGCCCCAATCCGCTTATCAGCGCCAGCTGTCCGCAGCTGCAGACGTCGCCGCGCGGCACGTTTATTGTGGACGAGCGCACGCTTGAGACCACAATCCCCGGCGTATACGCCGGCGGCGATGCGGTAAGCGGCGCGGCAACGGTAATACTTGCCATGGGCGCAGGCAAAAACGCCGCGTCCGCTATGATGGAAAAGTTCGGCATAAAGTAATATAATAAGATTGCATTTATAAAAGTGGTAAGTTTGCCGCGGTTTGCTATATATTTTAGTGCCGCGGCAAAAACACGATAAGGCCAATTAACTTGAAATTTTGAGCAGCAGTTTCGAGTGGAGATTTGTGCCGTTACAGACCAAATATACGCCGAATATACAAGAAAAATCAAGTTATTGGCTATAGAGCCGCAAAAAAGGTTGAAGTTTTGAATGTTTAGTTTTGAGCTTATAAACGAGGACAAGCACACCGGCGCGCGCGCGGGCATATTGCACACGCCGCACGGCGACATAGAGACGCCCATATATATGCCGGTGGGCACGCAGGCCACAGTAAAGGGCGTGCTGCCGGGCGCGCTTGAGGATATCGGCGCGCAGATTATTCTGTCCAACACCTATCACCTGCACCTGCGCCCGGGCGACGAGCTTGTGCAAAAGGCGGGCGGGCTGCACTCGTTTATGAACTGGAACAAGCCCATACTAACCGACAGCGGCGGTTTTCAGGTGTTTTCGCTGTCACAGCTTCGCAAGATAACCGACAACGGCGTGACCTTTCGCTCGCATATTGACGGCAGCGCGCACGAGTTTACGCCGGAATCGTGTATGCGCATACAAAAAAATCTGGGCGCAGACATAGTTATGCAGCTTGACGAATGCACTGCGCACGGCGCGTCACATTCAGACAGCAAGCGCGCAGCAGAGCGTACTCACGCCTGGCTCAAGCGCTGCGCCGCCGAGATGAGCACAAGCAAAAACCAGATGCTCTTTCCCATTGTTCAGGGCAATATGTATGCCGACCTTCGCATAAGCTCTGCGCAGGCCGCGTCCGAATACGCCGTGTGCGGCATAGCTGTGGGCGGCCTTTCGGTGGGCGAGCCAAAGCCCGTTATGTACGAGATGCTGGACGTGTTGCGTCCGCACCTGCCGGCTAATATGCCGAGATATCTCATGGGCGTGGGCAGTGCAGACTGCCTTGTGGAGGGAACGCTGCGCGGCATAGATATGTTTGACTGCGTACACGCCACGCGCGTAGCCCGAAACGGCACGGCACTGACGCGCAGCGGCAGGCTGGTGGTGCGAAATGCCGAGTACCGGGAGGACTTTTCTCCCATAGAACAGGGCTGCGATTGCTACACCTGCAAAAACTATACGCGCGCATATTTGCGCCACCTTGTAAACGCCGGCGAAATGCTTGCCTCAACGCTTATCTCCATACACAACCTGCGTTATCTCGTGCGCCTGATGTCGAATATGCGCAAGGCGATACTCGCGGACTCCTTCCGTGACTTTTACGCCGAGTTTTGGGCGCATATGGCAGAGTAATTGTGTGAAAACCCCGCGAAATTTTGTCAGCGGGGTATAAATGCTTGCAAAAACACCATAATTTGTATATTATTATATGGGTAAAACCGCGTTTAGAAAAAAGCATGCCTAAGTGTGGGAAAGCTTTTTTTAAAAACTCACGGGCGCGAAATCCGTCAGTCCGCGGCTTCTGCGCTTATTTTGACGTAGTAACCGTTTAGTGCAGAAACTTTAATAAACTTGCAATTAAAAGGAGATAACTAATGCTGCAATTTTTACTCACTACCGACGCGGGAACCAACAATCCGGGTTCCTCTTACTGGCTGATAGGTCTGGTTGTGCTCATGATAGCCGTGCTGGTCTATTCCAATTACTCCAACCGCAAACGCCGCAAGCAGGCGGAGGAGGCCAACAGCCGCCTTGCCGTGGGCAGCAGGATAAAGACTATCGGCGGTATTGTGGGCACCATAAAGGAAATTGACGAGTTCAACGGCAACTTTGTGATTGAAAGCGGCAACACCACGTTTGTAATTGACAGCAAAGCCGTATACAGCTTGGAGCTTTTTGGCGCAAGGCCGGGCGTTGCAGATGTTTCCGTATCAGATACAGAAACCGCTGACGCTTT
>CAZPMG010000069.1:6676-10202 GCA_964587785.1 uncultured Clostridia bacterium
GACGCTCAATACGCTCCGTCAGAGGAAACCGAGCCCGCTCCTGAGGTTCAGCCAGAGCCCCCCGTAAAGGACGGCGAAGTAGGACACTGAGCCGCAAAGCAGTGCCGGCATTGCCTTGCTGATTGTGCGCAGGCAACAGGGGCGGCGCTTGTCTGCCCTGCGTGCGCGCGCGATTAAACGGTCTATGCGCGCCGGGAAAGTTCTCAGTTTTTAACCGCTGTGACTTTTGCCGCGCCGCAACTGCGCTTATGTCCGCAATGCAGAGGAAACATATTAAAGGCCGGGGCCGCAGCTTCGGTCTTTTTGCCGCCCGTCAAAGTTTTTTAAACCGGCGGTTTTTGGCAGGTTAAATTTTCAATAATAATTTTTACGCAAGGAGGATTTTTTGCAGTGAAGAGGACAGGTGAAATCAAGGTTGACTCCGGCAACATAATGCCGGTAATCAAAAAGTGGCTCTATTCCGACAAGGATATTTTCCTACGCGAATTAGTATCAAACGCCAGCGACGCCATCAGCAAGCACAAAAAGCTGGTGTCGCTGGGCGAGGCCGCGCCGTCCGAGCAGCCCTACCGCATAGAGGTGGTTGCGGACGAAAAAGCCGGTACGCTCTCCGTCCGGGACAACGGCATAGGTATGACCGCGGAGGAGACGGAAAAATATATTTCGCAGGTGGCGTTTTCCGGTGCAGAGGACTTTGTGCAAAAATACAGTGCTGCCGGCAAGGACGGCATAATCGGACACTTTGGACTGGGTTTTTACTCTGCGTATATGGTGGCCGACAAGGTAGAGGTGCAGACGCAAAGCTATGCCCCGGGCAGCGAGCCGGCGGTGTGGGAATCGGACGGCGGCACTCAGTACACCGTGGACAAGGGTAGCCGCGAGGGCAGGGGCTCTACCGTCATACTGCATCTCTCCGAGGACGAAAAGGAGTTTTTAGAGCAGTATAGGCTGAGCGTGCTGCTGCGCAAGTACTGCGCGTTCATGCCCTACGAAATTTATTTAAATCCCAAGGGAGATAAGGACGACAAGCCAATCAACAACACCCAGCCGCTGTGGCTCAAAGACCCCAAGACGGTGACCGATGAGGAGTATGAAAAGTTTTATTCCGAGACCTTTTTAGACTTTGAAAAGCCGCTGTTTTGGATTCATCTCAATGTGGATTATCCCTTTAACTTAAAAGGGTTGCTTTACTTCCCCCGTCAAAACAACCCCATGGAGGTGCGTCAAGGCGAGGTAAAGCTGTATTGCAATCAGGTATATATTGCCGACAACATAAAGGAGATAATCCCCGAGTTTTTGATGCTGCTCAAGGGTACGATTGACAGCCCGGACATTCCTCTCAACGTGTCGCGCAGCTTTTTGCAAAACGACCGCGAGGTGCAAAAGCTTTCCCGTCACATAACCAAAAAGGTTGCCGACAAGCTCACCGAGCTGTTTGAATCCGATCGCGAAAAGTTCACGGGTTTCTTCCCTGACATCGCGCCGTTTATCAAGTTTGGCTGCATCAAGGACGAAAGCTTTTTTGACAAGGTAAAATCCATACTGCTGTTTAAGGACTTAGAGGGCAGCCACCACACGCTTGAAGAGCTTTCAACAGCCAATATAGCGCAGACAGACAAGCCCGACACACAACAGGAAAAGAGTGACAAGGCAGAGGACAAAAAAGACGAAAAAAACTCCGCCGCGCCCGATCAGCGCAAGGTCTATTATGTGACCGACCAGACCGCACAGGCAGGATATATTGCCGACTTCAAAAAGCACGGGCTTAACGCCGTGGTGCTTGAGCACTATATAGACCCGCACTTTATCAGCTTTTTGGAATACAAAGAGCGCGGCATCAAGTTTTTGCGCATAGACTCAGAAACTCCGGACGCGCTGCGCACAGAGAGCACTCTGGGCGACACAGCCGGCATAACCGAACTGTTTGCCCAAAACATATCCGACAAGAGCGTTAAGGTAATGGCAGGCGGCTTTAAGGGCAGCGCGCTTCCCGCTGTTATGACGGTGTCCGAATACTCCCGCCGCTTTTCCGAGATGAACAGCATGATGGGCGCGGCCGCCAAGGACGCGCAGGAGCTTACCATCACGCTCAACACAGAAAACGCAGTGGTGCGTGGGCTTGAATCGCTGCCGGCCGAACTGCTGAAACAGGTTTGCGAACAGATTTACGACATAGCCGCGCTCTCCTGCAAAAAGCTCAGCCCCGAGGGCATGACAGCGTTTTTAGAGCGCACGTCAGCGCAGCTTGAGCAGGTTGTAAGCTGCGGAAAACAGTCCGAATAACTTAATCAAGCTTGATCAAGATTGCCCACGAATCAAGCTTGCCGCACTCATCGTTTTTTCCGGCATATACGCACGCGCGCGGCATATACCGTTTGTTTGCGTGAAAATTAATAATTTAAATATAATTTACGTCCGGCGTGAATAAAATGTACGGAGCTTGCTCAAACTGATTGTGGAGGTTTTCCATTTGCGGAAAATCGCAAGGACAAGTTTGCTGTGCGCGGGCACCGCGATGGGCGCCGGACTGGCTTCCGGGCGGGAACTGCTGAGTTATTTCTCGGTATTTTCCGGCACATTCGCTTGGGTTATTCTGGCTTTCATGTTTTTGTACGCCGGAATCATGTACGCTCTCATGCGCAGCGCCAAAAAGCTTCAGGCATACACGCCGATGGATTTAACCGCGGCGGCAATGGGCAAATATAACAAGATATTTTGGTTTTTGCCCGCGCTTAGTTACCTGATAGTTTTTGCCGCAATGCTCGCGGGCGCCGATGCGCTTCAGCGGGTGGCGATGCCCGGGCTTAAAATGCCTTGGCTGGCCGCGGCAATGGCGCTTGGATGCGCGGCGGCGGAAAAAAAGGGTATAGATGCGGTAATCAGTATTAATACTGTTACAGCGCTCTTTGCAACCGTTGCCATGCTTGCGCTCTCTGTCAGCGCACTTATTGCGCCCGAGGGCACGTTCTGGACGCTTATGCAACAATCGCGCACGGAGCCTGCTTCTGCCGCACATTATTACAGGCTGGGACTTTATCTTTGTATGAACACGTTTTTAGCCGCGGGGGTTGTAGCCCCTGCTGCCAAGAGCCTAAGTAACAAGGATATGTTATTATCCTCGCTTGGAGCGGCAGTCATGCTGGGACTTGTCATGCTGATTTCGGGGTTTGCGTTAATGCAATCCGACGCCGTAATATCAAGGGCGCAGATGCCCATGATGTATATTGCCGTACGGCTGGGTTACGCAGCATTTGCAGGCTTTTCGATAATGATGGCAGTTTCGGTTTTTACCGCTATGGCATCCTCCTTTTACCCTCTTGCGGGCGCAATGTCCCGGCTTACAAAAAGCCGATTTAAAGCAACTTTGTCTGCGCTCGCAATGGGGATTATATTGAGCAGGCTGGGCTTTACCGGCGCTATTAACGCTCTCTACCCCGTAATGGGCGTAGTTTCAGCTGTGTTTATCATTATGTTGATTAAAAACGCAGAAAAGAGCAAAGGCGCAGGTAGAGCCTTGCCTGCTTTT
>CAZPMG010000070.1:0-10074 GCA_964587785.1 uncultured Clostridia bacterium
CAGGCTTGCCGCTTGGCACACAGGCAAACACCAACTTTATAAAAGTTGAGGAAGTGCGCTAAGCCAACTTTTAAAGACCAAGCAAGTGCGCTAAGCCAACTTTTAAAGACCAAGCAAGTGCGCCTAAGCTGGCTTTATAAAAGCGGTATAATTGTGTTAAGCCGCGACTTATAAAGTCGAGAAAATATGCTAAAAATAAAAAACTTCCACTATGGTAGCAATACCATGTGGAAGTTTTTGTTTTATTATACTCCGTGTCAAGTGCTATGTGTGCTTGACAAAGTTGTCAGTTTGGTATTGGCTCTCCCTCGACATACTGCCATTGATTAGTCCAATATAAATAGCTACTATATGTATAATACCAATTTGAATTCCAATCAGATGGTTTAGTAGAGCTGTTATAAGTTTCCACAAATATTCTGCTATTGCCGCCTGACAAATAAACGCCAAATCTTTCTATAATCTGTATGGTGTCTGGTATTACAACTTTTACATTACCTGTGCTTATTTGGATAGCATTTGCCCTAATTTCGTTAACTGTATACCCCTGTATCTTTTCAGGGATAAAAATTGTTCCCAAATTATAGGCTTCATCGTACGCAATTATAGCCGCTTTATCATTAGTTTTTAAAATAGCGGTAAAGCCCTTTTCACTTAATACTTTTTTTGTGTTCCAATATATAGTTGAGCTGTTTGCAAAGTTGCTGTCCCAGCCGAGCGGGCGCTCGATATAAGGCGTAAAAAGAGTACAACCACTTGAAAAAGCATGCTCACCTATTAAAGCTACAGTTTTAGGGATAAAAACAAATGCTGCAGAGTCATAAAATGCATAACTTGCTATTCTTTGTATACCGTCACCCATCTCAAGCGTTTCTATAATTTCTACACCATAGAAGGCGTAACTATCAATATCGGTTATGGAGCTGGGCATTATTAGCGACTTTAAACTTTTTTTAAAAGCAAAGCTCGCTATTCTATTAACAGTTTTGCCTTGAACGCTACTCGGGATATTTAAATCTTCAAAGTCCCTACATGTCGTGCCTGTAACGCTTGCGTTTGAGCCATCTATAACAAAATGAAGGTTTTCTTCTATAATAAGATCGCTCTCGCCAATATTGGAGAAAACATGCATATAGGCACCGCCGGAATTGTTAACAGCCCATCTTTCTGCCCATCCTTGGGGCAACTCACTCGCCTCTAAATATATTTTCAGATTATAATTATAATCTACAATAAAAGCATGTTGCTCCACTACTTGCACAGTATTCGGTATGTGTATATATGATAAGCTTAAGCTCAGTAAATAGGCTATATTGCGGTCAACAATAAAAGCATAGGTTTCAATAGTATTTAAACTGCGCGGAAATATAATTCCCTCCAAAGTACTATTGCCGACAAGAGCATAACTGCCAACAGACGTTACCGCTTTATTTTCAATCTTACTCGGCATTATTAGTTTTTTATCACTGCCTGTATAGCCTACAAACCTAATTGTTCCGTCTGCGTTATAGTTATATATGTATTCGTCTTGGACTTTTACACCCATATGTATTTGCAATGCGTCTTTGTCAGTCCAATTAGACGCCCAGTTGCTTGTGTCTTGCACTTTAATGTAAATAGCATTATAATTTTGATTGCCCGAAAAAGCGGCGTTACCAACATATTGCAGCGTTTCAGGAAGTATTAAATTGTTGCATAATGGAGCGTTATAAAAAACTTCGTAGTCTATATACCTTAAACTTTCGGGGATATCAATATTTACTAAACTGCTATTCTTGTAGAAAGCCCGGTTTTCAATTGTTTTAAGTTCAGAGTTCTGCGCAAAGGTAACGGTTTTTAAATTATTACAGTTGTAGAAAGCACTTTGCTTTATTCTTGTTATGGATTTAGGTATACTAATACTTTCTAAATATGAATTATCCTTAAACACCTCATTGCCGATTGAGATTACTTTCACTCCAAAAAGATATTCAGGAATTACAATATCTCTGACAATATCAATGGTATCCATGTTATAAGATATAACTTCATACCCCGCCTGTCCGTCAATTATAGTCATGGCAAAATATAGACCGTCTGTTCCTGTGTCCGTTCTTTCCTGTGGCAGAACAGCTACGCCAGTATCTTCTTCTCCAATCCACCAATTGCCGTTTTCGTTTATGTAGGGAGTTAAGCCGTCTTTGCCATCTGTTCCATCTT
This sequence comes from uncultured Clostridia bacterium, assembly GCA_964587785.1. Taxonomy (GTDB): domain Bacteria; phylum Bacillota; class Clostridia; order Christensenellales; family HGM11417; genus CAZPMG01. The sequence continues at coordinate 2,200 of CAZPMG010000070.1, forward strand.
TGCCATCATTGCCGTTTGCGCCTTGCATTTGTGACAAACTAAACAGCGGATTCCACTGCAAATTTCCTTGCATCCGCCAGCTTATAAACCCATTATCAATACCAAGCTCGATCTCTTTGCCGTTTACGCCGTCATTTCCCGGCTTTCCTTTTAATGCAGATAAGTCGAGCAAGTCAATCCATTGAGTTTCTCCCTCATAACGATATTGTAAGTGGATTTGCCCAACATTTAGTTGAATCTTTTCGCCCTTGTCGCCTTTTATAGTGTTTAGCCATGTTTGATAGTCTGTATCCGCTGCACCAGCAGATAGCGCAAGCTCGTATGTCGTATGAAACAGACTTTTTTCAGTAACCATATTTAAATTCAGTTGAGTTGTTTTTCCACCGTATTCAACTGTGATTATATGCTGACCTGTCGTTTTCAATAATGCCGTCGATTCATCTGAGATAAAATCACTCGATAAAGGAATTAATTGAACAGTTCCTTGATTATCAGTAACTTGCAGCTTTATGTCACTTAAATTAAACTCATCAATTTCATAGACAAAATAAACTGAGTTATCGTCAATTTTTATTGAACTAATACTCATTGACTCGCCTTTTCCATCGCAAGCAGCAAAAACAAGCATACTCATAATTAAAACACAAACAACCGATAATGTAATTTTTCTCATAATTACTCGTATAATAATATTGCGTTGGATTTAACCGAACTTAACGATTAGCAACATTAGTTTTGTTATGTCAAGGGGACGTAGTACTTGACACTCAACATATAACAAACGCACCAAACTTGCTTACTCAATCAGCGGGGAAAGCCCTACCGCGCTGTCTACGGGCAGGGAAAACGCCATGCCGTTGCCTACGCCGGATAGCTCTGTCTCCTCGCTTATAACGCGCATAATTTGGCTGCGCGCGGTGCGCTCGGCGATTATCATCACGATTTCTCTGTCGGGCTGTATGGTTATGCCCAAAAACTTTTGAGCCTGCTCAAACCCTGTGCCCCGCGCCGGCAGCACTGTGCCGCCGCGCGCGCCCGCACGGGTGGCAGCATCCATGACCGTCTGCGTGCGGCCACGGCTCACTATTGCGATGATAAGATCGTATTGGTCAGAATTAATCATATACTTGCCTGCCCCCTGCCGCGCTTCTCTATGCACGCGGCAATTTTTTATGATCAAGGTATTGATTATTGTATCACAACGGATATGAATTTACAAGCAAAACCCACAAAACGTACTGCGGCTTTGCTTGGGTGCGCAGCGGCTTTGCATTTTGGCTTTGCGTTTAATGTGCAAACCGTTTTCTGTCGGTATTATCTGTTTAGTACGCAGCGGCGTTTTCTGCCGGTATTGTCTGTTTAGCCGCCGAATCCGCACTTGAAACCACGATATTTTGTGAACAACGACAGTTAAGTTTTAAAATTTGAAACAAAAAACGCCAAACCCTTTTTAAAGCCTTGAAATCAGTGTATAATGTATATGTATGCTTTATCCTCTTAAATCACAATCTGTTTACAACTGCGCGTATGGCTATAATGCACTTTCTTCCGCAAACATATCAACTCTATAGGAGGTTTTTCATGAAGTTTGATTTATTACATCCTGCAGACCAAATCGTAATGATGATGGAACGCATCTATCAATACAGCCTTACCACCACCTCGGGCGGCAACCTTTCCATACTCGATTCCGACGGCGACATTTGGATTACGCCGTCCGGTGTGGACAAGGGCAGCCTTACGCGCGACGACATCGTGCAAATTAAGCCGGACGGCACGCGCATAGGCAAGCACGTTCCCTCGGTGGAGCTGCCTTTTCATTCGCTGGTTTACAAGACGCGTCCGGACGTGCGCGCCATGCTTCATGCGCATCCGCCCGCGCTGGTGAGCTTCAGTATGCTGCGCAAAAATCCGGAGACGGCGATTATACCCACGCCCTACATTGTGTGCGGCAAAGTGGAACAGGCGGCGTATGAGGTTCCGGGCAGTGTCAAGCTGGGCGAGAACATAGCAAAGGTCTTTAAAAAGGGCATAAATACCGTGATAATGGAAAACCACGGCGTCGTTGTGTGCGGCGACGACATATATCAGGCGTTTAAGCGGTTTGAAACGTTGGAATACTGCGCAAAGCTCAACATACAATCAAATATTTTGGGACAGGCGGTTACGCTCAGCGAGGAACAGCTTGAGATTGCAAAAAACAAGTCGCTTGTGCCGCAGGGCGAATTTATACCCGTCGACCATTCCTCAAAGGAGCGCGAGGCACGCCGCAAGATTGTAGAGCTTGCGCACAGGTCGTACCGTCAAAAGCTGTTTACCAGCACGCAGGGCACAATAAGCCAGCGCCTTGGAGGCGACAGCTTTTTGATTACTCCGCACGGCGTGGACCGCGCGTACATGGAGGCGGCGGACATTGTGCGCATAGAGCACGGCTGGCGCGAGGCGGGTAAGCTGCCCTCGCGGTCGGTGCTGCTTCACAATATTATTTACAGCAGCCATCCTGACGTAAACTCCATAATAATCGCGCACCCCACCAACGTTATGGCATTCGGGATTACGCGCACGGAAATCGACAGCCGCACCATACCCGAGAGCTATATCGTAATGCGCGAGGTCAAGAGGGTGCCGTTCGGCACGTCATTTTTAGACCCCCAGGCCATAAGCGACGCAATCAGCAGCAAGAGCCCCGTTGTACTCGTGGAAAATGACTGTGTAATAGTCGTGGGCGATTCGCTTATAAACGCGTTTGACAGACTGGAAGTCGCGGAGTTCACCGCAAACACACTGATTCAGGCAAAGATGCTCGGAACGCCGGTACGCATATCCGACAAGGAAGTTGCGGAAATCAACAGGGTGTTCAAGCTGGAAGAATAGCTGCGGGACTGTATAAATTTTTGCTGACGGCAATATTGCTCAATATATCTGTGTTGTGTGCAAACAAGCGGAACAAAACGAATACACTATTTTGCCCGGAAACAAAGTGAAAACAAGCGAATACACTATTTTTGCCCGGAAAAAAGTGAAAACAAGCGAATACACTATTTTTGCCCGGAAACAAAGTGAAAACAAGCGAATACACTTATTTCTGCAAGGGAAATGAATTGTTGGCCAGTTTGATTAGGGCAGAGTTTTAAAAAAATATTTTTGCGGCACAGCTGCACACAGGAGACTTTATATGTTTGAAGACGATTTTCATTCGCGCAGCCGCGCCCGTACGCAGCAGACCGACCCAATGTCTATTGTCAGGCCGGACATGGAAGCGTATGCCGAGCAGCTTAAGACGCTTTCCATAGTTTTCGGCATAGGCATTGCAGTGGGTTTTTTGTGCTTTTTGCTGGGCGGCATCAGCGCGGCTTCCTCCTTTCAACCCGGAGTGCCGGGGCTTGTGATATTCGGCTTTATATGCTTTGGTGCGTGCGGGTTCTTGTCGGCTATGTTTACTGCAAAATCCTCGGCGGCGCAGCAGCTTGTGCAGCTCATGCGGCAGGTGAAGGCGTCCGACAAAACGCTCATCCAAAACTTAAGCTTCGGGCAGATACCCTCACACGCGCACACGCTTCAGGCGGTAAAGGCGCTAATTTCCACAGGTAATTTGCAGGGCTATGAGGTTGTGGCGGATTTTATTGTAGCAAAGACCAGCCTGAACCTGCGCCCTGAGGACGTAATTGCACCCTCCCCCGCCCCCGCCCCGCAGGCGGTGATATTGAAGTCACAGCCCAAACCGCAGATAATTGCCTGCCCTGCCTGCGGCGGCACGTTCGGCGAAACCGACAAATTTTGCACATATTGCGGAGCAAGGCTGCCCCGCTGATTTATTGATTAAAAAAACAAAATAATTGCTTGTTTACTTAAAAACTACTTTGATAGACGCTCTACATTAATACCGTCAATTTACTTAGATAGCCGCAAACAAAAACCATGCATTAATTGGATTTTGCTCTTTAAAAAACTGAGCTAAACCATAAAAACAAGCGTGCGCAGGCTGCCGCACGCTTGTTTTTGTTTTCTTTTTCACGGGGACACTTAAGCTAAGCCAAAACAATTGACATGAGCGCGCCGCTGTAGTAAAATATTAAGGCGGTCAAAAAGCCTTGTGCCCATGCCGCAAACAAGTGCGCTTCCGTAGTTAAACGGATATAACAAATCCCTCCTAAGGATTAGTTCTGGGTTCGATTCCCGGCGGGAGTGCCAATAAAAAAGCCGTTATAATATAACGGCTTTTTTTGTTTGTTTTTTTGTCTGTTTTTAATCAATTAAATTGAGTTTTGCCATAGATTGGGATGGTATACCTGAGGTAAAACGGGTCAGATGCGCAGCCTAAAGAGTGTGCTAAAGACAAGTAATTTGTAACGTTTTAAACCAAATATACGCCGTAGACTATATATAAATTAAATTTGCTTAACATTCTTTTTTGACCAAATACGATATTGCAGAGTTTATGCTGCACTAATTCCGCTGCTGCATCGCTTATTTGGCACCGGCCGCGGTAATTACTGTGTACTTCTTGCAGCAAATGCGCAGCAACATCATACGCGATGAAAGCTTATTTCTGCTTTATTTTGCTACGCTGCGGCGGAATTTTTCCACTTCCCAATTGTTTATAAAGTTCACGTCCTCCGCTCCCATTACGCTTATGGGCAGCTTCAGCTCACGCAAAGTCTTTACTATGAATATGAACGCCGCAAGCGTTTGCTCCAGTGTAAGCGATTCCTTGTACGACGCGTTATATCTTACCGTGCCCGCGCCTATTACCATCTTGTCGGGGTTTAAGCGCACGGTGTTGTTGAGATATACCAGCTGGTCGGGATAGAGCGGAACCTCGTCAAGTTTTACTATGCTAAGCTCGTTTTCTTGAAGGTAATCGAGCACAATTTTGCTTACGGAAACATACGTATCCGCGCCGTCCTCTTTTATATCCACGTCGCCCATTGCGTTGTCTGCAAGGGAAAACCTTTGGCGTATGCGGCTGTTTACGTCCTCATGCAGCCACAGTACGCGGTCATAGCCGCCCGAGTGCACCACCAGACCGTGGTTTTGCATGAACACAACCTCGGCGGGGCGGCCATGTTTTGCGCGGTACGCCGTGAGCGCGCGGTCGATTTCCAAAGTAAGCGTAAAACCGGGAGTAATGTAAGGCAGCCAAATAAAGCCGTAATCCGCGCCGGCAAAAATCTCGCCCGCCAGCGCCTCGCCCTGCACGGTGCAGGCAAGCAAGTTGCCGTAAACGGTGTGGGTATGGAGCACATACTTTTCCATCACAGAGTGAAAGCCCACCTCTACGCTGGGGCGCAAGTCCTTCATGCCGGGCAGCTTGCTCACGCTGTCCTTGGCAATCTGAACGCTCTCCGTCTCAAAGTCTTTGGACTGGCTCAGGTCTACGCTGCGGTAATAGTTTGCAACGTCATTGTATTTTACAGTAACATAGCCCTCGGTCTCGGTCACGTCGCACAGCCTGTAGCCGGACGCCTTGATTGCCATGAGGTCGCCGTCCAGCTTTACGCTGGTGTTGCCGCCGCCGCCCTGTGTATAGTCGGCGCGCGTGCCCACTGCAAGCGACATATCCATCATCTGCTTAAGTTCCGTTTGATAGCTCATATTAAAATTACTCTCCATTGTATATAGTTTGTGCGGGCGGGTTTTTATGCTTTTACGTTTTTGCCCGTACGCACCCGTTTTATGACTTTACGTACGCGTCCGTTTTATGACTCTACGTACGCCTGTTTTATGACTTTTAAACTTTGCTCTTACGCGCCCGTTTTTCAGGCAAGCTTGCAAGCGGTGCAATAATATGCAGGCTTCCTGCTCATTATCCGCACCGATTTTACCGCAAGCAGTACGTTACTGCTTTCTTGAAAGGCCGGTCACTGCCTTAAACTGCTCGTACGCCTCGTCCCAAAGCTCTCCGTCCTTGGGCGTGTATTCCTTGAGCGATATGCTGCGCTCTATGGACGCACGCACTTCCTTTAAGGAGTTGAACTGGCCGAGAGCAAGCAGCTGTACACCTGCGTTGCCGAACGCAGTTGCCTCTGACGGGCCGGCAAGCACCTTTATCTTGCAAGCGTTTGCCGCCATTTGGCAGAGATAACTGTCCTTTCCGCCGCCGCCGACAAGCTGTATGCAAGCGTATTTGCGGCCGGTAAGCTCCTCAAGACGCTCTACGGTATAACGATATTTGAGCGCCAAGCTTTGGTATATTGCCTGTGCGGTCTGACCTACATCGCCCGGAACGCGCTGACCGGTGCGTATGCAATATTCCGCCACGCGCTCGGGCAGGTTGCCGGGGAGCTCAAAGGACGGGTCGTCCGGGTCAATAAAGCTTTGGAAGGGAGTGCTTACGGTGGCGAGGTTTTCAATCTCGGCAAAGCTGAGCTGATTGCCCTCGCGCGCCCACTGGCGGCGGGATTCCTGAACCAGCCACAGACCCATTATGTTTTTGAGCAGCCGTATTGTCTTGCCGAAACCGCCCTCGTTTGTTATGTTGCTGCGCTGCGCCGCGTCTGATAGCACGGGCGCGTCAAGCTCTGTTCCCAGCAGCGACCATGTGCCCGAACTGAGATAGCAAAAGTCCTTGTCCTGCGTGGGCACTGCCGCCACTGCGGAGGCGGTGTCGTGCGTGCATACGGCTATCACCGGCACGCTTTTGCAGCCCAGCTCGTCGCAAATCTCGGGGCTTAAATTGCCGTAGGTTTCCCCCGGCTGTATAAGTTCCGGCAGCAGCTCCTGAAAAATCCCCAGCTTACCGAGCAACTGCGACGCCCAATCGCCTGTCTTTGCGTCCAGCATCTGCGATGTGCTTGCTATGGTGTACTCCGCCTTTTGCGCGCCCGTCAAAAAATAGGCAAACAGGTCGGGGATAAACAGCATTTTTTTTGCGCGCGACATAAGCTCCTGCCTGCGCGTGCTGAGATAATAGAGCTGAAAAATCGTATTTATGCGCATGAGCTGTATGCCGGTAACCGAATAAAGCTCCTCCGCGGACACCTTTTGCAACAGCTCGTCAAAGACCTCTGCTGTGCGCACATCGCGGTAATGCACGGGGTTTTCCAGCAGCCTGCCGCTGCCGTCTAACAGCCCGAAGTCCACGCCCCAAGTGTCAATGCCTATGCTGTCGAAGCCGCCGTCCGCAAGCGCTTTGGTAATGCCTTGCTTTATCTCAAATAATAAGCGCAGCACGTCCCAATACAGCGTGCCGCCCACGGATACGGGGTCGTTTGAAAACCTGTGGATTTCCTTGAGCGAAAGCTTACCGCCATCGTATGTGCCCAACATGGCGCGCCCGCTTGACGCACCGAAATCAAATGCAAGTACTCTTTTTGCCATGGGTTCCTCCGTAATATCTGCGCACGCGCAGAAGGTTTTTGCCGGTGCATGAGGCAAACGCACCGCATATTTTATACTCAACTTAAGTTGCCTGTATATTGCCGCTCGCATTAAAGCCCTGCGGCGTTACTAATTTGATTTATTACATTAATTTTTATACAGTTTATATAGTCAATTAGCTTGAAATTTAGCGCAGCAGATTCGAGTGAAGATTTGAGGATAGAACGAGATAAAAGCGCAGCCTTTAGTGGGGCTAAAGGTGAGCATTTTATGACGTTATAGACCAAATACACACCGAAGATGCAAGGGAAATCAAGTTAGTTGACTATCATTGTAACATTTTACAATGTTTATATAAAGTATTATAAACGGCTTGCAGGAAATGATAACAATACCGCTTTTTATTTTCACACAAAATCAAGGCTTAACACGGTAATCGGCATAAAATCAAAAGTTTTCAGCCGAAAAGCAGGTCGGACAGCTGGCACATCTGCTCTATGGACAGCTGCTCGCCGCGCACGTTTGCGCTGAGTCCGCAGGCTTCCACCGCTTGCA
>CAZPMG010000071.1:0-10035 GCA_964587785.1 uncultured Clostridia bacterium
TATAATAAAAAGACATGCTATACCTGCGTGCATTTTTCCGCGCGCAGGTATAGGTGAATAATTGACGGAGTGCATCGTCAAATGAATCCTAAACTAAAGAAAGGTCTAAACATAACCTTAACTGTTTTAACCGTTTTGCTTTTTGTAATAGGGCTTATGCTTGTGTTGGTGGCATTTACTTCCAGACAAGACGAGAGAAATAATTTGGGCAATGTGTTTGGTTATACACCTTTGCATGTGTTGACTGACTCAATGACTCCCGAAATTCCCGTGGGCTCACTCGTGATAATTAAGCGGCAAGATAGTTATAAGGTCGGAGATGTCGTTACATTTATTTCTGAAAGAGACCTGGAAACCGGAGAATGGATTCTTAACACTCACGAAATCGTAAGGATAGAAGACGATAATCATTATACGCGCGGAACAAAAACAATAGACGGGGAGCGTATACCCGAGGATCCTAATCCCGTTGTAAATGCGAATATCAAAGGCAGAGTCGTACTCTCGATACCTTTGCTCGGAAAGGTTTTTGAGTTTCTCAAATCATTCTGGGGCTTTGGCATATTTATTATGCTGCCGCTCTTAGGTTTTTTCGGCTACCGCGTATATGTGCTGATAAAGGTTGTCGTCGCCATACAAAAGGAAAAGAACCCCACGGTAAAGCAGTCGGATTACGAGCGGCTGCTCCAAGAGGTCGAGGCGCTCAAGCAAAAGCAGCAGGCCGCAAACGAGGATACACCCGCAGCACCGCCTGAGGAGTGACACTTTTAGGCAATAGCCGTTTAATGTCACATCGCGGGTACTTTATACAAAATTTTGACGCGCAAACCGGGGTTGTCTTTGCATAATGCATGGATATCTATGTGTATGCACAGAACTATCCGTATGCGCGGCTGCTCAAATAGATTTGTTTAGGTTTTTTTAGTAAGGGTATTTACGGCTATGGAAAAGCTATTGCCGGCAGCAGCGAATTTGCGTCCGGTATGGCTTTTTACGGCTTGGGAAAGGGTGGGTAAGTCTTAGTGCTTGCCCGAAAAAGTTGCGCGTATCGGGTCAATCCCGTTATGCAAAGGCAGGTATGCGCATTGCGCAAGGCATTGCGGCGCGGGTCTGCTAAGCGCAGGGAAAAGACGGCAACTTGTCTTTACTTTGTGTCTGCAGCTCGGCGATTGCCCCAAACGGCTCTCGTGTTGCAATTTATTCAGGTGACAGATGGATTCTTTTTTAAAGTTCTTCTATGAATTTATCCAAACTTTAATAGAGAACATCGTTGACTTCTTTGTCGCGTTGTGGCAGGGTTTCTGGGGCATATTTGACTTCCCCGGCTATTTCCGCATATTCGAAGCGTATAGTGAGGATTTTACCGTACTTGCGTGGATTTTGGCAATAGTGTCCGTGCTGTTTGTGGTTGTGCTGTTCGTATCGCTTATATGGCTTGCCACACTTGGTATACGCCGTTATCTGCGATTCAGGCGAACCGCGGTCACGCAGGAGGATATGCTTGAACAGGTTGCCGAGCTAAACGCGCAGGTTGAAGAGCTTATTGACGAAAAGGCAAAGATAATGGCGCTCAAGGTTTCGCAGCTGGGGCTTAGGCCGGGCAGCGAGGACGACGGCACGCTCAAGCTGACGTCTGCCGAGGATGCCGATCCCGGCCCGAGCAGGTTTGTCAAGCTCACCGACGTTGACACGCATTATCAGCAGCAGCCCTATCAGGCGCCCGAGCAGGCGCAGCTGTCGCTTGAACAGCTTTGCCACGCTTTCCGCAACTTTGCCTGCAGCAGGCTGAAACTGTATTATCCGATAGACATCATACGTTATTATTTTTCCGGCATGGCGACCTCCAAGATTATTATCTTAGAGGGCATAAGCGGAACGGGAAAGACCTCGCTTCCGTATGCCATGGGCAAGTTTTTAAAGTATGACACTGCAATTGTGCCCGTGCAGCCGTCCTGGCGCGATAAGTCCGAGCTTATCGGTTACTTCAACGAATTTACCCGCCGCTTTAACGAGACCGACTTCTTGAAGGCGCTGTATGAGGGCACATACCGCAAGGACGTAGGCTTTATTGTACTTGACGAGATGAACCTTGCGCGCGTAGAATATTATTTTGCAGAGATTCTGTCGCTGCTTGAAATGCCCAACCGCAGCGAGTGGAAAATAGACGTTGTTCCCGACACATGGGACACCGACCCCACGCGTTTAACAGGCGGCAAACTGCTTTTCCCCACCAACCTTTGGTTTGTGGGCACGGCAAACAACGACGACTCTACCTTTACCATTACCGACAAGGTGTATGACCGTTCCACGCCTATATCCATAAACAACAAGGGAATTGCCTTTGAGGCGCCCGACCAAGAGCCTATATCGGTGCAGGCGGATTATCTTGAAGGGCTGTATAAAAAGGCGCAAAAGGATGCGCCGCTGTCCGAAAAAGCGCTGGAGCAAATTGACCAGCTTGACAGCTTTGTCATTCAAAACTTCCGTCTGGCGTTCGGTAACCGCATACTCAAGCAGATAAAAGAGTTTGTGCCCGTTTACATTGCCTGCGGCGGCACCGAACTTGGCGGCGTGGACTATATGCTCACTTACAAGATATTCCGCAAGTTTGAGGTGCTCAACATCTCGTTTGCACAGGACAATCTTCGCAAGCTTATTTTGCAGATTGACAAGATATTCGGTAAAAACACGCTGCCGCTGGCGCGCGATTACATTACAAACCTAATAAACCGCAATTGACCGATGCGCGGTGATATACGCGATTTGATTGCTTACATAATTTGAAAGCTATACCTTAAGTTAACTTTAAAAAGTTGATCACAACTTTTGAAGCGGCTTGCCGGCAGCAAGCAAGCAAATGCTGAAACGCTGCCTTTAATTTCGGTGCATAGTCGATTATCGAGTTTTTGCGCCGCAGCAAATGTTTGCTTGTTGCTTAAAACTGCTTTATGTTAGCTTTCAGGTTAATGACTATATCACAGGGCATAATCGGCGCAAACCGCAGCTCTGCTGCATTGTGCCGGCCGGCGCTTTCCGCAGCGGAGCTGCTTTGGTTTTGAGCGGTTTCAGTTATCAGAGGTGAATTTTTATGAGTACAGACAGCAAGAGCAAGGCAACGCGTACGCGCGCAAAGGCCAAGCCCGCGGGGGCGGCCTCCGCGCCTGCGCTTGCGCCCGAGGATTGCGGGCTTAAGCTGTTTTTGCAGCCTATCTATATGCCCGCCGCCCACGAGGTCTTCGGTTACGAATGCCTTTTGCGCATAGTTGACATGGAGCTTGGCACACTTTCGCCGGGCGTGTTTTTGGACGTTGCGGAAAAGTCGCCAGAGCTTTTGGTTAAGATGGAGAACTGGGCCATTGAGGAAATCTGCGATATGCAGGAGAAGATGGCATCCGGCAGTAAGCCCGACCCCGCCATGCTCAGCCTGAACATCAGCAGCGCGCATTTTTTCAGCCCGGATTTCTTACCGACGGTCAAGCGCATAACAAAAAACACAAAGGCGCACCTGCCCTCAATTTGCCTTGAATTTAAGGAAGAAGTACTGTTCGAGCAAAAGGATTATGTGGAAAAGACCTTTGCCGCCTTGCGCGAGCTGGGGCTTAAAATTGCAATTGACGATTTTGGCATAGAGTTTTTCAGTGTGTTCCGCGACAGCGTGCCTGCCATTGACATTGTAAAAATCGACCGCAGCTATACCTCAAATTTTTTGACGAACAGCAAGTCTGCCACCATAGTGCGCGCGGTCATAGATTACGCCAAGGAGAACAACCTGCAGGTAGTGGCTGTGGGCGTGGAAAAGGAAGATCAGCAAAACGGGCTGTTAGAGCTCGGCTGCGGCAAAATGCAGGGTTATCTTTACAGCAAACCGCTTGTAAAGGCAAAGCCTATCCGCAAAAGAACAACTAAAAACAAGTAAACAGCATGGAACACGCGGACATAAACAAGCTATATAAGCGCTTTAAAAACACCATGATGCGTGCGCTCAAACGCGATTCGTTTTATGAGGAGTTTTCGCGCGTTTTGTCCGGCGGCAAGCATGTGTATTCCCAGCAGCACACCGAGCTTATCAAGCGCGTGGACAAGGATTGGGTTCACGCATTTTACGGTGCGCTTGCGGCAATCGAGACAATCACTAAAAACCCGCGGCGCGTGATAAAGACCGAGTCGCAGGTCGTGCCGGTTGAGCTTGCGCGCAAGACCACGGCAGAATCAGTCAAGCATTTGGCGTCGCATACGCACTACATAAACCGCATAGACGAGCGCGGCGTAATACCCAGCAAAATCCTCAACATTTCCAATGAGGAGAGCCTGGATACATATGAAAACCGCTTTGTAAACACGCTGATTAACCGCATGAATATGTTTCTGGCAAAGCGGCTGGATGTAATCGGCGACAGCATAGGCAACGAGTTTGTGGGGCTTTTATCGGTGGACTCCGACTTTACCGACAACCACGAGCAGGTGCTGTATAAGCTGGATATGCGAATCAGCCAGGACGCGATGTTTTTTGCGGACGGGGCAGAGTCCAACAACCTGCTGCAAATGCTGCGCACCATAAGAGAGTATGTAAACGGTTTCCGTCATTCCGACTTCATGCGCGCGCTCAAAAACACCGTGGTGGTGCGTTCGCCGGTTGTGCGTACAAACCTTTTGGTAAAGGAACCAAATTACCGTAAGTGCTACGAGCTTTGGAATTTTATCGACAAATACGACAAGGTCGGCTATACAATAAAGTCGTCCGACACCAAGCCCGACTTTACCCCTGAATTTTTGACAGAGATAAACGCCGCGCTCATGATGCACTATGTCATGCTCAAGCAACAGATAGAGAGCATGCGCAAGCTTGCAGAGCAGCAGCGCAGCAGGGTACGCACCAAAAAGCCGCGGTTTCTCAAGCGGTTTGAGGATGTGCTGACAGACTCGCGCGACTTGGACGATTTTTACGAGTGGAAACACTCCAGGGACGGCGAACGTTCGGAAAAACTTGACAAGCTTGTGCTGGGCGCAATCAACCGCGCCGTCAAGCTCGAGGAAGACCGCAAGGCCGAGCAAGAGCGTGAGCGCGAGCAAAAGATTGCACAGGCGCTGCGCCGTGCGGTGGACCTTGAACACCGCCGCCGCGAGGAAGAGCGGGAGCGTGAAGAGGCTGCGCGGCATGAGCGCAGGATACTTGGCGCAATCAACCGCGCGCTGGAGATTGAGCAGCGCCGCCGCCGCAAGCGTGAAGAACTCAGGCTGCGCAAGGAGCGCGATATAACATCGGCGATAGAGCGCGCCATAGAGATAGCGGAGGAAAATCTGCGCATCCGCCGCCTCGTCAAGCAGATACTGCGCACCGAGGACGAGCTCAAGGCCGCTCAGCGCGTGCAGAGCGCAATTGCGCACATACGCCGCACCGGCAGCCGCCCGGCATTCAGGCGCTCATCCGCCGACGGCGGCGACGGCGACAGCGGCAATGACGGCTGACGGCGAAAGCGTTTCGCCAAGCTTTATATCAGGAGCAAAACATTTGCTTGCAAGTATATTTTTGCAACGTCGCCAAAGGGTATAAAACCCCGCCTCTTGGGGCGGAAGCCGCCAAAGGTGCGGAGCCCAGGGCTTTCTCTGGGGGGTTAATACCCTTTATAATTCCGGTGCGCACACAATTACTTATGCTGCTCAAGGGCTAAGCGGAAAGTTACGTACTCGCGCTAAGTACACGAATTTCAGCCCGGCAGCAGTTTGGGAGTGATATTTTTTGAGCAAAAAGGCTTTACTTTTGCAGTCCATATTTTTGCTGTGCCTATCGGCGGTTATGCTCACTGCCGCCACGTTCGCCTGGTTTTACAGGGATACGAGGGTGCAGCTGTTTGAAACAAATGTGGGCAGCCGCGCGCTCACAGTTGACCTTTATTATTTTAAGGACAGCGAAAACGCAACGCCCCAAGAACTGTATGTGTACGGGCAGGACTTTCTTGACAGTTATCAGTGGGTAGACCCAAATGTCGGGCAGCAGCTTATCACGCACGGGCCGATATACCCCGGCGCGCTGGTACATTACGCTGTCGTAGTAAAAAATTTGGGCACGCTTGATTCAACGCTGGCAATTCGGTTTAAAAATGTATTTGACGATAGCCCCGCGGAATATCTGCTTGACAGCATGATTTCAAACGTACCGCTTGCCGCAACGTCAGACGGGCAAACCGTGCTGTTTACCGCGGAGGACAGCCCGTATATGGGTCGCAAGTTTTCTGAAAACAAGAGCGGCGCATTAGGCAGCCGAGACGTGGCGTTTGTGGGCGGGCTGCCGCTGGGTGCGGGGCAGGAAATCATTGTGTTTTTCAATCTGGGCCTGGGCGTGAGCGCCGAGGAAGACATAACCCCGGGCTTTAAACTTACGATACAAAAGATGTATTTTATGCTTGCGTAAGGGCCGCGTGGCAGGCAGTTGAATCGGTTATGCTATTTGCATGGCTACATAAAAAGGTTAAACAGGGTGTATATTAATGAAGACAGCATCATTAAAGAGATTGCTTTTGATAAACGTGGTGGCGCTTGTGGGCGCGTTTGCGCTGCTTATAACCGCTGCGTACGCATGGTTCACCGCGCAGGACACGCAGAACGCCGACCAGGTGATACAGTCGGGCAAATTTGAAATACGTCTTGATGATAATACCGAGGGAGAAGACGAATACACCGCGGCAAAAAGAGTTAATATTGAATACGGCTATCCTGAATCGGATGCCATTGCAAAAGCCCGCACAGACAATGTCTACAAATTCCAAGTTATAAACACCGGCACGGTTACAACAATGTTCCGGTTTGGTGTGACTGTGGAAAGTGTAAAGTCTGACGACTCGGCTTCCGACCTTGAAAAGTTTATACGCTTTGAGGTGAGACATGCCACCACAGAGGGTGGGCTGTCATCTGCAAGCTGGTTGCCTGCAACAAAAAGTCTTGTGTCAGACCCCGCAGATGCACTGCAAACATACCTGAACAGCCTTGTGGTCAACGGTAATGCCGCAACAGCTTTGGGAACTTTGACAGGTACAGCCGCTGAAACCCCTGACACTGAAAGATTCTTTGAAATACGTTTTTGGATTGATTCCACCGCAACCACAGCAGTTGCAGACAGCAAGGTTACCATAGAGCTTACGCTTGAGGCAATACAGGCAGTTGGCGGCGCAACGTGGGGCGACTATTAATACTTTGCGCAAGTTTTTAACTTTCCACTTAATTTAGCACGTTACATAAAACTACGGGATTGACGCGGGATGCTCAAAAAGATAGCAAAAAAAACCTTAAACGTGCTTGTAATTGCGCTGTTTGCGCTTTCCGTGCTGCTGCTTGCCGCGGCGGTGTTCGGGCGAATCAGCGGCAGCGGCGAGATATTTGGGTTTCAGGTATACAACGTAATATCCGGCAGCATGGAGCCGCAGATCAGAGTAAACGATGTGGTTGTTGTGCGCAGAACGGACTTTTCACAGATTGCCGAAGACGATGTAATAGTGTTTGATCTGCCCAATATAAGCCACCCTGTCACGCACAGGGTAATTGAACTTACAGATACCGGCTTTATAACCCACGGCGACGCAAACGCACAAAACGTAACCGAAAACGTGCCGTTTGAAAGCGTGCGCGGCACGGTGGTGCTTAAAGTGCCTTACCTCGGGCACTTGAAAAGTTTTTTAGATTCAACCGCGGGATTTTTGGTGCTGATATTTATACCTCTTGCCACAATAATCGCGCTTGAGACCGTTTCCCTGGTAAAGAAATACCGTGAATATAGGGACGAAGAAGTTCAAAAAGATATAGACCGGCTGGAGGAGGAAAAGCGCAGGTTGGAAGGCAATCAACACCTCGCTGACGCTGACTCAGGCGGCAAAGACATTGAGGGCAGCGCGGCAGAAGCCCCGGCCGCAGACGATACAGAGTACGGCAGCCAAAACTAAAGTGTACCGGCAAAGCAAAAACCGCAGGCAATACGCGCTTGCGGTTTATATTTTGTATTCCGATGTTTTTGTGCGTCGTATTTTTGCGCCAATGTTTATTCCGACGGATAAGCCATTGTCGTCATCAGCGCCATGCCGCCCAGCGAGGTATCCAGCCGCGAGTACTGCACAATGACAGGGCAGCTGCTTTCAATCAGCAGTGCGTACGGCACGTCGGTAGGTACGCTTATGCCGCCTTGCGATAGCTTGTCAAGGCGTATGTGGTGCGTCCTCTGCGCGGGGCAGCTGCTTATAAATTGCACCGGCTCCCTGTCCTCAAAGTATAGCGTGAGCGTAAGATGTGCGTCTTGGTCGCCAGTATTGAGCACACATGCGGCGTCGTGGCTCTTTGCGCCCTGCGATGTGCCGGGATAGTAACAGTCAGCAATAAGCCAAACTTTCTTTCCGTGCGGTTGGGTCATGAGTTTTCTCCCTGCAAAAATATTGCTATGTTTCAAATTTCTATGTACGGTTTAATTATAGCATATAACATGGCAATTTCAAAGGCTTTTGGCGGGCACGCAAGCTTTGCCGTGCGGTGTAAAACGCGTTTAAAACTGTGGTTAGCCTCAAATAAATTGACAAATCACCGTATGTATATGTATAATTAGTCAACATAACAAAAGCAAAAACAGTGTGTCGTATCCAATGCGGCCACGGTCAATACACAAATAGCCTGAAATACGGCAGGAGGTACTACATATGGCGGCAAAAGGCGGATGTTGTTGTCTGCGCTCGCTGATAAGCTTTGTCGTTGTCATAGCTATAATTGTGGGCGGAGTGTTTGCGGTTTATAATTATACCTCGCTATCCACGTTCGGCGTGACCAAGATAGGCGACTTTGAGCTGGGCGAACTTGCTGATGTAAAATTTAAGGATTTAGTAAAGGCGGTTCAAGACATATTCAACGTCAATCCCGATGACATATTGGAGTCCGGTTATACATATGACGAGGAGGAAGAGCAGCAGCAATTCCAACAGGCTTACACGGGCGCGACGGTAGGCGGACAGCCTGTCACCGAGGAAAACATTGCGCAGGTTCTGACAGAGCGCATAATTTACGACGAATACAAAGAGATAACATACACACAGGCGCAGCTGCACTATATATTCAACCTGCTGCTTGCAAGCGGCGGGAACGAAGTCAGTGAAAGCGTGGAGGCGCTCGGCAGCCTTACCATTGAGCAGGTGATACTTACGCGCACAGACACCGCAAGGCAGGTCAAGGTCATTGCAAAAATCGACATAAGCCACATACGCGACAGTCTGCCCGCGCCCATTAACTCTATGCTGGGCAACCACGTTTATGTAACCGCGGTAAATGAATATGACGTAACCGACGGCGAACTGACAGTCAACGAAGCGGGCATAAAGCTAAAGCTCAACAACCTTGATCCCATGTATGCCGACCTGCTGTTTAGCCAGCTTGGCGGCGGTGAGGAAGAGGTAAACGCAGAAAATGCCAACACCATGATAGGTCAGGCGTTTGCGTCGCTTGTAAACAATCTAGGCTTTGTGGGCGTGCTGTCAACCGATGAGCCGGCCGAACCTGTCAGCGCCGAGACCTCCTTCAAGACGGGCGAAATCCTCATGGTTACGCACATTTCCCCCGCAGACGACGGGGAAGGTGACGGCGAAGGAGAGGGCGGCTGATACGCGCAGCTTCAACTTCTGACATAAATTTTAAACAATTAAACATAAAATTCTTACAAGAGCATTGTTTTACAGAGCAATGCTCTTTTCATGTCGCATTTTTATTTATAAGTTTTACGCAAAACTGTCTAAATCAAGCATAAGCCCAAGCAATACCGAACAATAGTTTAAGTTGTAAGAATTTCATTGTATGGGCATTTCTTCCGTTTTCAAACGTTATATTATATAAAGGGTTTAACGGAGGAAAAATTATGTTAGATTTTATTGAACAGATTGTCGCAGAGGTTAAGCACGCCCAGCTTTGTGCCGGCGACATCACGGACAGTGAGCTTGCAAAGCGTCTTGGTATGTCACAATCCGCTTTTTCATTGGCTAAAAATCGTGGCTTTGGAATAATACTGCTGCATGATGT
>CAZPMG010000072.1:0-9847 GCA_964587785.1 uncultured Clostridia bacterium
TATTACACAGCGGTCAAGCCGTCATGCTCCGTATAGCACCTTCAGCAAAAAGAACACAATTGAAAAGCCCAGTATCATGCACAGCAGATATGGAAAATATGCCATATATGCCGCAAGTATCAGCTTTAGGCGCTCTCTGCCGGTTACGGATACGCGGTCGTCCCTGCCGCTGCGCCGCCAAAGCCGCAACCCCCTGCGCGGAGGCAGCCCTTCTACCTGCATATCGGCGATTACCCTGCCGTCGTCTGCAAAATCCTTGCCGTCCTTGTGCTTGCTCATTGCCACGCCTCGGTTTGGGCGGACTGCTGTTCAGCTTGCGCCTTTTTCAGTGCCTCCTGCGGATTTTTCATTATCTCCTTGTCGTACAGATGGCATACAACGGTGTGCCCCTCGCCCGCGGTTATCGTGCGCGGCGGCACTGTCTTGCATACCTCCATAGCCTTGGGGCAGCGCGTGTGGAACTTGCAGCCCGATGGCGGGTTTGCCGGCGAGGGAATGTCGCCCTCCAAAATCACGCGCTTCATCTTTATCTTGGGGTCGGGCAGCGGTATCGCGCTGAACAGGGCGTCGGTGTAAGGATGCAGGCGCTTTGAAAATATCTCTTTTTTGGGGCCCATCTCAACTATGCTGCCCAGGTACATTACGGCAACCTCGTCGGAAATGTGCTCGACCACCGACAGGTCGTGCGATATGAATATATATGTCAGCTGAAACTGCTGCTGCAGCTCCTTGAGCAGGTTGATAATCTGCGCCTGAATGGACACGTCAAGCGCGCTCACAGGCTCGTCGCAAATCACCAGTTCGGGGTCTAACGCAAGCGCGCGCGCAATGCAGATGCGCTGCCGCTGGCCGCCGCTGAACTCGTGCGGATACCTCTCAAAGTAATGGGGCTGCAAGCCGCAGTCACGCATGATTTTGAGTATATAATCCTTGTATTCATGCCTTGGCACAATGCCGTGCTCCTTGACGGCCTCGCCTATGATTTCGCCCACGTTGAGGCGGGGGGAAAGACTGGAGAACGGGTCTTGGAAAATTATCTGCAGCTTGGGCCTGATTTCGCGCAGCTCCTTGCGCGTCAGTTTTCCTATGTCGATTCCGTTGTATATAATCTGCCCGGCGGTGATTTCGTGCAGGCGCAGTATGGAGCGCCCCATCGTCGTCTTGCCGCAGCCGGATTCGCCGACTATGCCCAGCGTCTTGCCCTTGGCGACGGTAAAGCTTACATCGTCCACCGCGCGCACAAAATGCGTGGCTTTCCCCATGAAATTTGTGTTTATCGGGAAATATTTCTTTAAGTTTTTTACAACAAGCAAAGCTTCGGACATGCTAATCTTTCTCCTCCGTGGCTTCCTGCTCGTACAGATAGCAAGCTACGCTGTGAGTGGGGGAAATTTGGTACAGCGGCGGATGCGCGTCCTTGCAGCGGTCAAACCGGCGGCTGCACCTGTCCATAAAGTAACAGTGGTTGGGCATATTTACCGGATTGGGAACCTGCCCCGGTATGCTGTAGAGTTTATCCACCTCTTTGTTGGGTACGGGCTTGCTCTTTTGCAGTCCCACGGTGTACGGGTGCATAGGCCGGTCGAACACCTCGATTGCCGTACCTTTTTCTATGACCTTGCCGGCATACATGACCACCACGTCGTCTGCCATCTCGGCTATTACGCCCAAATCGTGGGTAATGAGCATAATGCTGCTCTTTATCTTGTCTTTAAGCTCTTTTAACAGGTCGAGTATCTGCGCCTGTATGGTTACGTCAAGCGCGGTTGTAGGCTCGTCTGCAATAATCAGGCGCGGGCTTGCCGCAAGCGCCATGGCAATCATTACGCGCTGGCGCATTCCGCCTGAAAGCTCATGCGGGTATGAGCTGTAAACGCCCTCGGCGCGCGCGATACCCACTGTCTTGAGCATCTCTACGGACTTTTTCTTTGCCGATTCCTTGTCCGAGCCGGGTATGTGCAGCAGCGCAACCTCGTCAAGCTGACGGCCTATGGTAAACACAGGGTTCAGGCTGGTCATGGGCTCTTGGAATATCATGGCGATTTCCTTGCCGCGAACCTTGTTCATCTCGCTTGTGGGCATCTTTACTATGTCATAACACTTGCCGCTGCTGCTGTTATAGCGGATTTGCCCGCCGACAATCTGGCCCTGCGGCGCCTGCACAAGCTGCATAAGCGAAAGGCTGGTCACCGACTTGCCGCAGCCGGATTCGCCCACAATGCCCACCGTGCGCTCCTCGGGAATGTCAAAGCTTATGCCGTCTACGGCCTTTACCGTGCCGACGTCCGTAAAAAAGTGCGTTTGAAGACCGTCAAACTCCACCACGTTGCCGGGATTTTTCATCTCAACCAGATATTCGCTCTCGTCTGCCTTGCGCTTTTTTTGTTTCTCATAGTGACGTATGGATTTTTTGTTTTGTCTTGATATCCTTCGTGATTCACGCGAGGAGATATAAAAATCCGTCTGCGCCTTTGCAAAGAGTTTTTTGAAGAATGCTTTGATTTTTTCCATGAACTTATCTCCTGGCTCTGGGGTCAAAGGCGTCGCGCAGTCCGTCGCCTATAAAGTTAAAGGACAGCACCGCCATCACGATAAGCACACCCGCCGGAATCCACAGGTGCGGGAAATACTGCAGTATCTCTCTGCCGCTGCCGGAGTTGGGGCTTGCCATGCCTATCATGGAACCCCACGCCGCGTACGGAAATGGCACGCCAAGGTTCAGGAAGCTGAGCGTGGATTCATACAGGATAATTGAGCCCAGCCCCAGCGTTACGCCCACAATAAGCTGCGGCATTACGTTTGGCAGCAGGTGCTTGAATATCCTGCGCCGCGTGGACAGCCCCGTAGCCTCTGCCGCCACCATGAACTCCTGCTCGCGCAGCGAGAGTATCTGGCCGCGCACCAGCCTTGCCGTGCCCGCCCAGCCGAAAAACGTGAGTATGCCCAAAAGGTAGTAAATGCGCATATTTGAGGGCACGTCCCAGCTGTCAAGCAGCGACGCGGAAATCAGCAGTATGGGCAGCGTGGGTATGCAGTTGAATATGTCCACAAGCCGCATGATAACCTGGTCAACCCACTTGCCGAAAAAGCCTGCAAGCGAGCCGAGCAGCACGCCTATGATGGTTTCGGCAAACACCACAAACAGGCTGAGCAGCAGTGAAATCCTGCCGCCGTACATCAGCCTTGTAAGCGTGTCAAACCCGTAGATATCAGTACCGAGCAGGTTTTGTGCCGACGGCGGCGTCTTGTTGGTGGCGATGGTCTCGCGCACCTCGTACATCACATATTTTTCGCCGGTTTCCTCGTCGATTACCGAATAGTCGAATATAATTTGCACCGGCCTTATGGCGCCCACCTTTTCCACCTCGCCGTAGGGAGAAAACAGCGGCCCGACAAACGAGAATAAAAACACAAACAGCATTCCGGCAAGGCCTACTAAGCTGAGCTTGCTGCGGAAAAAGCGTTTCATTACTATTCTGCCGGGCGACATTATCTTAAAGTTTGCGCCCTCGTCCGCGCCCAAGCTGTTTGCCTGGGCAGAATCAGCATCGGAAACATCGGCGGTGTCGGCTGCGGTATCGGCATGGGAACCGGCTGCGCCTGTCGCGCCGGCATCGGCCTCAACCTCTGAATTTTCCGCTGTCTGCTGCGCGGTTATTTGAGCGTTTGCCGCATTTGCCGCGGCCTCGTCAGCTATGTTTTGGCCGGTTATATTTTCCGCCGCGCTGTCCGGAGAATTGTTTAAGTTGTCTTTCTTCTTATCCATATCCATCCTTACCTGAACAATTTAACGCGCGGGTCTACAACCGCATACATGAGGTCGGACATCAGTACTCCCAATATTGCCAGCACCGAGCCGAACATGGTATATGCCATTATCAGCGGCACGTCGCCCATTTTAACTGCGTTGTATGCGGCTTGGCCTATGCCGGGTATGGCAAACACCGTTTCGGTTATCATTGCGCCGGCGAACAGTCCGGGAAGTATGCCTGCCATCATGGTGACAAGCGGTATGAGCGTGTTCCTGAAGGCGTGGCTGTATATCACCGCGTGCTCGGACAAGCCCTTTGCCCTTGCAGTGCGGATATAGTCGGAATTTAAAACCTCAAGCATATTGGTGCGGACATACCTCATGAGTCCGCCTATGCCGAGGACAACGAGCACCGTCATGGGCAGCACTAAGTGGTGCAGCCTGTCAAGGTGGTACTCAATCGAGCCGGGCGTGATTAGCCGCGTGGCGTCAACCAGCCCCTGCAGAGGAAACCAGCCGAGGTCTACGGCAAACACCTTGAGCAGCAGTGCGGCAAAGAAAAACGACGGCAGCGATATGCCCATCATGGCGAGCACTGTGACAGTATAATCGGTTGCGCCGTACTGCTTTGTGGCGGAAACTATGCCCAGCGGGATGGCTAGGAGAAATTGCAGCACGGTGGCAATGAGCGCAAGCAGGAAGGATATCTGCATTTTTTCAAATATTACGTCAATAACCGGCTCTTCGTGAATGAACGACAGACCTAAATCGCCGCGTATAAAATTTGAAATCCAGCTAAAATATCCCGTGAGAATAGAGCCGTCCAATCCGTACAGCGCTTTCATGCGGTTGATATCGTCCATTGTGATATGCCCCATGGAAAGCTGCGCGGAAAATTTGGTCTCTACATAATCGCTTGGCATAAGCCTGACGAGAAAATATATTATTACGGACGCCCCCAGCAAGATTATCAAAGACAGCCCCAATCTCTTCACGATGTATTTAAACATAGCCTTCTCCAAAGCAACAGTGTTACAAACATTAAAAAGCAACAGCCCGAGGCTTGGCTCTGTTTTGCCAAGCCTCAAACTGCGCGTGCAATTTTCAAGCTGCCCGGAGGCCGCGCGGACTTTTTCTCCCGCGCGGCCGGACGGCAACTGCGGTTTTAAGCCGCTTTTTTAATTTCTACCTTCCAGATCTCCGCAAGAGGTCCCCAGTAGGGTGTGATTTCATCTGAAATCGTGGTCTCGTCAATTACGGAGTTGTTGAGTATAAACAGGTTCTTCCTCTGGTATGTGGGCAGCTCGATTACAAGCTCTGCCAGCAGGTTGAGTGCGTCGGCGTATATGGGGGCCCTGTCTGCGGGCAGCATATATTTGCGGCCGTCCTCAATGAGCTGCGCAAGCTTTTCAAGCGCCTGCTTCTGCGTGAGGGTCTCGCCCTTCCACTCTATTGTGCCAAAGTCGGCTGTTGCGGCGTCGGGATTGGCGTACAGCCCCTTTATGCCGTTTGATTTTACGTTGGTTGCCTGTGAGTCGATATGGTAAACCTGGAACATATCGGGGTCAAGCGCGGCGGACCATGCCAATGCATATATGCCCACGTTGCCGTTTCTGATATTTGCAATCAGGTTTGTGTCAACCTTTATCTCCACGGTCGCGCCTATCTTCTCCAGCGTTTTGCGCGCTTCGATATAGAGCTGTCCTGCCGGGTGGTCTGCTGCGCCTGAGGGCAGCGTAAACACAAAGTGCGCGCGCGAGCCGCCGGGCTTTATCAGGTGGCCTTCACCGTTCCGCGTATATCCCGCCTTTTCAAAGTAGAGCATAGCGGTTGCGGCGGTCGCGTCAAACTCATAGAGGTTCTCCGCATCGGCAGGATACGCCCAGGAGATGTTGGTCATTGAGCGGTAAATTACCTCTGCAAGGCCCTGCTGGTAATATTCGTACACGAGGTCAAGGTTTATTGTGGTCTGCAGC
This sequence comes from uncultured Clostridia bacterium, assembly GCA_964587785.1. Lineage (GTDB taxonomy): Bacteria > Bacillota > Clostridia > Christensenellales > HGM11417 > CAZPMG01. The sequence continues at coordinate 5,728 of CAZPMG010000072.1, forward strand.
GCTATCCTCTCGTTGAGGTTGGTGTATACGTTGGGGTTGATTGCGATATATCCGTAGCCGAGATTGTCAACCAGCAGCGGCGTAAGCTTGGCTATTGTAGCCGCCTCGCTCACCACAGACGCGGTTGAGGAAACGGTTGCGTAGTGAACTTCGTCCGTCTTGAGGGCGTCGTATTCCTGCCCTAAGGATATTACCTTCATGCGGAGGTACTTGATTTTTGCGTTTCCGCCGAGGTTAAATGACGAGAAGTGCGAGCTTCTTTCAAAGTACACAACGTTGTCCTCGTACCTTTCAAACTTGTACGGGCCTGCGCCGACGGGCTTGCTGTTTTTGGTCTTGAGATGAGCCATGAACTCAGCGCTGTTAAGCTCTGCGCCGTAGTTTACAAGCACATCGTCGCCCGTCTTGTAGGTGTAGCCCGCGGTATAATATGCCTTGGGAGCAATGACAACGCCCAGCGAAAGTATGGTTTTGGGGTCCTGTTTGGTGGTCTGAATCGTGATCGTCTGATACGTTGTTCCGCCCACATTTTTGGTGCCCTTGGTTATGCCGGAAATATTGGGAACTCCGCCCTCAACTTCCTTTGAGCCTTCGGCAAGTATAAACAGTTCCTTTAAGAACTCTTCAATGTTTGAAGTGGCCTTTTCATAGTTGATGCCGTCGGCTTCGGAATAATTTGAGCCGTAAGCTGCGCGGATTTCCGTCCAGTAATCAGCCGCCGTGGGGAAATCATTGCCTTCCATTGTCCATGAGGTTTCTGTCTCTGAGCTTGTAAAGACTATGGACCTTGAGTAACGGGGCAGCCCTGCGTGCTTATCTGCCTTATATTCGGCATAGCCGGCAGCCTGTGTGCGTACATAATCGCCCACTAAAGGAGCGCCCCAGTCGTCATAGCCCACCGCCACGACCTTGTATCTTGTCAGCTCTTCGTGCTCGTCTGCGTCAAAATCGACGACAGCGCCGTCAACCAATACGTACGCACCGGTTTCGGCCTCCTCTAAGTTAAAGAAAGGCTTCCCTTCGTGGTCAGCGTTGTCCTCGTCGTATGCCTCGTATACGGCGACAAGATTTACCCAGTCACCGTTTGCGTCCGCAGAGAACGGAGCGTCAAAGCCGCCGAAGCCCCACAGCGCCATTCCGTATGCGTTTACCAGGCCGGGGTCGTCTTTGATGTCGTTCCATGTCATGCCCGGGTGGAAATATGCTTTTACATAGGTGTCTGAGCCATAGCTTGATGCAACAAAGCTTATTATTGACTGGGCAAACATCGTGCCGCCCTCGTCAAGGTTTGCCCAATAGGCATTGTAAAGCGCCTCGGTCAGGCCGCCGGTAAAGCTGCCCTCATAGTCCTCGCCCAGCGCAAATATTGCGTCCGCATAGCCGCCGTAAGTCTCGACGATATCCGGCGTAACCTGTGTGCGGTACTCAGTGAGCCCCTGTATGGGCAGCGTGTACATTGTGGAAGAACCGTCGTACTTGGGGTCTAAGTACACGTAGTAGTTAAACAGCACGTCGTCAACGGTGATTGCCGTGCCGTCCGAGAACTTGAGGTTGTTTTTGAGCACTATCTCGTATGTCGCGGTGCCGTCCTCGTTGAGCTTGATGTCATAGGACTTTGCAATCGTGGCATACTGGTCGCCCGCAACAACTTCACCCGCGGGCGAGACTGTGAACAGGCTTGCGTTTACAAGGTCTGTCACATCCCTGTCATATGCGCTGCTGTGAAAGAACGGGTTGAATACGCCGTCAAGCGTGCCCGTCTGTAGCACAAGCGGCGTGGTTTCATTGAGGTTTACACCTCCGCCGTTGTCCGGATCGTTACCGAAGCATCCGACCAGCATTATTGCGGCTGCCATGAGTAGCGCCAGCAAGCTCGTTAGCTTTCTTTTCATTTTAATATTCCTCCTACTTTTTTATATATATAGTCAATTAACTTTATTTATATTGCATCTTCGGCGTCTATTTGGTCTATAACGGTATAACAAGTTGTTAGCCTTCCTCACTCGGCTATACAAGTGTAAACACTTGTACCGCTCTCTTTCGTCGGCTAATAAAATGCTTGCCTTTAGCCCCACTAAAGGCTGCGCTTTTATGCCATTCTATCCTCAAATATCCACTCGAAGCTGCTGCTCTAAATTTCAAGTTGATTGACTATAGTATGTGACTAAATATGCTAAAATTATGTAGGCAAAACAGACTGAAGTTTTTTCAGTCTTTTTCCGCTTTATTTTTGTTTTAAAGAGCTCCGCTGCTGCAATCGCGGCGGTAAAATTCAAGTCTGTAAGCGGCTATTGCCAAAGATATTATATTGCGGTTAATCCGCCAACGTCAATACGCCTGTGGTTAAAATTCCGCCGGCATATCCCGATTGATGTGCGCTGTTTTGTACAACTGTGTCAGGTGCGCGCCTGCCCGTATATGCGCCCGCAGATATATTGCTTGAGCAAGCCGCTCCGGGTGAGTATATGCGCACGTTTGTATTGCAATTTTTAATTGACGACCCGCCGAGGTCCGCGCCTGCGATTGCGCCCAGCTGAAGCTCGCCCGAGGATGCGGCCTGAACCCTTATCTCACCCTCTACGGCGAGGTTTTCTATCACCGCGCCTTGAATTGCCCCAAACAGCCCCAGCCGCGTAATCCCCACCAGCCTCGTGTTAGACGCATTTATGCTGAGTCCGGATATCGTATGCCCGCATCCGCTTAACACACCGGTAAAGGTCACGGCGCTGAGATCCTCACTGCCCAAAGCTATGTCGTCAAGCAGCAGATATTTTGCGGCAGGATTGTCCTTTATCCTCAGCAAATCGCTCAAGCTCAGCACCCGGGTATAGCTGCCCTCCGCGTGCCCCGCATAGAGGTTGAGCAGGGATACGTCCGCGCTTTCGGGGAAAACGTCGGCGGCAAAATCCCAGAGCTGCGTCAGCTCTGCGTCCTTGTACCAATAGGTAAACGTGTGGCCGGGCTTTTCAGGTATGCGCTGCGTTTTCGGTATGGGCTGGCCTCGGAGTATTGATATCTGCTGCACGCCGTTTTTATACTCTAAGATGCCGCCCGCGCCGTCATTGAAGTTCCAGACAACGGTCAGCTTCTTTTCCCAGCGCGCATACAGCGTCATGGTCTCTGTGCCTATCCTGTTTTGCGAAAAATTCCATCTGTCGGCTTCGTCAAAATAAAGGACGGCGCCATAGCGCTGGATATTTTGATGCGCGGGATTTTGCTCGTCGTAAAACACATACCGCATTTCCGACGTAAAGTGCGGCGCGCCCTGATGCGCGGGGTTTTGTTCGTCGTAAAGCTCATAGGTTACAACCTCGGCAAAGCGGTCTAAATCTGCGTGCTCCTGGTTGCCCGGCTGATAGAAAACGTATTCGTTTTCATAGTACACGAAGTCGCCGTCCTCGTCCTCTGTGTATGAGTAAAGCCCCACATATTCGCCCTGATTGCTAAGGTCGAGCGTGTAAACGTCTATATAGACGTATTCCCCTTGTACGTCAGGGGAATAGGAGTCGGCGGCATAAGAGGTGTACCAGCCCACTAAGTCATAGTTTGTCCTTTGAGGCTCAACCAGGCCGTGCGACCCTTTGGGCTCAACAAGTTTTGTCTGGGGCAGCGCATACATCACCCTGACAGGCATCTTGTCGATGTGGCCGCCCATGCAGTCGTAGGTTACCTGTGTGTAACCGCTCAAATCCAGTCCGTCGCCTGCCGGGGAGCATGCAGCAAAAATTACGGAGCTTATTAGAAGTGCCGTAAGAAAAATTACTCCTTTGATTGTTTTGCCGCTGAATCTCATGATTTTTAGTTTCCTCTTTTAAAATATTGAACCTTAAAAGTAGTATATTGATTTTCCCGGATTTTATTAAAAAAACCGGGAATTTTGCCTGTTTTTAAGCCGCATCAAGTAATTTTGCAAACCCCTGCAAAATATTTGTTTTCTATTATAACACATTTTTTTCACATTGCAAGTGTTTTTGATAAATAATTTTTTTTGACAGTTTATGCGCCGCCGCGGCTTCCCCCGCATACACCCGCCCGTGCGCGCAGGCAGCGCCGCCCTAAATTGTCAAAGGTGAATGTCAAGGGGACGTAGTAATTGACAGCACATATCCGCCCGGGTGCG
>CAZPMG010000073.1:0-9716 GCA_964587785.1 uncultured Clostridia bacterium
TGCTTGCTGTTTGAAAACTGCTGGTGCAGTTTTCAAGTTAATTGACTATATATGCCCGCTCGTTTGACTTTTTAGGCGGCGGGCATTATAATATTTAACTATATATAATAATGTTTTAACGCTATATCTGATTGACTATAGCCGCCGAGGCAGCTGCGCTTTAAAGCTGGTTGCAGGGTTGAAATTTTACGCAAGATTTGCGCAAGGCGGCGTATGCGTCCGCTTACGCAAGTTTTTTGTGTGCGGACAGGAGGAAGAAATTGATTAACAGGCCCAAGGGCACACAGGACGTGCTGCCCTCAGAGAGCGGAAAATGGCAGGCGGTGGAAGCCGCCGCGCGCGAGGTTGCAAGGCGCTTTAATCTGCATGAAATCCGCACACCGGTGTTTGAGCACACCGAGCTTTTCCTGCGAGGCGTGGGCGAGACCACGGACATTGTGGGCAAGGAAATGTATACCTTTAACGACAAGGGCAACCGCAGCATTACCTTAAAGCCGGAGGGCACGGCGGGCGTGGTGCGCAGCTTTATAGAAAACGGACTGTTCAACCTGCCCATGCCGCTCAAGACCTATTACTTTACTCCGGTGTTCCGCTATGAGCGTCCGCAGTCCGGCAGGCTGAGAGAGCACCACCAGTTCGGAGTGGAGGTTTTCGGCAGCGCGCTGCCCGAAACCGACGCCGAAATCATGCACGCCGCGCATATGTTCTTTTCCGGGCTGGGCGTTCCCGGCCTGTGCGCAAACATAAATTCAATAGGCTGCCCTGAGTGCCGCCCCAAATATAACGCCGCGCTGCGCGCTTATTACTCGGATAACGCTGAAAAACTGTGCGCGCAGTGCACGGACAGGCTGGAAAAAAATCCGCTGCGGCTGCTCGACTGCAAGCAGGAATCCTGTCAGCCGCTGCGCGATAACGCACCGCGCACGCTTGACCACCTGTGCAACGAGTGCGCCGAGCACTTTGAGGGCGTAAAGCACGGGCTTGACTGCTGCGGCGTGCCGTATAACGTGGATTCGTCCATAGTGCGCGGACTTGACTATTATACGCGCACGGTGTTTGAGTTTATATCCGACAGCCTGGGCGCAAAGAGCACGGTTTGCGGCGGCGGCAGATACGACAATCTGGTGCAGTCGCTGGGCGGAAAGCCCACGCCTGCGGCGGGTTTCGGCCTTGGGTTTGAGCGGCTGCTGATAATGCTTGAGCGCCTCGGCAAGCAGCCGGACGCAAATACCTATACGGACATATATATTGCTCCGCTGGGGCAGGCCGAGCGCGCGGCGGCACTGAGGCTTGTGTCGCAGCTTCGCGGCGCGGGCTTAAGCGCGGAAACCGACCTTGCCGGGCGCGCGCTCAAGGCGCAGCTGAAATACGCAGAAAAGCTGGGCGCGGCATATTCGGCGGTGATAGGCGGCGACGAGCTTGAATCGGGCAGCCTCAGCCTTAAAAATATGCACACGGGCGAGAGCGTAAAGCTTGCGTTCAACGATATAGGCGGATATATACTCGGCGCGAAAAAGACATAACCGCAGCTATACATCATATATAATTATTTTTACAATACAGTTTATAGGTGCCGCGTGCACAAAGAGAGGCAGGGAAGCTTATGGCGGAAAAATTAAACGGTCTAAAGAGAACACATATGTGCGGACAGCTCCGCGCAAGCGACAGCGGCCGTGAGGTTACGGTGATGGGTTTTGCCGCAAAACGGCGGGACTTCGGCGGCCTGGTGTTTGTTGATTTACGCGACCGCACGGGCATTGTGCAGGCTGTGTTTGACAGCTCAGAGGTGGGCGACGCCGACTTTGAAAAGGCGGGCGACATACGCTCGGAGTATGTGCTTGCGGTCACCGGCAAGGTGCGCCTTCGCGGCGAGGACAGCATAAACCCCAGGCTTGCCACCGGTGAAATCGAGATTGAGGCCACAAAGCTTTTGATACTGTCCGAGGCGGACACTCCGCCCTTTGCCATAGAGGAGGACAGCCACGTAAACGAGGCAGTGCGCCTTAAATACCGCTATCTTGACCTGCGCAGACCCGACCTGCAGTCAAAGCTGCAAAAGCGCTTTCAGATAACAAAGGCCGCACGCGATTACCTATATGAAAACGGCTTTATGGAGATTGAAACGCCGTTTTTGGGCAAGTCCACGCCTGAGGGCGCGCGCGATTACCTTGTACCCAGCCGGGTGCGCCCGGGCGAGTTCTATGCGCTGCCCCAGTCGCCGCAGCTTTATAAGCAGCTGCTCATGGTTTCGGGCTTTGACCGTTATTATCAGATTACGCGCTGTTTCCGTGACGAGGACTTGCGCGCAAACCGCCAGCCGGAATTTACCCAGATTGATATAGAGATGTCGTTTGCCGAGACCGAGCGCGACGTCACCGATATTATGGAGGGGCTTGTTCGCCATGTGTTCAAGTCCGCGGGCGGCATAGAACTTGAGGAAAATTTCCGCAGGCTCACCTATGCCGAGGCAATGGACAGATACGGCTCGGACAAGCCTGACACGCGCTTTGGGCTGGAATTGTGCGATGTGTCAAGCCTTGTGGAAACCTGCGGCTTCAAGGTGTTTGCGCAGTGCGTAAAGCCGGGCAGCAGCGTCCGCGTGATAAACGCGCGCGGATTTACCGACGTGCTCAGCCGCCGCGACATTGACGCGCTGGGCGACTTTGTAAAGCAGTACCGCGCTAAGGGCCTTGCGTGGATAGCGTGGAGCAAGGAGGAGGGCGTAAAGTCCGCCATAACCAAGTTTTTGGAAGAGGACACGCTTGCAGCAATCTACAAGCAGACGGACTTTAAGCCGGGCGACATACTGTTTTTTGTGGCAGACAAAGACCAGGTTGTGTGGGACGCGCTGGGCGCGCTCAGGCTGCACCTTGCATCAGTTGCAAACCTAATCGACAAATCCAAGACAGACGTGCTGTGGGTTACCGACTTTCCGCTGCTTGAGTACAGCGAGGAAGAAAAGCGTTACGTGGCAAAGCACCACCCGTTCACCTCCCCCAAGGACGAGGATTTGCACCTGTTAGACACAGACCCCGCACTTGTGCGCGCAAAGGCATATGACCTTGTGATAAACGGGCAGGAGGCAGGCGGCGGTTCCATACGTATACACGACCGCGATTTGCAGGCAAAGATGTTCCGCACCCTTGGCTTTACCGACGAGCAGATAAGCGAGCAATTCGGCTTTTTTGTGGAGGCTTTCAAGTACGGCACGCCCCCGCACGGCGGCATAGCGTTCGGCCTTGACAGGCTTACCATGCTGCTTACCGGCACGCAGTCAATACGCGACGTAATCGCCTTCCCAAAGGTGCAAAACGCCAGCTGCCTTATGACGGGCGCGCCCTCAAAGGTTGCACCCGAGCAGCTTGAGGAGCTTTCGCTTAAGACGGCTGTGATAAAGCCGCAGCAGTAAACGCGGCAGCACCGATATTAAAGCGGAAATATAAAAATCCGCGCACAGTACGCGGACTTTGCAGCAGTAAACCGCTGCATAAATATTCAAGCTTAAGTAAATTAAAAGAGCAATCAGTTATGACAGAGAGCGGAATTGTAATAGGTATAGACAGCGGCATGGCGCTTGTGCGCATAAACAGAAAGGCCGCCTGCCAAAGCTGCGGAATGTGCGGCATGACCTCAGGTTCGCCGCACGCTGACGTGCGCGCGCAAAACTCCATGGGAGCTAAAGAGGGCGACGTTGTGACCGTGCGCTTTTTCCCGCGCGGCGGGCTGATATCCGGCGCGCTGCTGTTTGTGCTCCCGCTGCTGCTTGCGGGTTTAGGCCTGTTTATCGGGCGCATGATAAGCGAAGAGGCGTCATTGGCGCTGTGCCTTGTAATGCTTGTGCTGTCTTACGCCGCGGCATATGCCATAGACAAGCGGCTGCGCGCGCGGCCTAACACCACGCTGCCCGTGATAATAGCCGTGCTTCCGCCATTAGATACTAAAGGCGAGTAGTTGCATACGTTATACACCAAATACCGAATTTGTCTTGATAATTAAATTAATTGACTATATAAACCTGACCAAATTCTTCCGACCTTATATAAACCTGACCAATATGCAGCCTATAATGTTTCCGAAAAGTGATGCGGCAAGGCTTATGGGCACTGCCATCTTGAGATTTTTTATCTTGGTGTCGGCAAAATAAATCGCCACAATATAGAATATGGTCTCGGAGCTTCCCATTACCACCGACGCGCTGCGCCCCACCACGCTGTCAGGGCCGTACAGCGCATAGATTTCCGACAGCAGCGACAGCCCGGCGCTCCCTGAAAGCGGCCTTATGAGTATCAGTTCGGCAAGCTCTCCGGGTATGCCTATCAGCCAAAACACCGGCTGAAGCGCATGGGCAAGCATGGCCGCGCCGCCGCTCTCGCGGAACAGCTGCACCGCCAAAAACACCGCCACCAAAAACGGAAAAACACCCGCGCACACCTCGAGCGACTGTTTTGCTCCGTCGATAAAGGAATCGTACGCAGGCAGTTTTTTGATCAGACAGTAGGCAAACAGCACCGCCATAAGCACGGGAATGACATATAAATCGATGTTCATACGCGTGATTTTATGCGCCGTTTAAGGCCGTTTTTGCCCCTTGGCGCGCTGCCTTCGCAGCAAAACAGCATTGCCGGGGTTACGGTTTTTTTAAGCTCCGAGCGGTACATGGTGATGACGGCGATTATGCCGAACGCAGTTGCTGCGGCGGACGCGATTATGGTGGGAAGTATTATGTCAGACGGGTTTGCGCTGCCGGCGGCCTGACGCAGGGATATAACCGACGTTGGCAGCAGCTGAAGCCCGGTAGAGTTTACCACCACGAGCATTATCAGCGCGTAATCAAGCGCAGTCTTGCCACGGCTCATCACGCGCACGGCGGCAAGCGCGGCAGGCGTTGCGGCATTGCCCACGCCTATTAAGTTTGCCGCCATATTAATCCCCAGGTTTTCCGCGGCGTCATCCGGCAGTTCGCCGTACAGCGCGCGTATCACCGGGCGCAGCAGCCTTGCAAGCGCGGCGGAAAGGCCGGTTGTCTCGCACAGCTTGAGTATGCCCATCCACAGCGCATACACGGCAAGCAGCTTTACCGACAAATCTACCGCCTTTGAAGCCGCTGTCGACAGCGCGGGGATTACAAGCTCCGGCGCGTTGAATATGAGCAGCAGCACAGACACCAATATTATAACTGTGAATACAAGGTTCATAACAATATGATATGACCGCGCGGTGCGGCTTTATGCAGGGCGCGTGCGGGCAGCCCAGCGTGACACAAGGAGAGCAAATGCAGAGCAATAACAAATTTTACATTACAACTCCCATATACTACCCGTCGGGAAACTGGCATTTAGGCCACAGCTATACCACCGTGATATGCGACGCGCTTGCGCGGTTCAACCGTATGCGCGGCAAGGAAGTGTTCTTTTTGACGGGCACTGACGAGCACGGCCAAAAGATTGAGGGGCGCGCCGCCGAGGCGGGCGTTCCTGTAAAGCAGTTTGTGGACGGGCTGGTTGACAACCTCAAAGAGCTCTGGAGCACGCTTGACATCTCATACGACAAGTTTATCCGCACCACCGACGAATACCACGTAAAGGCGGTGCAGGACATATTCCAAAAGCTCTATGACAAGGGCGAAATTTACAAGTCGCGCTATGAGGGCTGGTACTGCGCGCCCTGCGAGTCCTTTTGGACGGACACCCAGTCAGAGGGCGGCAAGTGCCCGGATTGCGGCAGGGAGGTAACGCGCGCGCAGGAGGAAAGCTATTTCTTCCGCCTGTCCAAATACGGCGACGCGCTGATAAATTATTACCGCGAAAACCCGTCGTTTCTGCAGCCAAAGAGCCGCATGAACGAGATGATAAACAACTTCTTAAAGCCGGGTCTCAGCGACTTGGCGGTGTCGCGCACGTCGTTTTCCTGGGGCGTGCCCGTGCCGTTCGACAGTAAGCACGTGGTGTATGTGTGGGTGGACGCGCTGTCAAACTATGTGACCGCGCTTGGCTACGGCAGCGGCGACGACTCGCTGTTTAAAAAGTTTTGGCCTGCTGACCTTCACATGATGGCAAAGGAAATCGTGCGCTTTCACTCGATTATCTGGCCGGCAATATTGATGGCGCTTGAACTTCCGCTGCCCAAGCAGGTCTACGGGCACGGCTGGCTGCTCATGGGCGGCGACAAGCTCAGCAAGAGCAAGACAGAAAACATCAAAACCGACCTCGTTGACCCGTTTATACTGAGCGGGCGCTACGGTTCGGACGCCGTGCGCTACTTTCTGCTGCGCGAAATTCCCTTCGGCGCGGACGGCGCATACACCAACGAGGCGCTGCTCTCGCGCATAAACGCCGACCTTTGCAATGACCTCGGCAACCTGGTCAGCCGCACGGCGGCAATGATAACGCAAAATTTCGGGGGAGAGATTCCCAAGCCCATTGGCGGCGACACTCAAGAGGACACAGAGCTTAAAACGCTTGCAGGCTCGCTGTATACGGCGGTAGAGACCGCCTTGGAAGCGCTCGACGCACCGAACGCGCTTGCCGCAGTGTTTAAGGCAGTTCAGCGCGCAAACAAATATATCGACGAGACCGCGCCCTGGCAGCTTGCAAAGGCGGGAGATGAGGGCAAGGCGCGGCTTTCAAACGTGCTTTACAACCTTGCCGAGACCATAAGGATAGCCTCAACCTGCCTGCTTCCCTTTTTGCCCAAGACGCCCGCGCTCATATTCCAAAGGCTGGGGCTTGGGGACACGCCGGCAAACTTTGACAGCATAAAGTCCTTCGGCGCGCCCATATGGGGCAGCCGCGTGGAAAAGGGCGAACCGCTGTTTCCGCGGCTTGACATAGCAAAGGAAAATCAAGAGCTAAGCCTTATAGCGCAGGCGCTCAAGGCGGGAAAAACCGCTGAGCAGGCAGTTGCAGAGGCGGCGCAGGGCGTACAAAAAACCGACAAGGCAAAGGACAGCGGCAAGCAAAAAGGAGCGGATAAACCCGCAAGCGCGGCCGATTCCGCCAAGGATGAAGGTTTAATCACAATCGACGACTTTGCCAAGGTAGAGCTTAAAACCGCGCACGTCACCGCCTGCGAAAAGGTGGAAAAGTCAGACAAGCTGTTAAAGCTCACCGTACAGCTGGGCGGCGAGGAGCGCACGGTTGTCAGCGGTATAGCACAGTATTACACTCCCGAACAGATGGTGGGCAGGCACGTTGTGCTTGTCAGCAACCTCGCCCCGGTAAAGCTGCGCGGCGTGGTGAGCCAGGGCATGATACTTTGCGCCGAGGACAAGGACGGCAACCTGTCATTGGTTACGCCGGAAAAATCCATGCCCAGCGGCAGCACAGTGCGCTAAAGCAGGCAAGGTTTAAAATATTTACAAAGGCAATACAATGTATATTGACACACACACTCACCTTACCGACAGGCGGTATGAGGACGCAGACGCAATAATCCGCGGACTCAAAGGTGAGGGAATAAGCTATATAATCGGCGTGGGCTATGATTTGCCCTCCAGCCAAATGACAGCGGAGCTTGCGGACACGCACCAAAACTTTTACGGGGCGGTGGGCGTGCATCCCCACGACGCCGGCGGCTGGCAAAGCGGCATGGCGCAGACACTGGAAGCCATGTCAAAGAGCCAAAAAATAGTGGCGATAGGCGAAATCGGCCTTGACTATCACTATCCGCCCTTTGACAAGCAAAAACAGGCAGACGCGTTTATGCAGCAGCTGGAGCTTGCGCACTCGCTCAAGCTGCCGGTGATAATCCATTTGCGCGATGCGGCCGGCGACCTGAACGCGCTCTTAAAACAAAACAGCCGCCTGCTCTCCTACGGCGGAGTGATGCACTGCTATTCGCAGTCGGCAGAGCTCGTGCCCTTTTACCAAGACCTCGGACTATATATTTCATTTGCCGGGCCGGTTACGTTTGCAAACGCGCGCGGGCTGCTTGATGCCGTGCGCGCCGTGCCGCTCAGCGGCATACTCACCGAGACCGACTGCCCGTACCTTACGCCCGAGCCGCACCGCGGCAAGCTCAACTATCCGGCATACGTGCGCCACGTCGCGCAAAAGGTTGCCGATCTTAAAGGCGTTTCTGCGGAGGAACTGTGCGAAAACGTGCGCAAAAACGCCGCACGCCTGTTTACCCGCATAGCCAAATCACACGCATAGCCGCGGCCTATATTTAATGCTTACGGCTTGCTCATTTTTGCGGCTTGCGCGGGGCATGGAGATTGAAAATGTCAGACAATTATATATATCCCATAGACAACAGTATATATATCAACCTTACAAACCGCTGCACCAACGCCTGCTCATTTTGCATAAGGGACGGGCGCGAGGGCATGAACGGCTACGGTCTGTGGCTCAAGCGCGAGCCCACCGCAGGCGATGTGACCGCGCTTTTAACGGACGCAGCTAAATATGACGAGGCGGTGTTCTGCGGGTTCGGCGAGCCGCTGTTCAAGCTGGACGAGGTAAAGCATATAGGCGCGTTCTTGAAGGCTCAGGGCGTGCGCGTGCGCATAAACACCAACGGCCACGGCAGCCGCATACACGGCAGGAACATCGCGCCCGAGCTTGTGGGCGCGCTGGACGTTGTGAGCATAAGCCTTAACGCTCCCGATGCCGCGCGCTATCAGGAGATTTGCAAGAGCGCGTACGGCGAGCAGGGCTTTGATATAATGCTGGACTTTGCAAACAGCTGCGTGCGCGAGGGGCTTGAGGTGGTGCTGTCGGTTGTGGATACCATAGGCGCAGACGAGATAGAGGCCTGCCGCAAGCTTGCGGCCGAGCGCGTGCCCGGCTCAAAGTTCCGTGTGCGCGGATATTATTGATAATATTTCAGCAGATATCTGCCGCAAATTTATCTGCGCAAATTTTCCAGCCTACTAATGTGAACAATCGCTCAATGTGAGTAATTCGCGGGCGGCAGCCGCCCGTTATCGGAGGCAATTTTAAGTTGAAGCCAGAACCCCCCGCCGGCGGTAAGTTTGAGCACCGCAAGAGATGGGGACAAAACTTTTTGACAGACACAAACCTGCTGCGCGCAATCGTACGCGACAGCGGAGTTACCGCAGAGGACACCGTGCTTGAGATAGGCGCGGGCGCGGGCGCGCTCACAGCCGAGCTTTGCCGCGCGGCAAAGTCCGTCTGCGCATACGAAATCGACACAAGGCTTGACTTAGTGCTTAGGGACAAGCTTGCAGAATTTGACAACGCCGACGTGCGCTTTGAGGATTTTTTAAAGGCGGATTTATCCCACCTTAGGCAGGCGGACAGCTTGCGCGCCGTGGCAAACCTTCCCTATTACATCACAACGCCCGTGCTCATGCGCCTGCTTGAGGAGGACGGCCTTGCAGTAAAGTCTGTCACCGCAATGGTTCAAAAAGAAGTGGCAGAAAGGCTGGCCGCCGCGCCCGGCAGCAAAAGCTACGGGCTGCTCACCGTGTCGGTGGGCTTTTTCGGCGTCGCGGCCATTACGCGCACGGTCAGCCGCGCCATGTTCACCCCGCGCCCGGACGTAGACTCTGCGGTTGTGCACATCGAGGCGGCAAGGCGCTACTTCCCCAAGAGCCAAGCCGCATTTAAAAAGGTGGCGCGCGCCTGCTTTGCCATGCGCCGCAAGACGCTGGTAAACAATCTGTCCGCATATCTATCGCTGCCGCGCGAGCGCGCACTGCAAGCGGTGGAAGCCTGCGGACTCAGCGCAAACGTGCGCGGCGAGCAGCTGTC
>CAZPMG010000074.1:0-9593 GCA_964587785.1 uncultured Clostridia bacterium
CTAAAGCCTCCCTTGTCAAAGGGAGGTGGCGCGAAGCGCCGGAGGGATTCGGCTTATTCACAAATACGGCACAATAACAAATATATTCGGCGTGTTACAATATACCGCACAACAACAAACATATTCGGTTTCAGCTGTAGCCGGCATAACCGCAACAGACATTCACACAAAAAGTTTACAGTTAAATCCCACAAAGACAAACGGTTATACAGATTTTTCCATACATAAAGGCAAAAAGACATGCGCAAACTATGCATAGGCGGAATTTGCCCGCTTGCTTGCGGTAAAAGCAAGGGGCAGCCGCAATAGCTTTGTTTTTAGGAGGTTTGCGCGATATGTATTTTATGGACGGCAACGGGGCATGGAACCTATTTTACGCCACGGGAAATCCCTTGTTTTACATGGCGTACAAGCGTGCGCTGGAAACGCTTGACGGCAGTGAAAACGAGGAGGAGGCGGAAATCCGCAGGCAAAAGAGGTGAGCTTTTCCGGTTGCAGGGGAGCTTGTGATTGGACGGAATTAGACTCAACGCATTGGTAATAGGCGCGCGCGCGGCAGGAGAGGCAGACAAGATACTTACTCTGTTTTCTGTGTCGGGCAAGCTAAGCGCAAAAATAAGAGGTGTACGAAAGGCTGCGGCAAAGCTCAAATTTGCCGCTCAGCCTTTTTGTTTTGGGGAATTTATGCTCAGCCGCAGAGGGAGTTCCCATGTGGTGACCGGCTGCACGCCCATTGAGCTGTTTTCCGGGCTTCTGACAGACCCCGACCGCTACTATGCGGGCAGCGCGGTAATTGAGCTTTTGGGCGCGGCGGAGGGCGGCGGAGAAAACGCGCCCGTGCTGCTGGTTGCGGCGCTGCGCGCCTTAGAGTCGCTGTCCATGACAGACGCACAGCCGCAAACGGTGCTGTGCGCTTTTTTACTGCGCGCGCTGTCTGCGCTGGGCTACGGCATCTCGATTGAGCCCTGCGCGCGCTGCGGCGGAATGCTGCCCGCAAAGGTCTATTTTTCTCCCGAGGAGGGCGGCTTTTGCTGCGGCCTGTGCCCGGGCGGAAGCGAGGTGCCCCGCGCCGTATACGATGCGCTAAGGCTGGCGGGCGCTGCGCCGCATGACAGGCTTGACAGGCTAAAGCTGTCCACGGCAGGGCTGTCCGGCGCGCTTAAGCTGGTGTGCGGCAGGGCGGCGCAACTGCTCGGAACGCCGCTAAAGAGCGCTGAGCAGCTGCTCAAAGAGCTGCCCTGACCCCGTGCGGGCGGGAAATCGCTCAAAGTGCGGAAAAACAGTTGTTAAATGCGGAAATTTATATTACAATAATAGCGGCCCTCGCCGGCACATTGGCCTTCACGCCCCGTGTAAGGCTATCGGCGGCCGATTTTCCGCGGCATAACCCGCCGCGCAAAAAAAAATCGGATGGGCGGAAAACAAGAGTATAAAAAACTTGCGTAAGGCAAAGCTTTTAATTCGCGGCAAAGTTTCCGCGGGGCAAGGAGCCCGGGGCAGACCGCGCGGCAAAGCCCGCGCGCGCCGCACGCAAGCAGGAAATTTCAGGAGGATAAATTCGTTTATGGCGGTTAAGTACGTCTATCTTTTCAGCGAAGGCAACGAAAAGATGAAGGAATTGCTGGGCGGCAAGGGCGCAAACCTTGCGGAGATGACCAATATCGGTATGCCCGTGCCCTTTGGTTTTACGGTTACCACCGAGGCCTGCAACAGGTACTACGAGGACGGCAAAAAGATTGCCCCCGAGGTGGTGGAACAGATTTTTAAGGCGCTTGAGGTTGCGGAAAAGGACGCCGGCAAAAAGTTCGGCGACAACGCAAACCCGTTTTTGGTGTCCGTACGCTCTGGTTCGCGCGCGTCCATGCCCGGAATGATGGACACAATCCTAAACTTAGGGCTCAATGACGCAGCCGTAGAGGGCTTGGCAAAGCTGACCTCCAACCCGCGCTTTGCGTATGACAGCTACCGCCGCTTTATACAGATGTTCTCCGACGTTGTTATGGGCGTAGACAAGTCCAAGTTCGAGCGCATACTCGACGAGCTCAAGGAAGAGCTCAACACAGAAAACGACATCGACCTTACGGCGGACAATCTCAAAGAGCTGATTTCCCGCTATAAAGAGTTTTACAAGAAGGAAAAGGGCGAGGCCTTCCCGCAGGAACCGCGCACACAGCTTATTCAGGCGGTGGAAGCCGTGTTCCGCAGCTGGGACAACCCCCGCGCGGTGGTTTACCGCAGGATGAACGACATCCCCTCAAGCTGGGGCACTGCCGTAAACATTCAGGCAATGGTATTTGGCAACATGGGCGGCGACTGCGGCACGGGCGTGGCGTTTACGCGCAACCCCTCCACCGGCGAGCGCAAGCTTTACGGCGAATACCTAATGAACGCACAGGGCGAGGACGTGGTTGCCGGCATACGTACGCCGCTGCCCATATCCCACCTTGAAGAGCAGAACAAAGAGCTGTACGACCAGTTCTGCGCAATAGCCGACAAGCTTGAGCACCACTACAGCGATATGCAGGACCTTGAGTTCACCATAGAACGCGGCAGGCTGTATATGCTGCAGACCAGAAACGGCAAGCGCACGGCAAAGGCCGCGCTCAAGATAGCCGTTGACTTGGTTGCCGAGGGCATGATTACCGAAAAGGAAGCCGTACTCAAGATTGACCCCAAACAGCTTGACGCTCTGCTGCACCCGCAGTTTGACGCGCAGGCGTTAAAGGCCGCAAAGCCCATCGCAAAGGGTTTGCCCGCATCGCCGGGCGCAGCAAGCGGCAAGGCGGCATTTACGGCGGAGGAAGCCGTTGCGCGCGCCAAGGCAGGCGAAAAGGTTATTCTTGTGCGCCTTGAGACCTCGCCTGAGGACATCGAGGGTATGTATGCCGCCGAGGGAATACTCACCGCACGCGGCGGAATGACGTCGCACGCGGCGGTTGTTGCGCGCGGCATGGGCACCTGCTGCGTTGCGGGCTGCGGCGAAATCAAGATTGACGAGAAGAACCGCAGCTTTACCGCAGGCGGCAAGACCTACACCTACAACGATTATATATCCATAGACGGCTCAACCGGCAACATATACGGCGAATCGGTAAAGACCGAGCCCGCCGCCATAGTCGGCGAGTTTGAGACCATAATGGCTTGGGCGGACAAGTACCGCGCGCTGTCCGTGCGCACAAACGCCGACTCCCCCAAGGACGCACAGCAGGCGGTCAAGTTCGGCGCAGAGGGCATAGGCCTTTGCCGCACCGAGCATATGTTCTTTGAGGAAGACAGGATTCCCGCAATGCGCGAGATGATAGTCTCCAAGACCGAGGCCGAGCGCAGAAAGGCGCTTTCCAAGCTGCTGCCCATACAGAGGCAGGATTTCATAGGCATATACGAGGCAATGGGCGGCCGTCCCGTTACCATAAGGTTCCTCGATCCGCCCCTGCACGAGTTCCTGCCGCACACCGACGCAGAAATCAAGGCGCTTGCAAAGGACATGGGGCTTACCTATGACGAACTGAAGGCCACCGTAGACAGCCTGCACGAGTTTAACCCCATGCTGGGCCACCGCGGCTGCCGCCTTACCGTGACGTATCCTGAAATCGCAGAGATGCAGACGCGCGCGGTGATTGAGGCCGCCATCGAAGTTACCAAGACCAAGAACATCGCCGTCAAGCCGGAGATTATGATTCCGCTGGTGGGCGAGGTTGTCGAGCTCAAATACGTCAAGGACGTGGTGGTAAAGACCGCCGAGACCGTGATGAAAGAGCAAAACTACCGCGTAGACTACCTTGTGGGCACAATGATAGAGGTTCCCCGCGCGGCGCTTACCGCAGAGGAAATTGCCGCCGAGGCAGAGTTCTTCAGCTTTGGCACAAACGACCTCACGCAGATGTCGTTCGGCTTTAGCCGCGACGACGCCGGCAAGTTCCTGGAAGAGTATTATACCAAGCAGATTTTTGAGTCAGACCCCTTTGCCCGCGTAGACCAAAAGGGCGTCGGCAAGCTCATGCAGATGGCAGTTGAGGGCGGCCAAAAGGGACGTCCGGGCATAAAGCTGGGCATCTGCGGCGAGCACGGCGGCGATCCTTCGTCCGTGGTTTTCTGCCACGATATCGGCCTTGACTATGTTTCCTGCTCACCCTTCCGCGTGCCCATAGCGCGCCTTGCGGCAGCTCAGGCAAACCTCAAAAACCCCAGGAAATAAGGTTATATCCGGTCAAGCACCGCTTAGTTAATACGCAAGCTGTTGATTAAATGCAAAGGTTTGCCGGCTAAACTCAAGTTTCACTTGGCTATGTAAAAATTTTAGTATGTAATAACACCGACGCCCCGGGAATTTCCCGGGGCGTCGGTGTTATATAAAGAGAAAAAAGAGTTTTGGGCAACTGATTGTCCTGTTGCGTTTTTATTTTGCCTTCGCTGGCGGCGGCAACCCGCTCTGTTATACAGCTTTTACCAAATTGTATTGACAAAATATTGACAATGTGTTAATCTAAAGTAACAGTACCGCAATATGCAGACAGAGTAACCTGCAAATGCGGCTTAAACAGCTAAAAACCCTTTGCTGCAAGCAGTGAAAACAGCCGCGGCAAAGGGTTAAACATCCGGTGCCGCCACGCTTGCTATAAGCGTGGCGGCACTGCTTTTTTATATGGTAGGTATGGTATGAATTTAATTTGATACTGAACTTATTCAGCCCGACTGTATATGCTTGCGCCCGTGCTGTCCGTTGCCACTACCGCCGGAAAGTCCTCAACGTCCATTATGTAAATTGCCTCGGACAGGAGCTCGGGATACGCCGCAACCTCGCAGCGCTTTACGCAGTCTGCGTACAGCGCGCCCGCTCCGCCCACAGCGGCAAAATACACAGCGCCGAACTTTGCCATTGCGCTCTCGACCTCTTTGCTGCGCGCGCCCTTGCCTATCATGCCGAGAAGTCCTTGCTCAAGCAGCGGCAGGGTATATGCGTCCATGCGCCCGGATGTAGTCGGGCCGCAGCTTCCGGCCGCCTGACCGGGGCGGGGAGGACACGGGCCGGTATAATAGACCGTGCCGCCGCCAAGCTCAACGGGCAGCGATTGCCCACCTGCGATTGCCTCGGCAAGCCGTCTGTGCGCGGCATCGCGCGCAGTGAGCAGGCGGCCTGTAATGAGCACAAGCTCGCCCGCCCTTAACTTTGCCGCCGACTGCCTTGTGAGCGGAAGCATTACTTTTTTTGGCTGAATTGAATTATCCATAAATCTTTTATACTTATATATCAAAAATCTTAATTAATTTAATTTGGCTGGGTAAATATTATATTTCCGCGTTAATTAATTAGTTGGGTAAATACTATATTTCCTCGCTTTCCAGCCTTGAGCAGTTGCACTGTATGTTTACGCCCACGGGCAGCGCGGCAATGTGCGTGGGAAAAATCTCCGCGTGCACGGCAAGCGCGGTGGCGTCGCCGCCAAAGCCCTGCGCGCCTATCCCCAGCGCGTTTATGCGGGTGAGCAGTTCACGCTCAAGCTCCGCCATGTCAGGCCGGGGACTTGGATGTCCGGCCGGCCGCAGCAGCGCCTTTTTGGCAAGCAGCATTGCATAGTCGGACGTTCCGCCTATACCCACGCCCACAATCACGGGCGGACAGGGGTTTGAGCCGGCGTCAAAAACCGCGGATACCACGGCGTTTTTTACGCCCTCAATGCCCTGCGAGGGCGTAAGCATAAACAGCCTGGACATATTTTCGCTGCCGAAGCCCTTGGGCAAAAACGTTAGCTTTACTCCGCTGCCCGGTACAATGCGCGTGTGTATAACCGCGGGAGTGTTGTCGCCGGTGTTCTTGCGCGTGACGGGGTCTGCAACGCTCATGCGCAGCCCAAATTCGCGGTAAGCGTGGCGGACGGCGCGGTTAAGCTCGTCCTCGGGCGGCGGCCCGTCAAGGCGCACGTCCTGGCCGATATCCAAAAAGAAAACGCACATTCCTGTGTCCTGGCACACGGGCACTCTGTTTTCCGCGGCAATGCTCTGGTTGCGGTCAAGCGCGCGCAGCGCAAAAGCCGCCTGCGGATTGCTCTCACTGGCGGCGGCACGCTGCAAAAGCCGCAGCGCGCAGGGCTCTATGCGGGTGCAGGCATTGCCTATCAGCCGTACGGCTGCGTCATATATCTTTTCCGTGGAAATTGTGCGCATTCTCTTCCTTTAAGGTTGCTATTGTACAGATTATAACATTTAAACTTGCTTTTAACAACAGATATATTGTATAATATAAACTATTATGGGGCTACAAATTTACTCGCTTGCATCGGGCAGCCGGGGCAACAGCGTACTGCTTTCTGACGGACGTACAGCCGTTTTAATTGATCTTGGACTGAGCGCGCGCGAACTTTCGCGGCGGCTTGGGGTTGCGGGGCTTGTGCCCGGCGACATAGAGTGCGTAATTTGCACGCACGAGCATATCGACCACAGCAGGGGCATAAAAGATTTTTGCAACGCCACGGGCAGGAGCGTGCACATCCACGCGGACGGCGCGCCCGCTCTCTCTGCATTTTGCAAGATTGGCCTAAACGAGATAAAGAGCTTTGCAAGCGCCTCGTTTGAGGTGGGGAGTATGCAAATTACCGCCGTGCGCGTAAGCCACGATTCAAGCTGCTGCACGGGTTTTTCCGTTACAGCCGGCGGCAAAAAGGTTGCCTATTTTACCGACCTCGGAATAGTAAACGAGGGGGTTTTTGAGGCAGTTCGCGGCGCGGATTTGCTGTTTGCAGAGGCAAACCACGATGTGGATATGCTGATGTCGGGGCGGTATCCTTACAGCATTAAGCGGCGCATACTCTCGCCGTCCGGGCATCTTTCCAACGACGCCTGCGCAGAGCTTGCGCTGTTCGCCGTAAAAAACGGCACGCGCAAGGTGATGCTCGGCCATCTGTCCGAAAACAACAACCTGCCTGAGCTTGCGTTTTCCGCTGTGAGCGGCAAGCTGGCGCGTGAGCGCTACAGCGAGGGCAGCGACTACATACTTCACATAGCGCAGCAGCACGCGCCCAGCGGCTGGATAGACGTATAATTATTTGCGCAGATTATAAAGTCAATTAATTTAAAAATTTTAACAATTTAACCAAATAAAAGTATAAGGCAATTGCACCGCGCAATTTAACAGTTTTTTGCAGTAATATCGTTTGCGGTTTGGCACTTAATCCGCCGCGGCTGCTCAGATTGTATTTGGTCATTTGAAATATTTAAACAATTTGCGCTGCATACGGCATTGCGTTTACTAAGGCACGCCGCGCGCTTAACTTTAACAGGCAGGAGGAGATATGAACGGTCAGCAATTTTACGGCTACGGCGCACCCGTGCGCCCCGCACCTGTGCGCAAACCCGGCACAATTATGTCGGGAATAATGTTTACCGTGGCGATGCTTGCTATTATTGTGCTGCAAGTCGGGTTGGGCGTGGTGCTGGCAATGCTTGCGGGGCTTTATGTGGGCGCGCAGATGGCGGCTACCGGCCAGACGAGTTTTGACGATGAGTATCTCACTCAGCTTATTGCCGAGCGTGTCGAACAGCTTGCCTCCTCTCCGGCGATAGTGTGGACAGCGCAGGCAGGGCTTTACCTGCTCATGCTGCTGGGCGTGTATTTGATTGCGCGCAGGTTCAATTACGGAAAGCTTCTCTCGGACGAGCCGGGCACGCCTAAATTTACCGTGCGCACGGTTTTCAAGGGGCTGTTGCTGGGCGCGTGTATGTTCTGCGGTTTTCTGTGGATAAACGCCGTATACGCAACCGTTTTGGACGCGATGGGCTACAGCAACGAGTTTGATATTCCCAGTCTTACCGACCCTGGAAACATTGCGGGCGCGCTTATCGGGGTGGTGCTTTTTCCTGCGTTTATCGAGGAAATCGTATACCGCGGCGTAATACTCCGCGGACTTAAGCCTTTGGGCGCCGTGCGCGCGGCGTTTATATCTGCGGGTATGTTTGCGCTCATGCACATGAACTGGGGTCAGCTTTTAAACGCGTTTATGGCAGGACTGTTCTTCGCGCTGGTGGTGATAAAGACGGGCAATGTCAAGCTGGCGGTGTTTGCGCACCTTGCAAACAACCTTATCGCCGTAATAATCCAAATGCTCAGCGACAACTTCTTTACCACCGAGGCAGAGCTTGAGCAGCTGCTCATGTCAAATCCCGTAATCTCAGGCGCGTTTATCGGCGTGCTGCTTGCGGGAACCGCGGGATTGGTGCTGTTCATCGTCAATTTATTCCGCAGCCCCAACGCCGGCGGCTGGACGGACAAACCGGTAAATCCGCAGGAGCAATTTAACACCGCAATGCAGTCGTTTGACCCTTTCGACACTCAGGCGTCGCTGTATCCGCCCCTGCAGGCTCAAACGCAGCCGCCCGTGCTGTGGCGAGGGCTTTTGTACGCACTGCCGGGCGCAATGGTATTTGTGATAATGCTGCTTGTCGACCTTGCTAACTTTGGCCCGCCGGCATAAGCGATTTAAATATGTTTAAAGTAAAGCTTATATGCGTGGGCAAGCTGCGCGACCGCTGGCTCAAAGAGGGCTGCGCAGAATATCAAAAGCGTCTTGGCAGGTTTTGCGATTTGGAGATTGCCGAGGTGCCTGAGAGCCGCGCCAAGGACATGGCAACAATGCTCAAAGAGGAGCAGGAGTTTATTGCTCCCCGCATAGCCGGGCATTGCGCGGCGCTTGCCATAGAGGGCGAACGCATGGACAGCCGCGCGCTCAGCGGCTTTGTCAGCGGCATAAAAAGCCGCGGCGAAAGGCTTACGCTGATAATAGGCGGCTCGCACGGGCTGTCGGACGGCGTAAAGCAGCGCGCGGACAGCCTGATTTCCATGTCGGACATGACCTTTCCGCATACAATGGCACGCGTAATGCTGCTGGAACAGCTTTACCGCGCGTTTATGATAGACGCGGGCTCGGACTATCACAAGTGATAGCAGCTGTAATAAATGATAAAACAATTACAAGTGACAATAAAATCAGCCGCCTAGGAAGTTTGATCAGCTTAAGTATAGTCAATAAATTAATAACAGCTTTGGACGCGCGTGTTTTTTCCGCGCGTTCTTTGCGCCTTTATACAAATTCACTTCAAAAGCGCGCAGCACTTTTGAACTTAAGCCTGCTTAGCTTTGACACACACCCTTTGCCGCGCTGCATAAACTGTCAATGGATAGTCAATTCCCTTGATTTAAATTGCATCTTCGGCGCCTATTTGGTCTATATAGTCAATTAACTTGAAAACTGCACCGGCAGTTTTCAAACAGCAAGCAAGCTTGCTGTGCGGCGCAAAGCCGCGTTAATCGACTATGCACGGATATTAAAGGCAGCGCGGGCGCGCTGCCCGGCTTGCTAAAAGCAAGCCGTTTCAAAAGTTGTGAACAACTTTTGAAGTTAATTAAGTATAACGGCAAAAAATGCTCACCTTTAGTGCCACTAAAGGCTGCGCTTTTATCCCGTTCTATCCGAGAGATATCACTCGAAGCTGCTGCTCTAAATTTCAAGTTGATTGACAAACGGGAGGGCGGGGCATGGCTTACGGTGCGGAAAAGCTTAAGAGAGACATTGCCCTGCTGGAGCAGGCGGGCGCAAATGTCG
>CAZPMG010000075.1:0-1861 GCA_964587785.1 uncultured Clostridia bacterium
GGGGTGAAGAGACTTGAACTCCCGGCCCCATGGTCCCAAACCACGTGCGCTACCAACTGCGCTACACCCCGTGACATCAAACGACGCTATAAAAATATACAACATTCCGCAGGAAATGTCAACAGTTTTGCCGCATAAAATGTCAAAAATCTTACAGTTGTTTTTTCCTGCTCAAAACCCGGCCAAAACCTGCGTAAATATAGGCAAATGCTTGGTTTATTGACTTCATTTTAAATTGTCCTGCGTAGCACTACTGAAAAAGTTATCAAAATTACAGCCAATGATTACCAAATAAAATATGACAAAAAATGCCACAATCAAAATGCGTAGCGGGGAGAAAACAAACCGGCTAATTTGGACATATCGGCAAATTAGCTGTGCTTATAATCTGTATAAGCAATAATTTTAGCAAAAGCGGACAATGTGCTTGACAGCCGCGCCGGCGTGTGCTAAACTTTTTTAAATCTAAATTTTTGGGGTGTAAAATGAGTTTTACCCAACATAAACAAAAGTGTAATTGTTTTTTTAGATCTCCGGTCTTTGGCTAAGGGCAGGCTCTGTCTTTAAGCGCAAAAGTGCCGGGGTATGGAGATTTCAAGCGGCCCCGCACTTTGATGGTGTGGGGTTTTGGTTTATTAACAGCCATGCGGTGTAAATTTTTAACTTTGACTGCGAGGCAAACAAAATGGCGTTATCGCTGTTTTTTTATAAGGGAGCACAACCAATGGCAAGACTGTTCAATGCGGCAGCCGACATTATAATAATTATTGTAAGCGTTATCGTCGTAGGCGTTAGCGCGGATAGGGTTTTGCCAAAAGTTAGTTGAAAGCAATATATAGCAGTCAACAAACCTGTGGCAAATCCGCCGCAGGTTTTTTTAATAATTGCAAGTAAGCCGGCGCAACCATATAGAGTAAACGGGCGCCAAATTTTAAACAGAAGCAAGCAGCGGTTTAAGGAGGACAAAAGTGAAGCTTAACGGAGCGGGAATTATTGTTGAAACATTGATAGAACAGGGTGTGGATGCCGTCTTTGGTTATCCGGGCGGCGCGGTGCTGCACATCTATGACGAGCTGTATAAGGCCGCCGACCGCATCACGCACTACACCACCTGCCACGAGCAGGGCGCCTGCCATGCCGCAGACGGCTATGCGCGCGCCAGCGGAAAAACAGGCGTGGTAATCGCCAC
Organism: uncultured Clostridia bacterium; assembly: GCA_964587785.1. GTDB lineage: Bacteria > Bacillota > Clostridia > Christensenellales > HGM11417 > CAZPMG01. The sequence goes on from CAZPMG010000075.1 coordinate 1,190, forward strand.
GTCCGGTCCGGGCGCTACAAACCTTGTAACAGGCATAGCAAACGCTTACCTCGATTCCACGCCGCTTGTGGCAATAACCGGAAACGTTGCGCGCGCGCTCATCGGCCGCGACAGCTTTCAGGAAGTGGATATTACCGGAATTACAATGCCCATAACCAAGCACAATTATATCGTAAAAGATGTAAACCGGCTTGCGGATATAATGAGGGAAGCGTTTGAAATTGCGCGCTCCGGCAGGCCGGGGCCAGTGCTTATTGACGTTCCTAAAGATATCCAGACATCACAGGCGGAATTTACGCCGGCAAAGCCTGCGGCCCGTCCGGAGTTTACTCAGGCTCCGGCAATCGAGCAGCTTGAACGCGCTGCCGAGCTTATCAAGCAGAGTCAAAGGCCGTTTATCTATTCGGGCGGCGGCGTAATAATTGCCGATGCCGCTCCGCAGCTCAAGGCGTTTGCCGAGGCTATCGACGCGCCTGTCGGCACAAGCATGATGGGCATAACCGTAATGGGCAGTGAAAATCCTTATTATCTGGGAATGACGGGAATGCACGGCAAGTATGCCGCATCGCTTGCCATGTCAAAGTGCGACCTTTTGATAGCAGTCGGAACAAGGTTTTCCGACCGCGCTACAGGCCATAAGGAAGAGTTTTACAAGGGGCGCAAGATACTGCA
>CAZPMG010000075.1:1961-5835 GCA_964587785.1 uncultured Clostridia bacterium
CAGATGTGGACGGCGCAGTATTACAAGTTTTCCAGGCCGCGCACCTTGGTTACATCCGGCGGGCTTGGCACGATGGGCTTTGGCTTTGGCGCGGCAATAGGAGCGTGTATAGGCCGCGGCAAAAAGCGCACGGTGCTGTTTACCAGCGACGGCAGCTTTCATATGAATATGAATGAGCTTGCCACCGCGGTAAGCAACGAGCTGCCTATAGTTATAATGCTGCTCAACAATCAGGCTCTCGGCATGGTCAGGCAGTGGCAGTCGCTGTTTTTCGACAAGCGTTATTCCAACACCAGCCTTGAGAGGCGCACGGACTATGTGATGTTTGCAAAGGCGATGGGCGCAGATGGATTGCGCGTAAGCAGTTTAGACCAGCTTGCCCCCGCGCTTGAGAAAGCGTTTTCTGCCAAAGGGCCGGTGCTTGTTGAGGCGGTAATAGACCACGATCAAAAGGTACTGCCCATGATACCGCCGGGCGGCACGATTAAAGACATTATTTTGAGAGGATAAGAGATGAATCAGGATAACTTTGTAATCTCCATGCTTGTACGCAACGAGGCGGGCGTGCTCACGCGCGTGTCAGGCCTGTTTGCGCGCCGCGCCTTCAACATTGACACGCTCTCTGTGGGCGAAACCGAAGACCCCAAAATATCACGCATAACAATAACTGCCAAGGGCGACGATTATATCAAAGAACAGATAATCCGCCAGCTTGACAAGCTTCACGACGTGCTTAAAACCGAGCTGCTCAGCAAGGAAAGCATTGTAATGCGCGAGATGCTGCTGATAAAACTTAACATTTCCCAAGAGGCGCACAAGGACATCATGCAGGCTGTGGATATATTCCGCGCCAAGGTGGTGGATTTGTCGTCCGATTCGGTCACGGTGGAGATAACCGGAAACAGCTCTAAATGCGCGGCATTTTTGGATTATCTGCGCAGGTTCGGCATATCCGAGATTTGCCGCACGGGCGTAACGGCAATCTCCCGCGGCTCAAAGACTCTGACTTTGGGCGCATCGGTAATAGACGACGAGTAGTAAATAGTGTATAATTATATATAATCATTTTTTAAGTTTTAAGGAGAATTTTGATATGGCAACAATTTATTATGCAAAGGACTGTGACCAAAAGCTTTTGAGCGGCAAGACTGTGGCGGTGATCGGCTATGGCAGCCAAGGGCACGCACACACGCTCAACCTGCGTGACAGCGGCGTAAATGTGGTTGTAGGGCTGTATGAGGGCAGCAAGTCCGCAGCGCGCGCAAAGGCGCAGGGGCTTACTGTTTATAACACCGCCGAGGCCGTCAAGCTTGCCGACGTGGTTATGCTGCTTGTCAATGACGAAAAGCAGGCGGCAATTTATAAAAACGACATAAAGCCCAATTTAAAGGCGGGTGCGGCGCTTGCGTTTGCGCACGGCTTTAACATTCATTACGGGCAGATAACACCGCCTGAGAACGTTGACGTAATCATGATTGCCCCCAAAGGCCCCGGCCACACCGTGCGCTCTGAATATTTAGAGGGCAAGGGCGTGCCCTGCCTTGTTGCCGTGCATCAGGATGCGAGCGGCAAGGCAAAACAGATTGCGCTTGCCTATGCATCTGCAATCGGCGGCGGCCGCGCGGGAATACTTGAGACCACCTTCCGCGAGGAGACTGAAACCGACCTGTTCGGCGAGCAGGCAGTGCTCTGCGGCGGAGTTGCCGAGCTTATGAAGGCAGGCTTTGAAACGCTTGTGGAGGCAGGGTATTCGCCGGAGAGCGCATACTTTGAGTGCCTGCACGAGATGAAGCTGATAATTGACCTTGTGGTAGCAGGCGGACTGTCGTTTATGCGCTATTCCATAAGCGACACCGCTGAGTTCGGCGGTTACGAGGTGGGCAAGCGCATGATTACAAGCGACACCAAAAAGGAAATGAAAAAGGTGCTTGCGGAGATTCAAGACGGCACATTTGCCCGCAATTGGATACTTGAGAATCAAGCAAACCGCCCGCATTTTTCCGCAACACGCAGGTTAGAGAGCGAGCACCTGATAGAAAAAACTGGTGCAGAGCTGCGCAAGGCAATGAGCTTTAACCAAAACAAAAAGTACGAGGACTGATTAATTCTCTTGATGAGGACTGATTGAATAATAATAACGGTTTCCGTATAGTGAACGCAATAGCCGCGTGTTTCTCAGCTAAACCAGGAGATATTGTTATATGTGGGAATATAGGACAGAGATTATCAAGGCCACGGCTTCTTTTATGGGCGGCAAGTTCAACTCTGAAGAGCTGGATGCAAAGCTCAACGAAATGGGAAGCAAAGGCTGGGAGCTTGTAAATTTTGCCACAGCAAACAGAGGTTACGGCGAGTCCGGCTCAATAATAGCCATATTCAAACGTCCGGCCGCAAGAACTGAAAAACTCTAATTAAAGATTAAGGTAGCATATATGAATTCCAATCAGCTAAAAACAGGGCCGGAGCGCGCGCCGCACCGTTCGCTGCTCAAGGCGGCAGGACTTACCGATGCGCAGATACAACGGCCGCTCATAGGCATAGTAAACTCCTTCAACGAAATCGTACCCGGTCACGTACATCTTCCGCAGCTTGCACGCGCGGTAAAGGACGGGGTGCTGTCTGCGGGCGGCACTCCGCTGGAGTTCAACACCATAGGAGTATGCGACGGCATAGCCATGGGGCATACGGGCATGAAATATTCGCTGTGCACTCGCGAGATTATCGCGGACAGCATTGAATGCACGGTGCGTGCGCACTGCTTTGACGGGCTGGTGTTTATGCCCAGCTGCGACAAGGTGGTGCCGGGTATGCTGATTGCGGCAATGCGTCTGAATTTGCCGTCCATATTCGTAACCGGCGGCGCAATGCTGTCGCTGCCCTGCGGCGACGACGGCGAAGGCCTCAACCTAAACAGCGTGTTTGAGGCAGTGGGCGCACTAAAGGCAGGAAAAATCAACGAGAGCAAGCTTGCGGAAATTGAAAACTCCGCTTGTCCCACCTGCGGTTCGTGTTCGGGTATGTTTACGGCAAACTCAATGAGCTGCCTTACTGAGGCGGTGGGGCTTGCCCTGCCCGGCGGAGGAACCATACCCGCGGTCTACTCAGAGAGAATCAGGCTGGCAAAGCAGTCGGGCGAGACTATTTTGAACTTGGTGAGAGAGGGCGTGCGCGCACTTGATATACTCACTCCTGCGGCGGCGCGCAACGCGCTCACCGTAGACATGGCGCTGGGCTGCTCTACAAACACCGTGCTTCACCTTGCGGCAATTTGTTTTGAGGCTGATATTCCGTTTGATTTGTCCATGATAAACGAAGTCAGCTCCAAAACTCCCAACCTTTGCAAGCTTGCGCCGGCAGGCCCTTACCACGTGCAGGATTTACACGCGGCGGGCGGAATTTCTGCGGTGCTCAAAGAGCTTGCGGAGGCAGGCCTTGTTGACACCTCCACAAAGACGGTGGGCGGCGTCACGCTGGGCGCGTTGACCGCTCTGGCGAAAAACCGCAACAAGTCGGTGATACGCACCGCCAATAATCCCTATTCGGCGGAAGGCGGGCTTGCCGTGCTATTTGGCAACCTTGCAGAAAAGGGTGCGGTGGTAAAGCGCAGCGCCGTTGCTGCTAATATGCAAAAATTTTCAGGCGCGGCAAAGGTTTTCGACAGTGAGGACGACGCCATAGCAAGCATTTACGGCGGCAAGATAAAGACCGGAGATGTGGTTGTAATACGCAATGAGGGCCCGGCAGGCGGTCCGGGTATGCGCGAAATGCTTGGGCCGACATCGGCAATCGCCGGCATGGGGCTTGATTCAAGCGTGGCGCTGCTCACCGACGGACGGTTTTCAGGCGCAACGCGCGGCGCGGCGATAGGCCACAT
>CAZPMG010000075.1:5935-9466 GCA_964587785.1 uncultured Clostridia bacterium
TTTAGGGCACTTTACGGAGGTAAGCATGGCAAAAAACTCCCACGCTAAAATCAGGGAGCTTGAAATATTTGACAGCACTCTGCGCGACGGGGCGCAGGGCGAGGGCGTGTCTTTTTCCGTTTCTGACAAGCTCAATATTATCCGTACGCTTGACGAGTTCGGCGTGAGATACATTGAAGCAGGCAATCCGGCATCCAATCCCAAGGATATGGAGTTTTTTGAAAAGGTCAAGGGCATAACCTTAAAAAACTCTACACTGTGCGCATTCGGCAGCACCTGCCGCAAGGGCGTCTCTCCGGCGGAGGATAAGAACGTGCTGTCCGTGCTTGGGGCAGAAACTCCCGCGGTTGCCATATTCGGCAAGTCATGGGACTTTCACGTGCACAAGATTTTAAACGCCACGCTTGAGGAAAACCTTGAGATAGTGCATAATACACTGCGTTTTTTCAAGCAGCACGGCAAGGAAGTTATATTTGACGCCGAACATTTCTTTGACGGCTGCAAGGCAAACGAGGATTACGCCCTGTCGGTGCTGGACGCCGCCGTGAGTGCGGGCGCGGACGTGCTGTGCCTGTGCGACACAAACGGCGGCTGCGTGCCGTCTGAGATATTCGAGCTTACGCAAAAGGTGACCTCACGGTTTCCCGATGTCAGGGTGGGAATACACTGTCACAACGATTCCGGCTGTGCGGTGGCAAATTCCATTGCGGCAACAGAGGCCGGCGCCTGTCACATTCAAGGCACTTTTACCGGCATAGGCGAACGCTGCGGCAACACAGACCTGAGCGTGTTTATGCCCACAATGCAGCTTAAACGCGGTTATCGTTGCATAGAAGGCGGTTTGGAAACATTGACAGACACGGCAATCAGGCTTTCAGAGATTGCAAATCAGCGGCTTATGCCCAACAAACCTTACACGGGCGCAAGCGCGTTTGCGCATAAGGGGGGCATGCACATAGACGGCGTGGCAAAAAACTCAAGTTCCTTTGAGCATGTTCAGCCTGAAAGCGTGGGCAACCGCAGACGCTTTTTGATGAGCGAGGTTTCCGGGCGCACCACGGTGCTTGCCAAGATGGCATATTTGGCAGCCGATCTTGACAAAAACTCGCCTGAGACAGCGGAAATAATTGCAAGGCTAAAGGCTTTAGAGCATGAGGGCTATCAGTTTGAGGCGGCGGACGCCAGCTTGGAGCTGCTTGTGCTGAACGTTCTTGGCAAATACAAGCCGCACTTTAAGCTTGGTATGTACAAGACCAGCGGCGAGTCTCCCGCGTCCGACGGAGAAGCGGGTGCGTACGCAGTTTTAAAGATAGAGGTTGACGGCAAGACCGAGACCACTGCATCGGTGGGCAACGGGCCGGTAAACGCGCTGGACACTGCGCTGCGCAAGGCGCTCACGGTGTTTTATCCGCAACTTAAGGACGTACACTTGACTGACTACAAGGTGCGCGTGCTGTCCGCGCAGGATGCCACGGCTGCCAAGGTTCGGGTGCTTATGGACAGCAGCGACGGCAAAAGCGTTTGGACTACGGTCGGCGTATCCACCGATATAATCGAGGCAAGCTGGAAAGCGCTTGTGGATTCGCTGGAATATATTCTTTATAAAAAAGAGGCAGTAAAAGAGGTAAGCAACGCATGAGTATGACAATGACACAAAAGATACTGGCCGCACACAGCGGCAAGCAGAGCGTAAAGGCTGGCGACATGATAATGGCCGACCTTGACCTTGTGCTCGGCAACGACATCACTTCGCCGGTTGCCATAAACGAATATGAAAAGGCGGCGTGCGGCGGCGTATTCGACTGCGGCAAGGTTGCGCTTGTAATGGACCACTTTACGCCCAACAAGGACATAAAGGCCGCCCAGCAGGTCAAAAAGGTGCGTGAGTTTGCGCACAAACAGGGAATAACCAATTTCTTTGACGTGGGCGAAATGGGAATAGAGCACGCGCTTCTGCCGGAAAAAGGCTTGGTTGTAGCGGGCGATCTTGTGATAGGCGCAGACAGCCACACCTGCACTTACGGCGCTTTGGGCGCGTTTTCCACGGGCGTAGGCTCCACTGATATGGCGGCGGGGATGTCCTCCGGCAAAGCGTGGTTCAAGGTTCCGTCCGCGCTGCGGTTCAACCTCACAGGCAAGCTGCAAAGGTGGGTGTCCGGCAAGGACGTTATCCTGCACATAATAGGCATGATAGGCGTTGACGGCGCGCTTTACAAGAGTATGGAATACACCGGGCCGGGCGTAGCTAATCTCACCATAGACGACAGGCTTTGCATATGCAACATGGCAATCGAGGCTGGCGCGAAAAACGGCATTTTCGGAGTGGACGAGGTCACGCTTGATTATATCAGGCAGCACAGCGCCAAGACGCCGCGCATCTTTGCCGCAGATGCCGATGCCGAATACGAAAAGACTTACGAAATCAATTTGTCGGAGATTCAGCCCACGGTTGCGTTTCCTCACCTGCCGGAAAACGCACGGACATTTGACAGCATCGGGGACATAACCATCGACCAAGTTGTAATAGGCTCCTGCACAAACGGGCGGCTGTCAGACATTGCGCAGGCGGCAGAGATATTAAGGGGCAAGAGGGTAAGCAAAGGGGTTCGCACAATCGTATTCCCTGCCACCCAAAAAATCTATTTGGACGCTCTCAGAGCGGGTTATATTGAGCAGCTCATAGAAGCCGGCTGCATAGTTTCAACGCCCACCTGCGGCCCTTGTTTGGGCGGACACATGGGTATACTGGCAGAGGGAGAGCGCTGCGTTGCCACCACAAACCGCAACTTTGTAGGGCGCATGGGCCACGTAGAGAGCGAGGTTTATCTGGCGAGCCCGGCGGTTGCCGCGGCATCGGCAATAACCGGCAAGTTAACTCACCCCGGCAGCCTGTAATCAGTTTGAATTTTAAGCAGGCAATATAAAATAGTTTAAATTTCAATATACAATACGCTTCCAAATGAAGCCGCGGCATGAAACTTAAAAAAACAAACTTTGCCTGTTATCTAAAGTATTTGCCTTAAGTAAAGGAGAAAACAACATGAAAATTACCGCAAGAGCGCTGACGTACGGCGACAACGTGGATACAGACGTAATCATACCCGCACGTTATCTCAATACATCCGACCCGCACGAGCTTGCAAAGCACTGCATGGAGGACATAGACAAGGATTTTACCTCCAAGGTAAAGCCCGGCGACATAATAGTGGGCGGCAAAAATTTCGGCTGCGGTTCTTCCCGCGAGCACGCGCCCATTGCCATAAAATATTCCGGCATTGCCTGCGTAATAGCCAAGAGCTTTGCCCGCATATTTTACCGCAACGCCGTAAACACCGGGCTTGCCATCATTGAGTATGACAAGGCTATCGCAGACGGCGACAGCGTAGAGATAGACTTTGACAATGGCCGGATCAAAAACCTCACCACAGGAGAGGAGGGCACGTTTACGCCTTTCCCGGTATTTTTACAGGGCATTATATCCGCAGGAGGACTCATGTCCTATATAGCAAAACAATCTGAAACGTGAGTTTT
>CAZPMG010000076.1:0-9450 GCA_964587785.1 uncultured Clostridia bacterium
TCGACTATATAAGAAAACCTGCGCCGATATGCAATGTGCAAAAAACAATTGCTGCAACCTTGTAAACGTGCGGCTTGATGTTACAGCACAAAAATAATGATAAGCGAGATTATCAGCCCGTACAGCGCAGTGGTCTCGGCAAAGACCAGACCCATTATCAATGTGCTGCGGATCATGCCCGCGGCCTCGGGTTGACGGGCGGTAGCTTCCACTGCCTTGCCGGTTGCAAGCCCCATGCTTATGCCCGCGCCTAAGCCCGCGATTACGGCTATGGCTGCGGCAATCGCCTTAAATGCCAAGTCTGTAGCAAGCAAAAGGCCTGCCGCCTGTATAAGTGTTGCCATATTTTTATCCTCCGACAAATTTTTATATTTTATTCTTTGCGCCTCGTCAGGGAGGCTGTTTTAACAAGGGCGGTTAAGCCGTATGTTGGTTGGTTGCCGCGTCATATCGTATCGACAATAGGCTTGCCAAATCATTGTTACATACATTTGACCGCCGCTTAAAGCCGCAAAGCTTTTATAGTGTTTGCATATGCAATCAAAAACTTGCGCCGCAAATGTTTTTTGTACGCCGTATTGTTTTCGGCAATACAGGCTAAAAGCGGCCCCCGCATTTGCGTAACCCGCGCAAACAAAATTTATGTATGGAAATAATGATATTTGAGCGAATAGCTTCGCGGCAGAATGCAGCGCAAACGCGCATCATAAACTATGAAAAAACGAGCTGTAATGCTCGCTTTTTAGCGGGACTTATATTACTGATTGCGGCGCAAATTCTAACTGAGGGCGCGCCATATTCCCTTCCGTAAAAATGATGTCCGTTTATTCTGCCGCCTCGCTTATAAAGAGCACGGTGAGCATGGTGAATATATAGGGTTGAACCAATGCGTGGAACAGCGTAAACACCGGCGACGCTATCACAGGCAGCACCAAGGGCAGCATGGCGTATATGATTTCCATGGCGATAAGCCCCGAGAGCACGCTTCCGAACAGACGGAAGGACATGGACACCGGAACCATAAGGTCGCTCATTATGCGGAAAGGGCCTACAATTGCCGTGGGCTTAAAGAAATATTTAATCCGCCCTATCGGCCCGTGCCTCTTGATGCCGAAAAAATTGACCAGCAAAAAGGTCATCAGTGCAAGCGCGAGCGTGGTGTTTATATCCGCCAGCGGCGGACGGAATCCCAGCATCTCAATCATTATACCAAAGAAAATAAACGCCGCTACGCTAAAAATATACGGCGAAAGAAACTTTTTCAGCTTGCCGCTCTCGCCCGCGAGCTTATCAAAAAAGTCTATCACCATCTCAAGCATTGCCTGAAAACGTTTGGGAACCATTGAAAACTTGGGGATATAAAATATCCTTATAAGCGCCGCGGAGATAATGAGAAACAGAGACACGCATATGGCGTAAAATACGCTCTCGCTCATGCTTATCCCGAATACCTCTATAATCTGAGGCGCGATATGCTCTTTGATGTGTGCAAATTTATCCATACTCTTAAAAAAACCCAGCTTATGTGCAGGTCTTTTGCCTGCCGCCCAAAGCCGAGCTAATTATATTCTACCCCTTTTACAATAAAAAATCAAGTGTTTTGAAGGGTATGCATAAATTATTGTATATAATCCCCTTATATGGTAAAATAATGTAGAAAAGCCTGTGTTTTTCCGTATATACCGATATTTTGCATTGCTGGAGCTTTATTTGCCGCAGTGCGGCTGCGGGCTGTAAAAGCAGTGCGGCGAACCATATTTTTCATATCATAAAAAACGTATTTGCATCCGGGAGGAGCTGTTTTGAAGTTTAAAATAACCTATTCGCGCACCATTGTCACGCTTGCGCACACGCTGGCCGCCGTATTTTTTGTGCTGCTTTTGTATAATGTCTATCACCTTGTCGCCGTTGCTATGCCCATCGGAGAGCGCATTGCCGAGGGTGCGGTATATATTTTACTTAACGCCGTCATAGTAATAATGTGCCTGTCTGCAGTTTATGCGTCAAGATACGTGCTCGGCGACGGAAAATTAAAAGTCTACGGCACCGGTATTTTTTATACTACATTGGACGTGCAAAGCATTTACCGCATAGTAAATTACCGTGACGCCGCCGAAACATTTTTGTTTTTCAAGCATGACGGCAAGGACAAAACTCACTTCTTGTGCGTAAACGCCCACGATGCGCAGGAGCTTACCGCCGCGATACTCAAACAAAATCCTTCGGCTGTGTTTGAAATAGTACGCAAAGAGGACTTGCTTTAAGACATTGATTTTAAAGCACCTTGTCTCTTTTTGCGCATTATGCGGAATCTTGGCTGAGTTTTGCAATATCTTTTAAGCGGTTGATTTGTTTTCACCAAATCAACGAAAACAGCAAGCAAAATTTCACACTATTTTACCGCTTTGATCAAATTGTTTTCAAGCGCGGCGTGTAAAATGTTTTCAAGTGTTTACAATATATATATTATAAGTGCAAAATTTGTAGGCAACGCGGGGCAACATTCACTTATAAATGGGGTATTCGCATTGCGCTATACGCTAATGGATTGTATCAGTTTGTCCTCAAGCTGCGCGTAATGCAATTATATTAGAGGTTTTATTATGATAAAGAGCAACAGTTACACAAAAAAACGCAACTCTTTAAGGGGGGTAATTACGGTATTAGCTCTGCTGCTCGCCGTAACGCTGCTCACCGGCTGCACCTATCCGTTTTTAATTTCTTCATCGCCAAAGGGTGAGTATACGGTAAACACCGCCTCAAACATAAACGTCTATCAGCTCAGCGTATCCACGGGCGACGAGCTTACGCCCGCGGATGTGGTTGAACAACTGCTGCCGTCTGTGGTGTTTATTTCAAACTATACGGGCGGGCAGGTGTATTCCACCGGCTCTGGGTTTTTGGTGGATGCGGAAAACGGCTATATCATTACCAATGCACACGTAATCGAAAATCAGCAGGCAATTACGGTGACATTCCACGACGGCAACACATTTAACGCCGCAATAGTCGGCTCGGATGTATTTACCGACTTAGCCGTCATCAAGGTGGAAAACGCAGCGCTTGAACACAATTACCCCGAGGTTCGCCTTGCGTATACTCAGTCCGAAACGCCCGCAAGAATGGGCGACTTTGTGATCGCCATAGGCTTTCCCGGCGGCTTGGCGGGCAGCGCCTCGGCTACGTTCGGGTATATATCCGCGCTCGAACGCGAGCTGCCCACGACATCGGGCTACAGCGTGAGCACGCTGCAGACAGACGCGGCAATAAACCCCGGCAACTCAGGAGGCCCCCTCATCAATGCTTACGGCTATGTGATAGGAATCAACTCTGCCAAAATCGTTGCAGAAGGCTATGAGGGCATGGGCTTTTCCATCACTACCGACCAGGCTGTGCCCATAATAAGCGACTTGATTGACCTTGGCTACGTAGCCGGACGCGTAAGGCTGGGCATTGAGTATGACAAAACAAAATTTGTATACCGAATAAAGCGCGCTGATGTCTATGGCGTAATGGTTACGTCTGTCAACTATGCATATGCCCCCGCAGCCTTAAAAACAGGAGATATAATTGTCGCATACGGCAACAGCCGCGACTCTCTTACAACAATCACACACTATAGCCAGCTGACCGGATTTATAAAGGACAGCTCGGTAGGCGATTCTGTTGCGCTGCGCGTGATGCGGCCGTTATACTACGGAATTGATTATGAAGAAGTGATAATTGAGGGCACGTTCAAAGAGTTTGTCGGTGATTGAGTTTTGACGACTGTATAATAACGGATTATGTAACACGTTAAAATAAATTTCTCAACATTAAATTAAAATAAAAGCGCAAGAGCTGCCGTATTTGCACCGGCAGCTCTTTTCATATACTCTATCATTTTACGACAATAATATTACGTATTTTAAAAATTACTTATTGTTAAGTCTTTAACTCCAATCAATACAAAGCGTGAGCGGATATTAAAGCACGTTTAAACACACAGAAATCTTGACAAGCTGTGCTTTACTTTGTTCTTCCCTTTATCTTGTTTATGGCGCGTATGTGCGCGTCCTTGCTGGCAGGCTGGGATACCCCCGCACTGCGGTAGTCAAACATCTGCACAAAGCCGTCAAGCTCATGCTGCAGCTTTTCCAATGTGGCGTCTTGAGTGGACGCAAGCGTCTGAAGATACGCGGATGCGGCCGGCCCGGCGTTGCCGCTGTGGCGCAAAAGCTTGCCGTAATGAAAAAAGCATATGCCCTTTGACTGCCTGATTTTCTGCTCAAAATTCGGTTCCTTGCGGAACATCTGCGCAAAGGTCTTATAGTATCTGTCCATGTTGAAGTCCACCAGCTCACACAGCAGACAGGTAGCCATATTCTGTTCTATTGTCTTGCCAAGCGCGTCCGCCTGCTTTGGATTCTTGGGCACGGACAGCAGTTTGCGCAGCGATTTTAGGCGTGTTTCTGCCTGAAGCGCCACGCCAAGCTTGTTGGGACGCGCAAAAAGCTGCTCAAAATGCCTGCCGCATATCCCCTTTTGATTTACCTTTGCGCGCGCGCTGTCGGACATGACCGCCTCGGTGGCAAACTGCTCGAGTATGCGCGAGGTTACTATGTCGCTGATATAACACAGCGGGCATTCCGCCTCGTTTGAGTAGGCCTCGATTATCAGGCCTGTGTCTATGTGATAATTCATGATTTTCCTAAATTTAAACCTCTTTCCGAATTCATACCTTTTACGGTTGCCTCATAAGTTGTAATGTATGCACAACTATAATTATAAGCAATCCGGCGAAAAAAACAATTCAATTTACCGCCGGGTGCAATTTTTTGCAATAATACTGTGTGTATGCCTGTGCATAATGTCGGTTGGTATGATGATAGGCCGCCTCGCCGGCAGACAAGACGGCAAACTGCGCTTTGAAAAACGGGAGTACTACGCAGTGTGCCTGAAAGTCTTTGACGACCTCAATTCCGCAAAGGCATACGCGCTTTCGGTAAAGAGCCGCAACGGCGCCGGTTACATAGCTGACGACCGGGGCTACCGCGTGCTTGCCGCGGTTTATGCCGACAGGGCAGACTGCGAAAGCGTTATCAAAAAGCTTAATGCATCCGGCCAGCCCGCTACGCTGCTGCGCGTAGAGCTTAAAAGCACGGCTATTGCATCGTCAGAGCTGAGCCAAAAGGATTTTGACATTGCTATGGCAAGCTTTTTTGATGCGCAGAGCCGACTGTATTCGCTCAGCATTGAGCTTGATACATTTAAAACCGACAGCGCGAAAGCGGCTGCCGAACTGCTCAAGCTGCAAAGCTTAATAACGCCCGACCGCTTGGGGCAGGACTTAGTTTCCATACAGCTAAAGGCCGCGCTGGTAGGTCTGAGGTCTGCGCTATTGGAAATTGCGCATTCCGGAGCACAGGGATACACGCTGTCTGCGGAAATCAAATACCTGCAGATAAAACTGCTCTACGATATAAACGCACTGCTTGAAGAAATAAAGGAGTAAAGTCAATACTGCATTAAAGGCCGCATATGTACGCTTTACAATTATGTGTTTTGCGTTTAAAACATAAAAACGAACATTATTTTAACAACGATACATAAAACCCAAGCTTGCTTTGTGGCCGATGACTCGGTTTGCCTGAAAAAATTTTACAAAGCCGGATTTGCAAAAGCAAACCCGGCTTATTGTGTTGTAAGGTTAATTCCGCCCTATGCAGTCACATCCGTCTTCCACAGGCCGTGGAGGTTGCAATACTCAAACGCGGCAACGGGCTGTTCGCCCTCGGTCAGCGCAAAGACAAGCTCGGCCTCTTTGCCCGGTTCAAGCGTCTTGCGGTGGCCGCCCTCTGTGGTGAGCAGGTATACCCACTCTATGTAGTGCTCGGGCAGCATGGGGTGCGGCACGCTGCTTACGCTCACTTTGACAAGGTTGCCCTCGCGCGCGATTACGGGCAGGTGCTTTTCCTGCGCGGCGTCAGCGGTGTTGGCTGTCAGCACGGACATTTCCTCGCCGCAGCAAAACATGGGTACGCCGGAATTTTTAATAAAGCCTATTATGTTCCCGCACTTTTTGCAGCGGTAAAATCTCTGGCCTTCCAACATTATGTTTCCTCCTTCGCCTTTCGGCTGTAAAAAAGTGCTTGAACTGTAATCGGAAAGATTTGCCGCTGCACGGTTGCCGCAGGCGGCTTTTAGCGTGGGCATAAGCATAATATCAGCGATCAGTTGCTCAGTTTTGCCAGCAATTTGGCACTGCTTCGCGCGCCCGCTGTGCTCAATTTTTATCCGCGCCGTTCGGACGGTAATCCTCGCAGTGGTCCTTGTGCAGCGAAGTGGGCCTTATGTCATAATAGCGGCAGCCGCCGTCCGCCAGTAAATTTGCGCACGTGCGGCACAGCGTAAAGTTCTTTGACTGCTTGCCCATCATTGAGGACAGGGTGACGTGCTGGGGTATGAAGTCGTCGTCTAAAAAACTTATGTTGCGGTAACCGCCGCCGCCCTCGCGCAGGCGCATATAGAGCTCAACCGGCCGGCGGAGGTTGTAGACTTCCTCGTACCCGCCGCCGCTCAGCAGCAGCCTGAGGCTGTTGTTGATTAGCGTAACGTGCCTGATCTCCTCTATGCGCAGCGTAAAAGTGCGCCTGTAGAAACCGTTTGTAGTGCTGGAATGGATAAAATCCTTTGTCACCACAACATACAGTCCGCGGCACATAAACGCCATCGTGACAATCGACAGGGCAAACGCAGCGCCCGACGAGTACAGCGGCAGATAAGGCAGCCCGCCCGCAAATATGTATAGAATCAGTGAGAGAAAAAAGAACAAGAGCAAGAAGTGTTTGAGCCACGCCCAAATCAAAACCAAATCTGCGGTGTAAACATCCTTGCCTGAATTAAAGGTACCGTCGTCATTTTTTTTCATAACGTGTGTCCGTTTCAAGCTCGCATAGCCAGCCGAATACCCTTTTTTTTTATTATAATGCCGCAGGCGCGCTTAGTCAAGGCTTTTTTTATTTTTGTTGCCGGATAGGCGGCTGTCGTCGCTTTTTTTGCAAAAACACAATGAAAAAGCCGGGATTTAATGCACAGAAACCGATTTACCTGTGCGCGGGTTGCGGCTTTTTACAAAAATTTATACATTTTGTGTCTATGCTTACGGCTGCGGTCGGGCGGACGGCACATGCGTTTGCAGGAATTTCCGGCCGCCGCGCTTGCAGAATGTGCGTCGGCGCTTATTTTTCGTAAAGTTGTTTGACTGTGCGGCATGATTAGTGTTAGAATTAACTTGCAATAACTACAGGACAGGTTTGTTATGGATTTGTTTAAAAAATGTTACGATTATAAGGATGTCAAGGCGGCAAAGGCCGCGGGCATCTACCCTTACTTCCACGCGTTGGATACGCGCCAGGACATTGTGGTGCAGATGGAAGGCGGCCGCAAAATAATGATCGGCTCAAACAACTATCTCGGACTTACATCTCACCCCGAGGTAATGGAGGCGGGCATTGAGGCAATCCGCCAATACGGTTCGGGCTGCTCGGGCTCGAGATTTTTGAACGGCACGCTCAATTTGCATCTGGAACTTGAAAGCAGTCTTGCGCAGTTTTTAAATAAAGAGTCGTGCATGACCTTCAGCACGGGGTTCCAGGCGAACTTGGGGATACTCAGCTCAATCGCGGGCCGGGGCGACGTTATTTTATGCGACAAGGAAAACCACGCGAGCATATACGACGGCTGCAAGCTCAGCTATGCGGAGATGGTTCGCTACCGCCACAACGACATGCAGGATCTTGAGGACAGGCTCAAGGCCGTGCCCGAGGGCAAGGGCAAGCTGATTGTGACAGACGGCGTATTCAGCATGGGCGGCGACATCTGCAACCTGCCCGAGATTGTGCGGCTTGCCAAGCAATACGGCGCGCGCGTAATGGTGGACGACGCCCACGGGCTGGGAGTGCTGGGCAAGTCCGGCCGGGGCACCGCCGAGCATTTTGGGTTGGAAAAAGAAGTGGACATAATCATGGGCACCTTTTCCAAATCGCTTGCAAGCTTGGGCGGATATATGGCCGGTGACCACGATGTTGTGGATTTTGTAAAGCACAATTCCCGCCCGTTTATATTCTGCGCGTCGCTGCCGCCGGCAAACGTGGCTTGCGCGCACAAGGCGCTGGAAATCTTGCAGCGTGAACCTGAGCGCGTTACCGCGCTTGCCGGTATATCCGATTACGCACGCACGGGGCTGAAGCGGCGCGGACTCAAAATTTTGGACAGCAGCACCCCCATTATACCCATCTACACTTATTCGGTGCAGCGCACGTTTGTGGCCTGCAAGATGCTGTTTGAGCGCGGCGTATATGTAAACCCGGTAATTCCCCCCGCCACCCCGCAGGGCGAATGCCTTATCCGGACAAGCTATACCGCCACGCATACCAAGGAGCTGATAGACGAGGCCATGGACATAATCGCCGACGTGCTGCTCAATCTGCCGCAGATGGACGACTAAAAAACCGATTATGAACAGCCAAGGCTATAGCCGTGAGGAAATCATAGGAATATTGTCGCAGGATTTTTTGCAAAATGCAGACATGATAAACGTGCTGCAGCTGGGTTTAGCGGGCAAAACCTATGTCAAGGGCAACTCCGTGCTGCTGCACAACCGCGCCACCGCATCCTATCTTATCAGTTCCTCCAGCGCAGACGATGCGCGCTTCCTGCTCGGCAGGCTGAGGCGGAACACGGGATGCGTTGTCACGCACCGCGGCTTTGAGAGAGCGCTTGCCGCCGAGAGATTCGGGCTTGAGGAAAAAGTGCCGTGCAGGCAGTTTGTTTACACGGGCGGCCTGATGCCTGCTCCCGCGCACACCGTAAAGCCGCTTGATAAAAGCCACCTTGCTACAGTGCGCAGTCATTATACGCGCATAAGCAGCAAAGCCTATATACTTGCGCGCCTGAATGCCGGCGAGCTGTTCGGGCTGTATGAGGACGGAGAGCTTGCGGCGTTCGGCGGGCTGCACAGTGACGGCGTTATGGGCATGCTTGAGGTCTTTCCCCCTTACCGGCGCAGAGGCCTGGGCCGTCAGCTTACCGCCTATGTGGTAAACGACAGGCTGGCTCGCGGGCTTATCCCTCTTGCGCAAGTGGTAGAGGACAACCTGCCTTCGCTTGCAATGCAGCGCAAGCTGGGGTTTGAGGAGGCGGCTGAATCAATCTGTTGGATGTACAGATAATGCCGGGCGCAGTAACTTCGATAAGTTCCGTGTAAGCCGCAACGCCGTTACAGATTTTACCAAATAAATTTTACAAAAAAATGCGTTGAAACGCTTTACAAATCCTGTAATTGGTGTATAATATAATTGTAACATCGCTTAGGCGGTTGTTACCACCAAAACAGCTCATCATTTTCCCCCTTATCATATGCATGGAAGACAGCTTTTAACAGCTGTCTTTCGTGCTTTTTGCAGGAAA
>CAZPMG010000077.1:0-9423 GCA_964587785.1 uncultured Clostridia bacterium
CTGCCCCCGCACCCCCGCTTCTTTTCTTGTGACAAGAAAAGAAGCAAAAGAAACAGTATTAATAGGGGGTGGGAGTACAGATTGCAGTGCGAGTGCGGGGCGCGGTTATAAGTGTTATTTTGATGTATTGTTGTTGGAGATATGAATACGTATAGGTATTATGTGCCGGCAAATTTTGATTGCATTATTATGTATTAATCCTGCGCGGACACATCAAACATATCTTCCAGCTCAAGCGGCAATGTCAGCCCCAGCTTTGCGAGCACCTCACTGCTGTAGCACGGGAACGAGTCGCGCACCTTTAAAAACTCCAGCTCAGGCGCACTCTTTTGCCCCAGCAATATCTGCGCCGCCAAAAGCCCGGTGTTTTTGCCCAGTGCGGTATAATCCAGTGAACGCGACGCAAGCGCGCCAGCCTCTACCTGCGTTATCTCTGAACCGAATACCGGCAGACCCAGCTGCAAATCGTCAATTTTTGCAAGCAGCTGCGCCAGATAGTTTACCACGGTGTTGTCCGTCAGCATGGTTATTGCGTCAAGCTGCTGCGCAAGCAATGTGTCCGATGCCGCGGGCAGCTCGTTTGCGTTGGTAATGGCCTGCTCGACTATTTCAAGGCCGATGTCAGGCCGGGCGGCAAGCGTTTTAAGCTGCTCTATCTGCGACAGCGAATTTGCTTCCGTTGTGCTATAGAGCACGCCCAGCTTCTGCGCGGACGGCAAGAACTGTTTTATCATGAGCAGCTGGTTTTCGATGTCCATCACGTCGCTCACGCCCGTGGCGTTTTCATACTGCGTAAATCCCGCGCTCTCGGGGTCGGACACCGCGGAATATACCACGGGTATGCCGCTGCCGTCTGCCGCGCTCAGCGCCGCCGCCGCGGACGGCGTGGCTATGGCAATTATCAGCTTGCTGCCCTTGTCCACAAGCGAACGCGCCTGCGTACCGCCCACCGACGGGTCAAAGTTTCCGTCGTGAAAGTCTATATTGTAGGCATCGAGGTTCACTCCGCCCTCCTCAAGCCCCAAAAGTATGCCCTGATAAGTGGCGTTTAAAGACGGATGGCTGCCAAACTGCATGATTCCTATCGTGGGCTTGGGCGAGCAGGCATAAAACAGCATGCCCGTGCAAGCGGTAAGCAGTGCAAATAACAGCGCAAATATTTTTTTCATGACAAATCCTCCGATTAAAAGCTTTAGTATATATAAAACCGTGTGCTTGAGCAGGATCCTTGCCCGCACTCACGAATTTTTATGCCGTTATAGACCAAATAGACGCCCAATATGCAATGTAAATCAAGTTGATTGACTATAAAAAAAACACGGCTATATCGCTTGGGACGATATAACCGTGGTGCCACCCAATTTTACGGCAAATTATGCCGCCTTTATTTCCGGGTACGTATGATACCCCTGTCCGTTCACGGAGGAATCCCGTCGAAGACTACTCGGTCAAAAAGCCTTTCACCTCCGCCCTCAACAGCCCATTCACCCGGTTTGCCCTGCCCTGTCACACCTGCCCAAGGCTCTCTGTAAAGACAACTTCCGCGCTACTACCCTGTATCAACGGTTTGTAATTTTGTTGTATTTTAAATCAGTATATTTATCAGTGTCCTAATCCAGCCCTTATATCAGCATATAAAAAAACACGGCTATATCGCTTGGGACGATATAACCGTGGTGCCACCCAATTTTACGGCAAATTATGCCGCCTTTATTTCCGGGTACGTATGATACCCCTGTCCGTTCACGGAGGAATCCCGTCGAAGACTACTCGGTCAAAAAGCCTTTCACCTCCGCCCTCAACAGCCCATTCACCCGGTTTGCCCTGCCCTGTCACACCTGCCCAAGGCTCTCTGTAAAGACAACTTCCGCGCTACTACCCTGTATCAACGGTTTGTAAATTTTTAAAATTATATAATACTTGTCGCGCGCTGTCAAGTATATTTGCCAAAGTTTTTAAATTTTTTTTGGGCAGCCGCTAAAATGCGCGTATGCCTGCCGCATAAAAACCGCGCGCGTAAGCATACTATTTTTGCAGCCCTGCCACTGTATAGCCATGCATCAGGCGGCTTGGGACTTGCGGAGGAAATATGCGCGCACGCAAAAAACACAGGTTTTTAAAATTTTTTACCGCTGTAATCACCGTCACGCTGATTATGCTGCTCGCGCTGGGCGGCGCAAGCGGCGGTTTTTTGCAGGCGGATTATCTTGAGCCGCATAACCCGGATTACTACCGCGGATTTTCCGACGTGCGTATGCAGGTGATTGCGCACGGAATTATCTCGCCCAACTCTCACAACATGCAGGCGTTTTTGCTGAGCTTAAGCGACGAGGACGAGGATAGCTTTTTCATGTATTGCGATCCGGCAAAGCTGCTTAAGAGCGACCCGCTTATGCGTGAGAACCTCTGCTCTTCCGGCGCGTTTATACGCTATATGGAGGTAGGAGCGCAGCGGCTGGGACTTGAGCTTGCGTTTGATCTGTTTCCCGAGGGCGAATATGAGGACGTTTCCGAGCAGGAGCTGCTTGAAAAGCCCATAGCCAAGATTACGCTCACGGAGGGTGAGTTTGCGCCGTCTGCGCTCTACAGCCATATGTTTGAGGTCAACGTGAACCGCTCGGCATACCGCAAGGACGCGCCCGACCAAAGGATTATCTCGCAGCTTATGGCGCGAAAAGATGCGGCCGGAAGCGGCGGTGAAACCGCGGGAGAGGGCGGAGCGCAGCTGTATGAGGGCATTACTTTAAAGTTTTTTACAGACCCTGCCGACGTGCGGGAGATAGGCTCGCTTGCTGTGCGCGGCAAGGAGGCGGAGTTTTCCGCGCCGGAGGTTGCCGCCGAATATCTTGAGATAACCCGGCGCAACGAATATCAAAAGAACAGTTTCCGCACGGGGTTTTCCGCCGAGGGGCAGGGCTTTAAGGGTTTTTTGAAGAACGCCCTGCAGGGCACTATGACCGCGCTGCCTTTTGCCTTTAACACGCGCACGCTGGAGATATCGCAGCTGCATTACGCAAAGATGCACGCGGACAACACACCCTGCTATATCATGGTAATTACGCCGGAAAACACCCGCGCCATGCAGGTAAAGGCCGGGCATCTGTACGCCGATATAATGCTGCACTCCAAAATGTACGGGCTTGCCGTGCATCCGCTCAGCCAGACGCTGTCCGACTTTGAAAAGATGGACTCGCTGCGCCAAATCATGCACAATAACTATGCGCCGGACGGCGGGCGTATACAGATGCTGTCGAGGATGGGTTACCCCACCGAGCAGTATGAGCAGAGCGCAAGGCAGGATATACGCGCGCTGATTATATAGTCAAAAGTATATAGAGTAACCTTGCGTTACCAATTAATTAACACCCAAGGAGATTTTACATGAAAAGACTTTTAGCCGCACTTATAACCGCAGCCATTGCAGCGGCGGTGATACTTCCGGCGGCGGTGCTTGCGCCGCCTTCTGCTGAAGACCGCCCGCACGCGCCCGCGGCACACTGCCGCCCGTGGAAAGGCCCGCGCCCTCCGCACAGGAATGAGCCGCCCGTCCGCCCCGACCCCACGCCGCCCGCGGTTGCAGAGATCCGGCCGCAGGACAAGCCTGACGTGCCCGGCACTCCGGGCGACGGAACGCAATATACGCTTGCTTCCACCACCTACACCGTGCAGCCGGGCGACAGTCTTTGGAAGATTGCCGTAAAGTTTGAGATAGGGCTTTCAGAGCTTATCAAGGCAAATCCGCAGCTTAGCAACCCCGCGCTTATATATGCCGGGCAAAAGATAACCATACCAAACGCCGCGCCGCTGCAGTCGGTGGAGCAGGAAATATTCCGTTTGGTAAACGTTCAGCGCGGCTATGCAAATCTTCCGCTCTTGACATACAACTGGCAGGCGGCAAGGGTGGCGCGCATAAAGTCGCAGGATATGATTGACAGCAAATATTTTTCGCACATATCGCCCACATACGGCTCGCCGTTTAAGATGCTGGAATCATTCGGGCTGAGATTTTCCGCCGCGGCAGAAAACATCGCAATGGGTCAGCGCACCGCGCAGGAGGTCATGAATACATGGATGAACTCCCCCGGCCACAAGGCAAACATACTCAGCCGCTCGGTAACGCAGCTTGGCGTGGGCGTGGCAAAGGCATCGAATGGCACGCTGTATTTTACCCAGCTGTTTTTAAAGCCAGTGGGTTAAATTTTGGTAATAGCCAAGCATAATTTAAGTTAAAGCCTTTAAGGTAAAAAACGGGTCATAGCCTTTACTTTATAATCCACAATTTATCGCATAAACAAAAAACTCCGTACACGTTGACGCATACGGAGTTTTTTTAAATCCAATCGATATTAATGAATCAAACTTAAACATTATGGTTTGCGCAAAAAAATATACGCGCAAAATTTGCTTTTACTTAGGTTATGCTTGTTTGCTGTTTTACTGTTTTTACTTGTTATACTCTGTTGTTCTTATTGATTTACCGTAAGGGTATCAAAGCTTATCTGCAAGCTGCATAGCTCCGTATACCGCATTAGAAACCTCGTCAAACGCTCCTGTCAGCCACAGCACGGCAAACAGCGCGCCCAGCAGCAGTATTATCAGCCCGATAAAGCCTATTATCTTGAGAGCCGAGCGCGGCACCTGCCCGGTTATCTTGCCCGTGCTGCCGTTTACTATAAAGCTGTATGCCTTGTTGTTGTAGCGGTAGTTGCTCATCCACACGGGCAGCAATACGTAGCGGTACTTTACGTCTATGTAGTGTGTGGATACGTTGAGATACGCCACCACGTCGTGCCGGTGCTGCGAGAGTATGCCCGAGCGTATCATGCCGTCCATATCCTTGCGCGCGTCCAGCCAGCAGGCGTCCACGTCGCGGTCATAGTGCGCGGCGGAAAACCCCGCCAAAAACCGCTTGTCGTATGCTGCGATTTTGTCCAGCCTGAACGGGCGCAGCCGCTCGAGCTGCCTTTGCGTAAGGTGCGGGCTGGACTCTATGATAATGTCGTTGAAATCCCTTGCATAGTTGCCGCTTATGTTGCGCCAACGTATGCGCCGCTCCGTCCTGCGGTTCTTGCCCGAGCCCACGGTGACGGTGTAATATACGCCCACCCTGCCCGCGTATACGCTGTGCGAGCCGGAATCGTATATCCATGACGGGGAATACACGCCGCTGAGCTCCGCCGTGCGCGCGCCGCTCTTTAGCTTGTTAGGGATAAACCAGCGTTTCTTTATCCACTGCACAAAGTTTTGCTTTGCCTTTTCCTCATCGAACAAAAACGGCACTACCGCGCCGGGCTTTATGCCGGGAAGCTCGTCCGTGAGCAGCACGTTTGTGGCAAAGCAAAACGGACACTTTTTTGCGATGTCCGTGCTGTTTACAATTTCCTTTGCGCCGCAGTTGTCGCAGCGGTATACCACCGCCTCGCTGCCCCAGTTGTATTCGGGGCGCTCACCTGTGGCATAGTCCACCGGCTTTACGTCGGTGCTTGCGGTAAAATCCACCTCGGTTCCGCAGTGATGGCAGCCGAGCTTGCTTGTGCCGGGCGTGTAATGCAGCTGCGCGCCGCAGCCCGGGCACTTGAAAAGCTGGGTTTGCTTTTCATCCGCCATGGTAATGTCGTGTTCGTCGTAATCCCTCTCTGACATACTGCTCCCCCGACTGCCTGTGCCGGTAAAACTGCGCATACGGCCGCCGCTTAGTCAGCGGCGCTGCATAGTTACTTTACGGCGTTAAGCTTTTCCACAAGAGCGTAAACGTCTTGATTGTGAACCATAGCCGCCTCCTCTATGGTCTCGCCGCGCGCCATTGCGCAGCCCAAGCAGTGCATTCCCACGCTCATAAGCACCTGCGCCGCGGCAGGCTTTGCTGTGAGTACCTCGTGTATCGTCATATCCGGTGTGATAACGGTATTGTCCGACATAATATATTTCTCCTTGATGTCTGTATGTTTTTTTATATTTATTTTTACTGCTTTATGCCTGTTTTTGACTTTTACTGCTTTGTGCCGCACTCGGGGCAGAACTTTGCCGCAAGCTTTATTTCCGCGCCGCACTCTGTGCAGCTCTTTGTGGATTTCATTTGATTGCCGCACTCAGAGCAGAACTTTGCGCCGGCCTTTACCTGCTTGCCGCAGGAGGGGCAGGACACTTGAGCGGCAGCAGCAGTTGCAGTTGCAGCTGCAGGTGCGGCAGATGCGGCGGGTGCTTGCTGCTGATTCCCCGAAAGTCCTGACCTGAACGCGTCGGCAAAGACTCCGCCTATACCGACGCCCGCGCCAAGGCCTACGCCCGCGCCGGCAAGCCCTCCGCCCTCGTTTTGGGCGGCGTCACGCATGGCATGGGCGGCCTGATACTGCATAAACGCGCCCATCTTGTCGCCCATAACGCCCATTGACGTACGGGTATCCAGCATCTTTTCCACTTCCTCGGGCAGCGACAGGTTTTCTATGATGATGTTTGCCAAGAGCAGACCCATCTTTTTGAAATCTTCCTCCACCGCCTTTGCCACAAGCCCGGAGATTTCGCGGTAGTTGGCGGCAAGGTCAAGCGCGGACACCTTGCTCTCGGCGATTGTGTCGGTGATGTCCTGTATCAGTATGGATTTTAAATAGTTGTTTATATCAGCGGTCACAAACGACGAGTTTGTGCCGAACAGCTCCTTTAAAAACACAGCCGGGTCGTTTACGCGGAAGGAGTATTTGCCGAAACCGCGTATGCGCACCATGCCAAATTCCTTGTCGCGCATTACGATGGGGTTTGCCGTACCCCACTTTTGGTCGGTGAACTGGCGGGTGTTTACAAAATAAACCTCTGCCTTGAACGGCGAATTAAAACCGTATTTCCACGACATTATCTTGGTGAGCACGGGTATGTTTTCCGTCTTTATGTCGTAATAGCCGGGCGAAAAGACGTCGGCAATCTGGCCCTTGTGCACAAACACTGCGGCCTGGGACTCGCGCACCGTAAGCTTTGAGCCCATCATTATCTCGCGCCCCTGCATGTCAAAGCGGTGGACAAGGATGTCCTTGCTGTCGTCCTTCCATTCGATGACCTTCAAAAGCTGCGACCTGATAAACTTAAACGCCATTTTTAATTACTCCTTACAACCTAAACCTATATACCCTGCACATACCCTACGCCGCATAAAAAATGCCCGTCCCGTATTCGGAACCGCTTAATCTGCGCAGCGTAAGCGCATTGCCGCCCGATTGCAGGCGGACAGCGCGCGGCTTTTGCGCCGCTACTTCTTATATGTATATATTATAATACATATGCGGGTAATTTTAAACAAAAATCACCGACTAATCCAATGCAGCGGCAATTTTTTTGTGCGCGTACAAGGTTTCAGCTAAAGTTTATGCACAGAGACAGCTTGAAACGCTGTTTCACCGCTGATACTTACTACAGGCAGCAACGCTCACTACAGCAGCAGCGACACAAGCGGCAGCGTTATTATTGACAACAGCGTGCACACAAGCAGTATCTTTGACGCGGCGTATACGTCGCCCTTAAATTTTTGTGCGTATGCCGCAACCGACGCGCCCGAGGGCATAGCGGATATCAGCACAAGCACGGTCTTAAGCAGCTGGGGTATTGGCAGCAGCAGCACCAGCGCCCACACAAGCGCGGGCATGAGCAGCAGCTTTATCGCGCTTCCCATGTATACCGCGCTGTCAGAGAGCAGGTCTTTGACCGGCATATCCGCAAGCCGGCTGCCCATTATCAGCATGGACAGCGGCGTGGTCATTGCGCCCAGCACATTCACTGCGTCGGCAACCGACGGCACGTGCTCGGCAAGGTTTATGTTAAGGAAGAACAGCGGCAGCGCCACCGCCAGCATGAGCACCGGCGGATTGAGCACGGCGTACCGCAGCTTTA
Organism: uncultured Clostridia bacterium; assembly: GCA_964587785.1. Lineage (GTDB taxonomy): Bacteria > Bacillota > Clostridia > Christensenellales > HGM11417 > CAZPMG01. The sequence continues at coordinate 7,876 of CAZPMG010000077.1, forward strand.
CATAGCCGGCGTTGCCCGTGAGCATATATATGCCCATGGTCCATGTTATCATGTTGAATATCAGTATGTATACCGCGGCATAGAGTATTACGTCGGCGTTGCCAGGAAACAGGCTCTTGAGCAGGGGTATGCCCATGAAACCGCAGTTGCCCAGCACGGACGCAAACACATACACGCCCTTTTGCGCGTCGGTGCGGTTATAGCGCGCAAATATCGGGCGCACCACAAAGAACATGCCAAGCTGCGTGACAAACGCAAGCACGGCCATTATGCCGAGGCCGCCAAGCAGCCCGGGTTCATAGCCCTTTGCCTGAAAAGACGACAGCGTAAGCATGGGCTGGCACACAAATATAAGCAGGTTGGACATTCCGTCCAGCCCCTGGTCGGTCATAAGTTTTTTGCGGCGTAAAAGAAAACCGGGTATGGCATATGCCACAAGCACGGCGGTGCTGAAAAGTACAGTAAAAAAATCAAGTTTCATATCAGCTTCCTCAGCGCCCCCTGTAAATCTCTATGCGCGTGCGCCGCTGACGCAGAGCAAGCGCAAGCTCGGCGTCGGTGGTCACGTCGTCAGGCACAAGCAGCGCAACGCTGCCCTCGCCGTCCGGGTCGTGATAGTCGTCGCCGGCAACCTGTATGAACCCGAATTCCTCCGCCAGCGCGCGCGCAATTCGGTTGCCCGCATTGTGCACGGGATGGCCGTTGAACACCTCTACGCCGTGCATATACAGCGGGTCGCCCAGATGCGCGTATCTTCTGAATGGATGCGCCTGGCACATCACAATGCCGTGCGCGTCCAAAAGCTCAAACGCCTCGCGCTGTGACAGGTCGTACAGCCGCGGATTTTGCAAAATAAAATCCTCGCTCAGCCCGTAGCACAAAAACTCGCGCACGGGATAGCTCTCGCCCGGGCGGTTGTAGCGCTCAAGGTTTAATTCCATGCCCAAAAACGCAGTCATGCCAAGCCGCTCGCAGTGGCTCTTTACCTCGCGGTAGCCGTCCAAAAAAAACTCCAGTTTAAACAGCTCGTCACCCGCCGGATAATAGTTTTCCAGCACCCACTTCATGTAGTGGTTGGTGACGGCTATGCCGTGATAGCCCGCCGCATGGTACGCCTGTACGACGTCGACGGGAGCAACCTTTGCGCATCCGCTTCTTCCCAGCGTATGCACGTGTGCCGCAATCTTTTTCATATACCTTCCTTCTATGTTAAAAAATTATAATCATATATAGCTATGCACGTTTTGCACTGATATAGTCAATTAAACTTGAAAACTGCACCAGCAGTTTTCAAACAGCAAGCAAGCTTGCTTGCTGTGCGGCGCAAAGCCGCGTTAATCGACTATGCACGGATATTAAAGGCAGCGCGGGCGCGCTGCCCGGCTTGCTAAAAGCAAGCCGTTTCAAAAGTTGTGAGCAACTTTTGAAGTTAACTTTAGTATAACCCGCGCTGGCCGCTTCGCGGCGGCCTAAATCTGACCTGCAAACGCTTGCATATCCCGCTGTTTATTGATATGCAAAATCAGCCGCACGCGGAATTATTGCGCC
>CAZPMG010000078.1:0-2318 GCA_964587785.1 uncultured Clostridia bacterium
CGACTTAGACAGCTTATATATAATACCACAACAACAATCCTTTGTCAACGGTTTAAACCAAAGTTTTTAACGAGATTTTAAAGGCTTAGTTATGGTATCGTTAGAATATAATTTTTTATCCTTTCTTTGAACATAGGATAGGTAATTTGAAAAAAACATTGACTTAGGAAGGCTTATCCAATATAATTGAAATAAAAATGGGGGATAGAAATGGATTGTTATCAATGCGGAAAAGTGCTGCCTGAGAATAGTCTTTTTTGCTCTAATTGCGGAAGCAAACAAGATAAGACTGCCTGCATAAAATGCGGCAAGTTTATAGAGAAAGAATCTATCTTTTGCGTTTACTGCGGCGTACAGCAAGCTGCAGCACAAAAGGAAGCAGGCTATACACCTGAAGAGCAGTCTTTTCGGCCAAACACAGCTTTTTTTCCTGCATATAAGCCTGTCAAGAAAAAACGGGATAAGGCTTTCTTTTCAGCAATATATAATATTGTAGGTGCTTCCTTGGCTCTGTTGTTCTTTGTGTTCAGCCTGATGCCTTTGGGCAGTTTTGATATTGGTCAAGCGATACCTGATGCTTCCGTGTCGGAAAACTTTGACGGCGTGAAAATCAATTATAATCTTTTTGACCTCTACGGCGTGGCATTTACGGCAATGTCCAATGTCAGCGCGGAAGAGATTCTGTCTGATGCGATGCATTATCTGGAGGAAAATCTGGATGAACGCACCATGGAAGACCTTGATGATGGAAGAAGCTTGACGGCAAGACAAAAGCGTGTTGTGTCCGCTGCCTTTTCCAAAAGTGGCATAATTCGAATTTTTGGTGCTTCTGAGCTTCAAGGCTTAAACCTAACAATTTTAATAAAGATAACGCTTGCCGCTCTCACAGCAACCGCAGCAGCTATAGTTGCCCTTGTAATGTTAATAATATATGCCTGCAGGCTTTTTGGGCCGGAACTGTCAATACACAGGCTAATGGTTGCAGAATGTGCACTGGGTCTTTCCCTTGCCGTGCTTGCAAGCCTTATAGGCAACGGATCGGGTGCAGCGAACATACTTTTGATAGTGTTCTCTGTTTTAGGCATAGCTTTTGTCTTAGTTTACAGAATCTTACTCCTTAAAAAACCGGTCAATTCGCGACGCATAATTAAATCAGGCGTAGTCTTTGGCTGTTGCGGTATCATACTCCTTACACTTTTGGCTCCCGTGTTAAACTTTACATACAGCTTTGATTCACATTGGTCAGGAATGGAGCTGTCCTCGAGAGCTCGAGACAGTGAAGCCCTTAACTCCTTTTTTGTAATTACGGATATTGCCGCTTACGAGGACGAGTTCCCTTTCTTTGATTCGGAAGAAATCGCCTCAAATCTTGAACATCTTTCTCCCTCGGAAAGAAGAACATACCTTTCCATTATCAATTCTGTTATAATTTTTTCTGAAATGCTAAATGAATCTGGCTCTGCTGCCATAGTGTTTTCAATAATGCCGTACTTGATGCTATGTGCGGCAGCTCTTATTATAGCAATTGCAGCAACCAGCCTTGGCTGGCTTGTATCCGACAAGGAGGATGCCGCAATAACCATTCCTGTACTGCTATTCATTGCGGTGGTTTTGACCAATGCAAGTTTGATAGTTTTTTTTCGATTTACTTTACACGATGCCTTCACCTCAGTGGAGATTACCCTCACGGCGTTTCCTTTTATATGCTCACTTTTGAGCTTAGGGCTTTTAATCTTTTGCGGTGTGTTTGGGTTGGAAAAGTCCACTCCAGAAAACGCCAAGTTGCCGTATTTTCCTGTGTAAAACAACACGGTCTTGTTTATATATGTTAAAACCATTACATAACTAAGAGGTGTTAATATGAACATATATGATTTTACGGTTGTTGACAATAAAGGCGTTGAGGTCAGTCTTGGCAAGTATGAGGGCAAAGCGCTGTTGATTGTAAACACGGCAACCAAGTGTGGACATACAAAGCAGTATGCCGGGCTTGAGGAGCTATACAAAAAATACGCGGACAAGGGCTTTGAGATACTGGATTTTCCGTGCAATCAGTTTATGATGCAGGCGCCCGGCACTGACGCGGAGATTGATGAGTTTTGCACGCTCAATTTTGGCACGACATTCCCCCGCTTTGCAAAAATAAATGTGAACGGCAAGGAAGCGATACCGCTGTTCGCGCATCTGCGCAAGCAGACCGCAGGTTGGGGTGACGCGCCCAAAACGGGCAGAATAAAGTGGAACTTTACCAAGTTTTTGATTGACCGCGAGGGCAACATAGTCGCACGGTTTGAGCCTGCGGTGCTGCCCGAGGAAAT
>CAZPMG010000078.1:2418-9386 GCA_964587785.1 uncultured Clostridia bacterium
AAAAAAACAGCCGCTTTCGGATTGCTGCAAAGCAGCGGCCGAAAGCGGCATTATTTTTCTTTTGGTTACTTTTCTTTAAAAGAAAAGTAACATAAATTGATTACCCTACTCTATTCTCTTACTTGCCCCGTGCCGCGCACGAGATATTTATATGTGGTCAGCTCGCGCAGTCCTATGGGGCCGCGCGCGTGCAGCTTTTGCGTGCTTATGCCAAGCTCGGCGCCGTAACCGAACTGTCCGCCGTCAGTAAAGCGCGTGCTTGCGTTTACGTACACCGCCGCGGCGTCAACAGCGTTTAAAAACGTCTGCGCGGCATCTGCGTCCGCGGTCACTATGCACTCGGAATGACGCGTGCCGAACTTGTTTATATGCGCAATCGCCTCGGTCAAATTCTCTACCACCTTTACAGAGATTACGCAGCTTAAAAACTCTGCGGCGTAATCCTCGTCGGTGGCGCGGTCGCAGGACGGGTCAATGGCGCAGGTTCTATCGCAGCCCTTTACCACGATTCCGCTTTGGCGCAGCGCACCGATTGCAAGCGGCAAGTACTCTTGCGCAATGGACAAATCAACCAGCAGGCTCTCGGCGGCGTTGCACACCGACGGACGCTGCACCTTGGAGTTTAGCACAATAGCCGTTGCCATGTCAAAGTCCGCGCTGCCCTCTACGTACACGTGGCAGTTGCCCGTGCCCGTCTCTATCACCGGCACGGTGGAATTTTGCACCACGCTGGCAATGAGCCCGGCTCCTCCGCGCGGAATAAGCACGTCAAGGTAACCGTTCATACGCATGAGCTGCTCTGCGCCCTCGCGGCCGCTGTCGTCCAACAGCTGTATGCACTCTGTGTCAAAGCCCTCAGCCGTAAGCCCCGCTTTTATTGCGGAAACTATGGCGCGGTTGCTGTATGCCGCGTCACCGCTGCCCCGCAGCACTACGCTGTTGCCGCTCTTGACGCACAGCGCGATTGTGTCCGCAGTCACGTTGGGGCGCGCCTCATAAATTATGCCCACCACGCCCAGCGGAACGCGCACACGCTCAATCTCAAGGCCGTTGGGGCGCGTAAAGCGTTCAATTACTTCGCCCACGGGGTCGGGCAGCTGCGCCACATCCTCCATGCCCTTTGCCATGTCCTCAATGCGCGAGGGCGTGAGTTTGAGTCTGTCCAAAAGCTGAGGACGCGAGGACTGGGCAAGCTCCATGTCGCGCGCGTTGGCATCCAAAACATCCTGCGCGGCCGAGCGCAGCCCTTGCGCCGCCGCCATTAAAAACTTATTTTTATATTCTGTGCTCCACTGAGCCAAACTGAGCGACGCATTCCGAGCCGCAATACATATTTCCTTTACACTGTTGTTCATTGCACACTCCCTGCGCCGCTTGGGCGCGCCGGACGGTTGTTAGGTATGTAGACTGCATGAGTAACTGATATGGTGAATTTTCCCATGCCTTGCAAGCTGCAATGTTGTTGCTGTAATATTATGCAGTAATTTTGAGAATGGTTACAAGACCAAAAATAAAAATTATTACAGTACAAGTTTAACATCTGCACTTGTGAGCATATATATAAGCCTGCCGCTTGGTAGCGCTTGAGCCAATCGGCCGCGCATACACTATATTTGCAAAAGCGCGCAGCTTTAAACCTAAAACTCTTAAGTATTATATATAAAAGATCTACAGACCATGCACATCAAGCAATAAAAGACTGCGGCAAAATCCGCGCATCAGTCTTCCTGCTCTTCAGGCAAATCTACGTTGTGGAAAACGTTTTGCACGTCGTCAAGCTCGTCAAGCTTTTCCAGCATCTTTAAAAACTGCTCCAGCTTTTCGCCCTCGAGCGAAACGCTTGTCTGCGGAACCATGTCTATCTCGGCGGACAGAAACTCCAGCCCCTTGCCCTCAAGATAATTGCGCACGCCGGAAAACTCTGCGGGCTGCGTGTGGATTTCAAACACGCCGTCCTCCAGCAGCATATCGTCCGCGCCCGCCTCCAAGGCGTATTCCATAACCTTGTCCTCGGTCAGGCCGTCCGTCTGCTCCACAGCGATTATGCCCTTGCGGTCGAACATATACGACACGCTGCCCGGCAGACCCAACGAGCCGCCGTACTTGTCAAACGCATGGCGCACGTCGCCGGCGGCACGGTTTTTGTTGTCGGTGAGCACCTCGACTATCACTGCCGAGCCGCCCGCGCCGTAACCCTCATAGGTTATATCTTCATAGTTTATAGAGCCAAGTTCGCCTGCCGCCTTTTTTATGCCGCGGTTGATATTGTCATTGGGCATATTTGCCGCGCGGCACTTTGCAATCACGTCGTACAGCTTGGAGTTGGTTGCGGGGTCTGCTCCGCCGTTTTTGACGGCTACGGCAATCTCGCGCCCAAGCTTTGTGAATATTCTGCCGCGCACGGCGTCGCCCTTAGCTTTTCTGTTCTTTATGTTTGACCATTTACTGTGACCTGCCATGTGAAATGCCTCCTGTGTCTGCGGCTGCGCCTGCCTGACCGAATTTTAAATGATACATCATTACCGATGCCGCAACGCCTGCGTTGAGCGATTCCGCTCCGCCCGGCATGGGCAAACTCAAGGTAAGCTTTGCCGCCGCCTTGAGCGGTTCGCGCACGCCGGCGCGCTCCGAGCCTATTACCAGCATATGCTTTGAGGGCACGGACGCGCCAAACAGGCCCTCTCCCGACATATCTGCACATATGCTCATCTGTTTGCTGCAAAGGCTCTCTGCCTCCGCTCCGTCAATTTTAAATATATTTACGCGGTAAGTTCCGCCCATTGCCGCACGCACCGCCCTTGCGCTGTATGCATCCGTGCAATCGAGCAGGTATACGTCGCTGTAACCGCACGCGGCGGCCGTGCGCACAATCGTGCCAAGGTTGCCCGGGTCGGATATGCCGTCGAGCAGCAGCGCGCAGCCATCCGGCTGCCTAAACGCGTTGCGCGGCAGCTTGATTGCGGCAATTATGCCCTGAGGGCTCTTGTCCGACGTCAGCTTGGCAAAGGCGTGCGCGGAAAGCAGCAGCGCGCTGCTGCCCTGCACACGCTCAAGCGCCTGCCTGCCGCCTGAGTAATCCGTGCTTGCTATCACAAGCTCAAGCTCCATGCCGCAATCCATGGCGTCGGCGACAAGCTTTTCGCCCTCTATGAGGTACAGTCCCGCTTGCTCCCTGCCCTTTTTGTCTTTGAGCAGGCTAAGCTGCTTTACCGTGCTGTTTTGGGCGGAAATAATCTCGCGCATATGCCCCTCCGCAATCCCGCTTCCGGCTGCTGCCGGCGGAAATACGCAAAAGCCCGGTTACTGTAAAAGTGCCCGGGCTTTAAAATATACTCACCTTGCGTTCCAAAGCCGCGCAGCGTAAAAAACCGCCGCATTTAAAGCACTTTGCACAGTCAGTTAAGGCGGATTGCCGCATTAGCCCGACTTTGCAAACGCTTATCAGCCCAGATTTGCCTTTGCCTGTTCGCACAGCGCGGCAAAGGAATCGGCGTTGTTGACGGCGATATCGGCCAGCACCTTGCGGTTGAGGTCGATTCCTGCGTTTTTAAGCCCGTACATAAGCCTGCTGTAGGACAGACCGTTTTCGCGTGCGGCGGCGTTGATACGCGTAATCCACAGCTTGCGGAAATCGCGCTTTTTGAGCTTGCGGCCGATGTATGCATACATCAGCGACTTCATAACCGACTGGCGCGCCACGCGGTAAAGCTTTGACCGTGCCCCGAAATAGCCCTTTGAAAGCTTGAGAATCTTTCTGCGTTTTTTAACGGCGTTTACCGCCCTCTTTATCCTTGCCATAATCTATTTAACTCCTTAAATCGCATCGTGATATACTGACCCCCCATTTCCCGCACTACGTCAGGCAGCTTGTTTCAGTAGTAAAGCTTGAACCGTTTAAGCTTACCCGTCTGCGGACGCTGCCGCAAAGTGAGCAAAACAAGCACAGCTTTTACATGAAACACGCGCCCTCAGCCGTTAGCGGCACTTGCAGGCAGTATCTCTCTATTTATAGGGAACCATCAGCTTAATTGTCTTTTCCTGCGTAACGTCTACAAAGCCGCCCTTGCGCAGGTTCCTCTTCCTCTTCCTCGCCTTTTTGTTAAGGATATGGTTTTTGTTCTGCTTGGCACGCTTGACTCTGCCGCTGCCGGTTACGTTAAACCGCTTTGCGGCGCCGCGGTGCGTTTTCTGTTTGGGCATTTTCGCTCCTCCTAAAGTTGCTTTTGCTAATTTATACTTTGCGTTAAAACTGTTGCGCTTAAAACCGCTTGGTTTTTGCGTAATACAACCTGCCGGGCACATAAATGAGCCTGCATGAAGCATACCGTCTCATGCGTAAACAGGCAGATTTATGCAGCCAAAAAGGTATTTACGCCTTTTGCGGTGCGAGTATCATTATTATCTGCCGGCCCTCGGTGGATGCGCGGCGGTACACCGTGCTTACGTCCTTGAGCGATTCGGCAAACTTTTCCATTACCACAACGCCCAAATTTGCGTGTGCGTTCTGGCGGCCGCGCATACGTATGCTCACCTTGACCTGATTGCCCTCTTCCAAGAAACGGCGGACAAGCTTTGCCTTTACGTTCAGGTCGTGCTCGCCGATGTTCATGGAGAGTCGCATCTCCTTCATCTCCACGATTTTTTGGTTCTTGCGCACTTCCTTTTCGCGCTTAATCTGCTCAAACCGGTATTTGCCGTAGTCCATGAGTTTGCACACGGGCGGCTGTGCGGTGGGCGAAATTTTGACCAAATCAAGCTGGCGCTCGTCGGCAATCTGCTGTGCCTCGCGCCCGCTCACGACGCCCATCTGCGCGCCGTCGGCGTCAAGCAGCCTTACCTCGCGGTCGCGGATTTCATGGTTGATCTGCAGCTCTTTAATAATGTTTTCCTCCCTCAAAAAATAAATGACGGACAGTAAAACTATCCGTCAAAAAAGCATGCCGAAAAGGCATATCTTGCTGTTTTTGGTTACCGCTTTGAAAAAAATCTGACGGTGAGAAACGGACAGTCTCTGCTTTGCTTAACTATTCTATATGTTTTATATGCGTTTGTCAAGTATTTTAGACGTCATTGCGGCTTTTAATCCGCTTTTAATCCGCGGTTTTGGAAGCTATCTCTTCAATCAGCTTTGCGATAAAGTCACGCTCGGTAAACTTACCCAAATCGCCCGCCTTGCGCGAACGTACGGAAACCGCGCCTTCCTCGGCTTCTTTGTCGCCGATTATCACCATGTAGGGAATCTTTTGCAGCTGCGCCTCGCGTATCTTGTAACCGATTTTTTCCGCGCGGTTGTCGGCCTGCGCGCGTATGCCGAGCGGCATAAGCTTCTTTACCAGAGCGTCAGCCTGCGGCGCGGTGCGGTCGGTAAGGCTCATTACGCTCACCTGCACGGGAGCCATCCACAGCGGGAACGCGCCTGCATACTTTTCAATCAGCATGGCAAGCGTGCGCTCGTAGCAGCCTATGGAGCTGCGGTGTATTATCACCGGATTTTTGCGCGCGCCGTCCTCGTCCACGTATTCCATGCCAAAGCGCTCGGCAAGCGAGAAGTCTATCTGTATGGTAAACAGCGTGTCCTCCTTGCCGTATACGTTGGTAAACTGCACGTCAAGCTTGGGGCCGTAAAACGCCGCCTCGCCGTCCGCCTCGTAATAGCTCACCTTGAGGTGGTCTAAGATTTCACGCATCATGTTCTGCGTGCGCTCCCAGACCTCGGCGTCGCCGATATATTTATCCTTGTCGTTTTCGTCCCACTTGCTGAAGCGGAAGGTTACGTCGTCGCGGAAACCCAGGCTGTCCAGCATAAAGTATACCAAATCCAAACAGCCGCGGAACTCTTCCTCCACCTGCGCCGGCGTGCAGATTATGTGCCCGTCGGACAGCGTAAACTGCCTTATGCGTATCAGCCCGTGCATCTCGCCGCTTGCCTCCTTGCGGAACAGCGAGCTGGTCTCGGCGTAGCGCAGCGGCAGGTCGCGGTAGCTCTTTAGCCCGTTTTTATATATCATATACTGATAGGGGCAGGTCATGGGACGCAGTGCAAGCACCTCGTCGTCCTTCTTTTCGTCGCCGATGATAAACATCTTGTCGCGGTAATGGTCCCAGTGCCCGGAAATCTTGTAGAGGTTGCTCTTTGCCATTGAGGGCGTCTTGGTCAAAAGGTAGCCCCTGCGCTCTTCCTCGTCCTCGACAAACCGCTGAAGAACCTGCATTATCTTTGCGCCCTTAGGCATGAGCAGCGGCAGGCCTTGACCGATGTTTTCCTCAGTCATAAATATGCCCAGCTCGCGCCCTAAGCGGTTGTGGTCGCGGCGCTTTGCCTCTTCAAGCTTTTCAAGATACTCGGAAAGCTCGGCTTTTTTGTCAAACGCCGTGCCGTATATGCGCGTAAGCATCTTGTTCTTTTCATCGCCCCGCCAGTAAGCGCCCGCAAGCCCGGTCAGCTTAAAGGCCTTTACCCTGCCCGTGGACGGAAGGTGTGGCCCGCGGCACAGGTCAGTGAACGCGCCCTGAGTGTACAGCGTAATATCCTCGTTCTCGGCAAGCTCTGAGATAAGCTCAAGCTTGTAACTCTCGCGGTGTTTTTCAAAGAACTTGAGCGCCTCTGCGCGCGTGACAACCTTTCCCTCTATGGCAAAATCCGCCTTGATAATCTTTGCCATCTCCACCTCTATCTTGGCGAGGTCCTCAATTGTAATCGGACTTTTGAACTCAATATCATAGTAAAAACCCACCTTTGTGGCAGGGCCGATTGCCAGTTTGCAAGTGGGGTATACGGTTTTGACGGCCTGCGCAAGTATATGCGATGCCGTGTGACGGTACACCTCTTTGCCCTCGTCGCTCTGGAACGTGAGTACCTCGAAGGCGCAGTCGCTTAAAATCTGCTCGTTCAAACCGCACAGCCTGCCGCTAAGCTTTACCGCAACCGCCGCGCGTGCAAGGCCCTCGGATATGCCCCTTGCCGCCTC
>CAZPMG010000079.1:0-3162 GCA_964587785.1 uncultured Clostridia bacterium
GCTTGCTGTTTGAAAACTGCTGGTGCAGTTTTCAAGTTAATTGACTATATCAGATATTTTTTGCAGACAAATTGTTGCTGCTGCCTATTGGCTTAGCTTACTGCGGCTCTGAAAGCTGCACTTCGGCGTCGGCGGCGGGCGGCGCATCCGGGCTGTCGGCGGTGCGGCCTTCGCATATGTAAGGGCGCAGCACTTTTGCAAATTGTAAATATCCGGTTATGGAAAGATGCAGTCCCTCAAACGTGTACTCCTTTTTGAGGTCGCCGGCGTCGTCCGTAAGATGCGGATATACCTCGATAAAGTTTAGGCGGTTGCCCTCGCAGTATTTTTTGAGCAGATAATTAATGCGCATGAGCTTTTCGTTTGTGCGCCTGGCGCATACCAGCGGAGAAAGCAGCCTTACCCTGCGCGACACAGGCAGCAATGAAATTACGTTGAGCTGCAGACCCGGAATGGCGGATAAAAGCGCCGAGCAGAGATTTTTCACCCTGTCGGCAACCTCATCGGGCGCTGTTCCCTTGCCGAGATCGTTTGTGCCTATCAGCAAAAATATACGCGACGGAGCTATGTCGGTGACGTTTGAAAGCCGTGCGGTCACGTCGGCGGTGGTGTCGCCCGCGCAGCCGCGGTTATATATTATTTCGTCGGCAAAAAACTCGCGCAGCGGAAAAAACTCCACCAGACTGTCGCCCAAAAACACCGTGCCTCCGGTCTTTGCGACCTTATTGAGTTCAGTATAATTTTCTGACTTGTTGACAAGCAGCGCACGTGCCCACCCAACAGCCGCGGCGGCCGCCGCCAAACCGGCACCGGTTACGCATACCAACACAATCTCAAGCGCGGTCATATGTCGCCCCTCCTCATGTTTGTATAGTCAATGGTCTTACTGTCTAATTGACCGTAAGGCAGCTTATTGAATGACCATACAAAAAATTCCCGCATATGCGGGAATTTTTTTGTTACTAATACAGGTTATGCCCTGTCAACTTTTGCAGCGTGCAGTATCAGGTCGACAACCTTGGTGCTGTAACCCCACTCGTTGTCATACCAAGATACAAGTTTTACAAACGTAGGCGTAAGCATTATTCCGGCGTTTGCGTCGTAAATGCTGGTGCGCGCGTCGCCTATGAAGTCAGAGGAAACAACAGCGTCCTCGGTATAACCGATTATGCCTTTGAGGTTGGTCTCAGATGCCTTTTTGATTACGGCGTTGATTTCCTCAATGGTAGCCGGCTTTTCCAGGTTGACGGTGAGGTCAACTACGGAAACGTTGAGCGTGGGCACGCGGAAAGCCATGCCGGTGAGTTTGCCGTTCAGCTCAGGGATAACCTTGCCCACTGCCTTGGCGGCGCCGGTTGAGGACGGAATGATGTTTGCAGCAGCAGCCCTGCCGCCTCTCCAGTCTTTCTTGGAGGGGCCGTCAACAGTCTTTTGGGTGGCCGTTGTGGCGTGAACGGTGGTCATAAGTCCGTCTTTGATGCCGAAGTTGTCATTGATAACCTTGGCAAGGGGCGCAAGGCAGTTTGTGGTGCAGCTTGCGTTGGAGATGACCTTGTAGTCCTTGGAGTACTTTTCCTCGTTGACGCCCATTACGAACATGGGAGCATCCTTGGAGGGAGCGGTGACAACAACTTTTTTTGCACCGCCGACAAGGTGCTTGCTTGCGCCGGCAATGTCGGTGAACACGCCTGTCGCCTCTGCAATGTACTCAGCGCCGCAGGAAGCCCAGTCGATTTTCTCAGGCTCTTTTTCCGCGAATACGGAAATTTCCTGGCCGTTTATAACAAGCTTGTCGCCCTTTACGGACACGTCGCCCTTGAACTGGCCGTGTATGGAATCATACTTGAACATGTAAACCATGTAGTCAAGGTCAATAAACGGATCGTTTATGCCTACTACCTGAACATCGGGATTAGCCACTGCAGCGCGCACAACCAGGCGCCCTATGCGGCCAAAACCGTTGATACCTATTTTTACCTTTGCCATAAAAATATACCTCCAAAATATTACAGTCTGTTGAAAGCCGCCCGCTTTTTTAAGTGCAGCGGCAGTGAAACGCGCGGGCTGCTTGCGCGGCTGTATACGGGTTTGCTGCGGCATCGCCGCCCCACGCCCCGCTTGCTCCGCGCGCGCCTTTGCGTACATTGATATTATAACAAATTTTAGCTGCATTGCAAACTAAATTGACAGCATTTTAACAATCCGCCGCAATGCCTGCAAAAATATTTTTGACTATGCCCAAAGGTATTATACGCCGGACGGCATACGCGCAGCAAATTTTTACCTGAGCTTAGCAATTTCTGCGCTCAATAGCTGCATTAAATGGGCAGCAGCGACCAAAGATACGACAGCGGCATTACCAATATAAACGCCGGCAGCATATTTGCTATGGGAAAGGACTTTATGCCGCTTATGCGAAAACCCGTTGCCAGCATTATGATGCCGCCCAGCGCGGTGAAGTCGGCCAGCATTATCGGGGTGGTCAGCGGCATGATAAGCGCCGCGCTGATAAACAGCAGCATGAGCACTGCAAACTGCGGCAACGCTACCGCAGCCACAAGGTATCCCAGCGTAGAGGCAAATATGATTGCCGTGAAAAAGTCTAAGATTGACTTTGTGAGCAGTATGGTATAATCGCCTGTGATGCCCTCTGTCAGCGCGCCGAATATGCCCGTTCCGCTTGCGCAAAACAGCACAATTATGCTGACAAACCGCTCCATAAACTCTGAGCCGCTTGACTCCTTTAAAAGCGAATCGTCTATGTCTGCACCCGGCTTTTTCTTTGCAAACAGCTTTTCCATAGGGCCTTTGACTTTGCCAACTGCCCTTGCTATAAGCCCCTCAAGGTCTATCAGCTCGCCTATAGCGCTTCCGAGTATCAACGCCAAAATTACGGCGGGCAGCGTGTTCACCTGCACAACCGCGCCAAGGCCCATGGCAATTGACGCCAGACCAAAAATCAGCGGCAGCACATTGCGCAGCTTGAGCGGTATCCTCTCGCCCAGCAGCGCGCCTGTCACTCCGCCTAATAAAACCGCTAAACAGTTTACTATAACACCTATCGGCATAAAATAATCACCTCTTTATGTAATAAATAACCAAGCCGCATTTTAACGGCTATATTAAACGCACATGGAGTTTGTTTCCCATGTGCGCAAAAAA
>CAZPMG010000079.1:3262-9122 GCA_964587785.1 uncultured Clostridia bacterium
TGCCAAGGTGTGCGCGCGCCTTTTGGCAAGGGACAATTACTCGTCCTCGTCCTGCTCGCTTATTATAGAGTCGGTGCTTACCTCAATGCGCACAAGCGCGCGGCGCAGCAGCGCCTGATAACCCTGAATTTTAGCGCCGTCGGATCTCTCTTTAAGCAGCATCTCTGCCTGAAGCTTGTCGCTCTCCGCGCGGGCAAGGTCTATGTCCTCAGGGCGCTCGGCAGAGCTTGTGACGATATTTACTCTGTCGTGGTTGATCTCTACTATGCCGCCAAACACGGCAATACGCTTTTCTGCGGAATCATTTCTGATGCGCAGTATGCCGTCGCCCAGCACCGCGGACGTTGGCTCATGCCCGGGAAGTATGCCTATGTCGCCGTTTTGGCAGCGCATGATTACCATGTCGACCATCTTGTCGACTTTTACCTCCTGCGGCGTTATAACGCGCAGATGAATCTTTTTCTCTCCCATACCACTTATTGTTTACCCCTTTGACTGTTTTACTCTTTGCTCTCTGAATCTCTCTGTAACTTCGTCTATTGTTCCGGCGTTTAAAAACAATCCCTCGGGCACGTCGTCGTGCGCGCCCTCCAAAATCTCCTTAAAGCCGCGTACGGTCTCGGAAACGGGCACGTACCTGCCTGGAATAGACGTATATTTTTCCGCCACAAAAAAGGGCTGTGACAAAAACCTCTGCACCTTTCTTGCGCGGTTGACTATCAGCTTGTCGCTTTCGGACAGCTCGTCAACGCCGAGTATTGCGATGATGTCCTGCAAGTCCTTGTATCTTTGCAGTATGCTCTGCACCGAGCGCGCCACCTTGTAGTGGTCGGCGCCTACGATGTTTTGCTCAAGCATTCTGGACGTGGAATCCAGCGGATAAACCGCCGGGTAAATGCCCTGTTCGACGATTGAGCGCGACAGCACTGTAACCGCGTCAAGGTGCGCAAAGGTGGTTGCCGTGGCCGGGTCGGTAAAGTCGTCTGCGGGCACATAGATTGCCTGCACGGAAGTGATTGAGCCGGACTTTGTTGAGGTTATGCGCTCTTGCAGGCTGCCGATTTCGTTTGCCAGCGTGGGCTGATAACCCACGGCGCTGGGCACGCGCCCAAGCAGCGCGGAGACCTCTGAGCCTGCCTGTACAAACCTGAATATATTATCTACAAACAGCAGCACGTCCTGCTTTGCCACGTCGCGGAAGTATTCCGCCATGGTAAGTCCGGTAAGCCCCACGCGCATTCTCACGCCGGGCGGCTCGTTCATCTGCCCGAACACAAGCGCGGTCTTGTCTACCACGCCTGACCTTATCATGTCATAATAGAGGTCGTTGCCCTCGCGCGTACGCTCGCCCACGCCCACAAACACCGAATAACCGCCGTGCTCGGTGGCTATGTTGTTGATAAGCTCCATGATAAGTACGGTCTTGCCAACGCCCGCGCCGCCGAACAGCCCGATTTTTCCGCCCTTGGGATACGGACACAGCAAATCTATTGCCTTTATGCCGGTTTCCAGTATCTCGGGTGTGGCCACCTGGTCTGCAAGGTTGGGCGGGTTGCGGTGTATGGGCCAGTGCTCGTCGGACTGAGGGTCGGGCTTGTTGTCGATTGCCTTGCCCAGCACGTTGAGAACCCTGCCCAGCACGTTTCCGCCCACGGGCACGGATATCGGAGCGCCGGTATCCACTGCCTCCATGCCGCGCCTTAAACCTTCGGTATAGTTCATGGATATGCAGCGCACCGTGTTGTCGCCAAGGTGCTGCATTACCTCAAGCACCACCGTCTGGCCGTTGTGGTCGACTTCCAATGCATTATACAGTGCAGGCAGCCCGTTGTCAAACCTAACGTCCAGCACCGCGCCGATAATCTGCACAATCTTGCCTGTATTTTGTTTGGACAATATAATGTACCCCTATTTCAAAATATTTACGCCGCCCACAATCTCATTGAGTTCCTGTGTGATTGCCGCCTGGCGCTTGCGGTTGTAAATGCGGTTTAAATCGTCAATTATTTCCGTTGCGTTCTTGCTTGCAGAGCTCATATTGAACATACGTGAGGCGTGCTCGCTTGCCACGGACTCGGCAATTGCCATATACAGATATGAGTGCAGGTACAGCGGTATTGCGTGATCCAAAAAGGCTGCGACGCCCGGCTCATACTTCATGCTTATGTCTGCGGGCACGGTTTCCGTTCCGCCGATTATTGGCAGCAGCCGCTCGATGCGCGGCTCATAACTGAGCGTGGTCTCAAACTTTGTGTACGCGAGATACACCTCGTCCGCCTCCCCCGACACATAAAGCGAGTTTACAAGCCCGCTCACAAGTTCGGTTTCGTCGTACATCTGCACCTCGGAGCGGTTTGTCAGGCTGCTCTTGATGTTCTTGCCGCGGCGGGAAAAATAATCCTTGCCCTTGGTGCCTATAACGAGTATCTGTTCGTTTTTGCCATGCTCCATATGCGCCAAGGCTTTTTCCGCAATATTATAATTATAGCTGCCGCACAGCCCCTTGTCGCTGGTTATAACCACGTAAGCGGTATTTTCCACTTTGCGCGGCTGAATATATATGCTGCTGCGCGCGCTCTCGCTGCCCTTTAAATTCTCGACTATGCCGCTTGATTCCTCATGAAGCAGACGCGCAAACTCAAGCCGTGCCCTTGCCTTTTGCAGCTTTGACGCGGCAATCATATCCATTGCCTTCATTATCTGCTTGGTAGTGCCGACGTTGTCGATTCTTTGGGTTATGCTCTTCATTACGGACATAGCGCGCCCTCTTTATAAGTCAACGGAATTGACTTTAGCTGTAATACTGATTTTATTTTTTTGCAATCAAGCATAAGTATTGAGCTGCTTGAACTCACCTATTGCCTCTTTAATTTTTTCCTCAAGCTCCGCGCTTATGTCGCCGGTCTCTCTGATTTCCTCTGTGATAAAGCTTTTTTCCTGGCATACGAACTTTATAAAGTCCCGCTGAAACTCGCGCACACGCCGCACGTTTACATCGGCAAGGTGCCTGTTGATAAGCACATAGAGTATGAGAACCTGACTTTCCACAGGCATGGGACGGTATTGAGGCTGCTTGAGTATTTCCATTATGCGCTCGCCCTGGTTAAGACGGTCGATGGTGTCTTGGCTGAGGTCAGCGCCGAACTGCGCGAACGCCGCAAGCTCCCTGTACTGCGCAAACTCGATGCGCAGCGGGCCGGCAATTTTTTTCATTGCCTTAATCTGCGCGGAGCCGCCCACGCGCGACACGGAAAAACCCGGGTTTATCGCGGGGCGCACGCCGTCGTTGAACAGCTCTGCCTCCAGATAAATTTGCCCGTCGGTTATGGATATTACGTTGGTGGGAATGTATGCGGAGATATCTCCCTCCTGCGTCTCCACTATGGGAAGAGCGGTGAGCGAGCCGCCGCCGTGCTCCTCGCTCATGCACGCGGCGCGTTCAAGCAGCCGTGAGTGCAGGTAAAACACGTCGCCGGGATACGCCTCGCGTCCGGGCGGACGGCGGAGCAGCAGGCTGAGCGCGCGGTATGCCACGGCGTGCTTGGACAGGTCGTCATACACAACCAAGACGTCCTTGCCGGCTGCCATCCACTCCTCGGCTATTGCGCAGCCCGCATAAGGGGTTATATATTGAAGGGACGCCGATTCGCTGGCGGTGGATACCACAACGGTGGTATACTCCATTGCGCCCGTCTCCTTGAGCACGCTTATTATGCGCGCAACCGTGGACGCTTTTTGGCCTATTGCCACGTACACGCAGAGCACGCCCTTGTCCTTTTGATTGATAATTGTGTCAATGCAGATTGCCGTCTTTCCCGTCTGGCGGTCGCCTATTATCAGCTCCCTCTGGCCTCTGCCTATGGGAACCATGGAGTCAATCGCCTTGATGCCCGTCTGCAGCGGCACATTTACCTCCCGGCGCATTATTACGCTTGGCGCGGGGCTTTCAATCTGGCGGAACGCCGTTGCGGCAATTGTGCCCTTTTCGTCCACGGGCTGGCCGAGTGCGTTTACCACGCGGCCGAGCATTGCGTCGCCCACGGGAACCTGTGCCATCTTGCCTGTGAGCTTTACAGGGTCACCCTCTTTTATGGCGGTGTCAGCGCCCATGAGCACCACGCCTATGCTGTCCTCGTCAAGGTTGAGCGCAATGCCGAAAAGCCCGCCGGGAAACTCCAGCAGCTCGCCGCTCATTGCGCCCATAAGACCGTGCACGCGCGCGATTCCGTCGCCCACCTGTATTACCGTGCCCGCCTCGGAGATATCCAGCTTGGATGAATACGCCTGTATCTGCTGCTTTATAACTTTGCTTATCTCTTCGGGTTTTACAATCACGTAGCCACGCCTCCTTCCATACTCTCTCTCAATCTCTTTAGCTGCGTCCTTATGCTGCAGTCTATCAGCCGCCCGTCAACATGGATATACAGCCCGCCGATTAAGCCGGGGTCAACAGAGTGCTTAACTTCCACCTGCTTTTGCAGCTTTGCTGTCAACACCGACTGCAGGCGGGACAGCTGCTGCTTGCTGAGCGCGGCGGCAGAAACTACGTTTGCCTCCAACCTTCCCAGCTTTTTGTTTGCCATGTCTATATAGGCGGAAAGCGCGGGAATAAGCAGCGTTTCGCGGTTTTTGTCAACCGATAGAAATAAAAAGCCCATTATATCCGCGGAAATTTTCCCATCAAACAGACTTGTAAACAGCTGCTTTTTTGCCGCGCTGGGTATGTGCGGATGCTGCAAAAACTGCACGCATTCATCGCGATTTAAAGCGTCATACACGGCTTTAACCTGCTCAAGATATTCACCGAGCTGTCCGCTCTCCTCAGAGATTTCAATAAGAGCAGCGGCGTAACGGTCTTTCAGTTGCGCCACGTCGCGTCCTCCAGCTCGGAAATTACATTTTCAAACAGCTTGTCCTGCTCTTTGCTGTCCATTGCCTGAGCAACCATCTTTGACGCCATGAGCGAGGACACCTCTATTATGTGGCGCTTGGTATCTTGTTTTAGCCGCTCCTTCTCGCTGAGAGCGCTCTCTTCCGCGCGCTGCTTTATAGACGCGGCCTCGGATTTTGCCTGCGAGATTATCAGTTTGCCGGATTCCGCGGCCTCTGCCTTTGCGGCCTCTAAAATCTTGGCGCGCTCGCCGTCTATGTCCTGCAGCTTTTGCTCGTATTCGGCCTTTACCTTTTCCGCCTCGGCCATTTTGGCGCGGGCGTCTTTTATCTGCCCGCTTATCTTGTCAGAGCGCGTGCGCAAAAAATTGCGCACGGGTTTGTACAGTAAAAACCCAAGCACCACGGCCAAGACGCAGGCGTTAAATAATTGAATCAGCGTACTGATAAGTGTTTGCTGGTCCAGGCCGAACACCCGTCCTTCGGGCAGGCCGGAAAGCAAAAGAATAACATCATAATTCAAAATTTGATGCCTCCTTCAGGGAGTGTGGTCATGAGTGAGAAAGAGCGATTTTTAGTCAATTTTTGTGTCCGGCAAGACGTTTTTTGGAAATAATAGTGGAGCTATTATGAGAAAAAACAACAATGCCGGGCACGAAAAGGGGCAAAAAGCGCCTTTTAGAGCTCGTGTCCACGCGACCCAGTTCCCCGAATACGCCAAATGTATGCGGGTATATGTGCGGCTTTACGGCTGCTTGGCAATGCCGATGCAATGACTTTGCAATGCTTGCGCTTTTGCCGCCGTAAAACAGCTGTATTAAAACCGCGGCGTTCAGCCTGCCATATGCTGTATATACAGGCTTACCAAGGGGTTGGCAAACAGCATTATTATGGCAATTAAAAGGCCGTATATGCCTGACGTCTCAGCCATTGCAAGGCCTATAAACATGGTTCCGCGTATGGAGCCTGC
>CAZPMG010000080.1:0-8863 GCA_964587785.1 uncultured Clostridia bacterium
CACCCCTCCCCCGTGGGGTATGTATCATGTAATAATATACTATTACAGATTCATGGTTTTGTCAACCGTATGAATGTAAGTTTTTGTTTTTTGTTCTGTCCAAATTTATAAAACACAAAACATCCATAAAAAGCACCCATGCAATACTATACCTGCATGGGTGCAATTATGTTGAATATAAGCCTTTAGTTGCCGACGCTTTTTTTGAATTTGCAGCGCGGATAGCCCGAACAGCCCAAAAAATCTCCGTACTTTCCCTTTTTCATTGAGAGCGATTTACCGCACCGAGGGCAAATTCCGCTGCGCACTTTATTTTCGTACTCATCCATTCTGCCGCGGACATCCTCGACATGGCGTCTGTGCACTCCCAGCCCTTTAAGAGAAACCTCTGAAATTTTGCCGCAAATTTCGTTTACTTCCTCTATGCTGTACAAAGCTTGCCTATATGATTTTATATGCTTTCTTATTCCGCCTATGTAATTTACGTAAGTTGTGCTTTCCACCTTGAGTTTTGCCGAACCGGAAAAAGCAACAATAGATACATATTTGTAATTGCCGATAACGTTGGTAAGCGAATATATATGGCCGCGGTTTTGTTTTATCGGACTGTAAAACTCATTCTTCTTTTTGCCTATATATTGTATAAAGCTGCCTGAATCTTCCTTGCCGTATATTGTGCCCGAATAATTTTTGGTTTCGATGACAAATATGCCGTATACAGATACAACTATATGATCTATTTGCACGGATTTTTCGCCGTCCATAAATGTTATATTATGAAATACCCGGTAGTTTTTCCCCAGCCATTTGAGCATGACGTTGGACGCAAATTCACCCGCATCACCCTTAGAGAGCGATTTAAGATATAGCACGAACAGTGCCAACACGCCAACAATAAAAACCAGCAAATAATGCCAAAAATTCATTACATCACCCTATAATTTAATTGTTTTTTTGTTCCGTCAGCAGATATACCAGCGCCTCATACGGGCGCAGCTGCATAGGCGGCGCGCCTGAAACGGTATAGCTTGACAGCAGCAATTGTGCGCTTGATAGGTCTATGCCCTTGGGTATGCGGTTGCGTACGGGCTTTTGCGTGCAGTTTAATATCACGAGCATGTCCTGCCCGCCGTGGCTCTTTCGGTAGACAAAGTGAGCCGGGCTTCTTTTGAAATATTCGGTAAACTCTCCCTCGCGCAGAGCGGAAAACTTTTTGCGCAGCGCAATCAGTTGTCTGTAATAGTTGAGCAGCGAGTTTTGGTCGCTCTCCTGCCACTCTACGTTTACTGTGTTGTGGTTGGGGTTTATACCAAGCCAAGGCGTGCCGCCGGTAAAACCGCCGCCCGGCTGCGCGCTCCACTGCATGGGCGTGCGCGCGTTGTCGCGGCTGAAATAGCATACCTTTTTAAAGGCGCGCGCGTGGCTGTTTTTGAGCGTGCGCCTGAACAGTGAATAGGCGTTTTTGCTCTCTACGTCCTGAAATTCTTCAACAGAGCTAAAGGGATAGTTTGTCATACCTATCTCCTGCCCTTGGTATATAAACGGCGTGCCCGACAGACATAGCAGCATGGTGGCAAGCATCTTGCCGCCCTCTTTTGCGTAGGTCTTTGAGCAGTATCTGCCCACGCTGCGCGGCTGGTCATGGTTTTCCATATACAGCGCATTCCAGCCCTTGCCGTGCAGACCGGTCTGCCAATTTGCCAGCGCGCGCTTGAGCTTTGCCGGGCGGTACTTGCGTATTAAATACTTGATTCCCAGCGCGTTGTCGGCGTTCATATGCTCAAATGTGAACATCATGTCAAGCTGCTTGTTTTCGCCCGCGGTATAGCTAAGCGCAGAGGGCACGCTCATAAACACGCCTTCGCCCACTGTCATGCAGTCATACTTATCCAGCACATTGCGCTTTAACCCGCCCAAAAGCTCATGAATCTTTGGCCCGTTTATAAAGTGCTCGCTGCCGCGAAGGGCAATGCGCGGCTTTCCGTCCGGCAGCCCTTCTGCTTTGGAAAGCAGAGTAATTACGTCGCACCGAAATCCGTCCACGCCCTTGTCCAGCCAAAACCGCAGCACGGACTTTGCTTCCTCCACAACCTTTGGGTTGAAGTAATTGAGGTCGGGCTGGTGCTTGTCGAACAGATGCAGATAATATTCGCCGGTGGCACTGTCATGCTCCCACGCGCCGCCGGTAAAAAACGATGTCCAGTTGTTGGGCGGCTTGCCGTTTTTGCCCGGCCGCCAATGGTAATAGCCGCGGTAAGGGTTGTCCTTTGACTTGCGGCTCTCTTCAAACCACTTGTGCTCACTTGAGGTGTGGTTGATAACCAAGTCCATAATCAGCTTTATGCCGCGCTCATGCATGGCGCAAAGCATATCGTCAAAATCCGCCATTGTGCCGTACTCTGGGTTTATGGCATAATAATCGCTTATGTCATAGCCAAAGTCACGGTTGGGAGAGGCATACACAGGCGACAGCCACACCGCGTTTATGCCGAGGCTCTTTAGGTAATCAAGCTTTGACGTAATTCCGCGCAGGTCGCCAATGCCGTCGCCGTTTGAGTCGCAAAAGCTGCGCGGATAAATTTGGTATACGCACAGCTTTTTAATCCAATCCTTTACCATAATCCCCCCTTTTTCGCCGCCAATAACGGTTTAGTACTCCGTAGCTTGGTGCAAAAATCGCGCCATCTTGGCGCGGTTCAGAGTTCAACAGAAAGCGCGCCTCAATAGGCGCGCTTTCTGCGGCTTATTCGGACTGCTCGGCTTGCGCCGATTGCCGCATAAGCTTACCGCCTTTTAATTATCGCGTCAAGCTTTTCCATGCCCATGCCGTCAGGATAGCCGTTGAAGTAAAAGTGCGCGCGCCTGAGCACGCTTAGGAGCAGAAACGCCGCACAGAAATCTATTATGCTGTGCGCGGTTGTACCAAGGCCGGCGGCTATGAATATATAGTAAAACGTCTGGTTTTGCTGCGGCAAAAGCCCCATGGGTATTGCTACGAGTATCGCCGCCACCTCAAGCACGGCGTGTACAAGCGCCACAACTATATTGAGCGTCCAGAACTTGCGCGGGTTGTCAATCGCCCTTGTCCTGAAAACAATTATCATGAGCAGCACAAAGATTATGTGGCTGGCCGCGCGCATCCATATAAGTACGTCGGGCGTCTTGAGCATAAACCCCGCCAGCGTGCCCAGCGCCGTCAT
This sequence comes from uncultured Clostridia bacterium, assembly GCA_964587785.1. Classification (GTDB taxonomy): domain Bacteria; phylum Bacillota; class Clostridia; order Christensenellales; family HGM11417; genus CAZPMG01. Next base: position 3,201 of record CAZPMG010000080.1, read on the forward strand.
TATGCCCACATAGGGCGAAAGCATTGTGCCCAGCATTAGCGTGGTGTGCGAAAAAGGCGTGAACGACCATGCCGGAATGATTATCGTGGGCATAAGATAGGTGTAAATAAAGCTGAGCGCGGTCAGCAGCGCCGACACGGTGATAAGCTTTGTTTTTTGCATATTGTTGCTCCTTAAAACTTTATTTAAAAAGAGTTTAAGGCAGACAATTTTTCCTCTGCGTTTGCACTCGATTTAGCGTTTTATCACGGGTAAACTTAAAGAAGCCTCGAAAGCGGCGTGTCACAGCCGCGGCTGCAAAGCCTTTGCCGGCGGCTTTCAGTTTCGATTATGTATGAAACCCAACGCCCCGTTTTTAGGCTTTGTTATATTATGAAACTTTAACCGCTTTTTGTCAATTGATTTGCCGCGCGGTCAAAAACCGTCATTGCCAAAAATTACTGGAAAAAATCTTAAACAAATGTTTACTTTTGTTTCCGCGCGTGCTATAATTAAACAAATGTTTGCGCAAAGTTATTGCCTGTCTGTACGAGATTTAAATAAAGGTATCAGGGGCAAAAACATCAAAGGTATGATTTTATGGATTTTCAAAGCCTTCTTGAAAAGCTGTCCGTGCTTGCCGAGAGCGCGCGTTATGATGTATCCTGCTCGTCGTCGGGCAGTTCGCGCGCCGCAAAGTCAGGCAGCTTGGGGACTGCCGCCACGTGCGGGATTTGCCACAGCTTTACCGAGGACGGGCGGTGCATATCGCTGCTCAAGACGCTCATGACAAACGACTGCGCCTATGACTGCGCTTACTGCGTAAACCGCCGCTCAAACGACGTGCAAAGGGTCAGCCTTGAGCCTGCGGAGGTGTGCGAAATCGTCATGGAGTTTTACCGGCGCAACTATATCGAGGGGCTGTTTTTGTCCTCTGCCGTGCAACATTCGCCGGGGCACACCATGCAAAAGCTTACCGATACCGTGGTGATGCTGAGAGAGGTTTACAGGTTTAACGGTTATATCCACCTCAAGGGCATACCCTCTGCCGACAGAGAGCTTATCGAGCGCGCGTCAATGTTTGTTGACCGCATGAGCTTTAATATTGAGCTGCCGTCCGAGAGCAGCCTCAAGCTGCTTGCTCCGCAAAAAAACAAGGCGGGCATAATCAAGCCCATGCGTATGCTTGCGGATAATTATATCGAACAAAAGAGCGCACGCGGCCGTATGCGCGCAATTCCTGCCGGGCAGACCACGCAGATGATTGTGGGGGCAACCCGCGAGAGTGACGGGCTTATACTTCGGCTGTCGCAGGGGCTTTATCACAACTTCGGGCTTAAGCGCGTCTACTATTCGGCATATGTGCCCGTGGTAAGCAATCCCCTGCTGCCAGCCGTGCCGCCAGATTTATTGCGGGAAAACAGGCTGTATCAGGCGGACTGGCTGCTGCGGTTTTACGGGTTTTCCGCGGAGGAAATAGTGCCCCTTGACCTTGACCTTGCGCGCGAGGTTGACCCAAAGTGCGGCTGGGCGCTCAGGAACATGAATATATTCCCCGTGGAAGTCAACACTGCGCCGCACGAGATGCTGCTGCGCGTGCCCGGCATAGGCGTGCGCTCGGCATATAAGATTTTGCAGGCGCGCAGATATACTCGGCTTTGCTATGAGGACTTAAAGCGTATGCGCGTCGTGCTAAAGCGAGCAAAGCACTTTATCACCTGCGGCGGAAAGTTTTACGGCGCGGGAACAGACCCCGCGGTTTTAACTCCGCTGCTTGCCGCGGGCGAGCAGCAGGGCAAGCAGCTGTCTATGTTTGCCGACAGGGAAACCCAGCTGTCCGCGCTGACGGGTGAGGTTTGATTGCTGACAGGAAACAGGCAGATGAAAAAACTTTGGCGCGGCTTGTTAACGCTATATGCCTTATTTAATTATGGAGTATTATTTTGCAAACAAATATTGTTGTAAGTGTGGACGAAAATATTGACTCGCTGTTTACCGCGGTGTTCGAGCTGTTTGGGCGCACGGATATAGCGGCTGTGACATCGCGCGCCGAGGTACAGATGAGCCTATGCAGCGAGCATATCACCCTTTCGGCGGACGCGGAAAAGGCCGGGCGCATACGCACCGCCGCGCGCAGGCTGCTTGGAGATTTTGGAATGCAAGAGGTGTTTGACGCATACCGCTCAGGCCACGGCAGCAGGGAAAAGGTTATATTTGATTACCTTACCATGCTGTTTAAAGAGGGCAAAAACAGTGTAAAGAACCTTGCGCGCGCCGAGGTTGTGGCGTTTAAGGAGATACTGGAGCGCGTCAGGCACGAGTCGCACCTCATGCGCGGCTTTGTGCGGTTTATGCGCGCGCAGTCGGGTATATATTATGCGGAGATTGCGCCGGACAACAACGTGCTTGACATGGTAATGCCCTTTTTTTGCAGACGGTTCAACGATATGCGCTTTGTGGTGCATGACAGCCGCCGCGGGCTGCTTGGCATATATGACGGAAAGCGTCACTCTGTTGTAAAAAGTTCCCTCCCCGTGCAGGCGCTGATTGGCGAGGACGAACGCAATTTGCAGCGGCTGTTCAAGCAATATTACCGCAGCATATCCATACCCGAGCGGAAAAACCTGCGGCTTATGCGCAGGTTTATGCCCGTGCGGTACCACAGGTATATGCCGGAAAAAGACGAGTTGCTTTGAAATAGTTTGCGGCTTGGCGGTAACTAAATGCAGTAAAAAGCTTTCAGTTTACCTTTATAAATGATATAATTTAAGCATCAAATTTACGGAGGCTAATGATGAAAAAAAGATTTTTACTTCTGTTTGTAGTTATCGCACTGTTTGCAGTGACGGCATTGAGCGGCTGCGCGGGACTGATCGGTGGCAAAGACTCAACAAGCGGCGGCGGAAACCAAACGCTTACGCTGAATAAGAAATATATTTTTTCCGGCACTGTCGTCAAAAACTTTGAAGAAAGGTATTATGTTTTTAAAGACAACGGTAAAGGCGAGTACTTTTATTATCGCCTCAACGGCGATTCTATAGCAAAGTATACCGTAAACTTTAAGTATCTGCTCATAGACGACACTGTAGTTTGCTTTTTTGATTCATTAGATGTCGATTCAACAAATAATACCGAACACTATGTAACAACTACATGGAATACCACGCTGGGTTTCTCCAAGGATATATTGATGAGCACAGGAGGCTATATATACATCTGCGAAGACTATTTGCCCAATATACCCAACTTTGGCAAGTGATAAAGGCGGTAAATTAAAAGTTTCAGCAACTTTGACTTAAAACGCAAGCGAAAGCGCTGACATTGCTATAAGGTACAGCACAAACGGCAGCGGGCTTGACCTTGAAAATATCTTGAGCATAAACCTCACCGACAGCAGCCCCGACAAAAACGCGGCGGCAAACCCTGCGGCAAGCGGCAAAAAGCTCACTGCGGCAAAATCTGCGGTGAGCGCCTCCATGGCGGCGGACGCGAGTATTACGGGTATGCTCATCAAAAATGAAAAGCGCACGGCAGACTGCTTTTGAGAGCCTGCGGCGGTTAGCGCGGTTATTGTGCTTGCCGAGCGCGACAGCCCCGGCGCAACGGCAATGCCCTGCGCAATGCCGGCAAATAATGCGGACTTAAAGCTTATGCCGCTATCGCTTTGAAGTGCGCTGCCTGCCGAGCTTTTTTTGTCGCAGCCTGATTGGCGTTGACTTGGCTTTGACTCACACTTAACACATTCTTTTGCCGCAACTGCCGCAGCGCTTTGCGGCAAATTGTTTTTATCAGGTGTATCGCTGTCTTTAACCGCACCGGCGTGCGCGGCTTTGCGGCTGCCTGCCCACATAAATGTGAGCAGCGCGGCAGAGAGCATGAACCCCACCGCAAGGTATCTGCCGCCTACCCAGCCGGGAGCAAATGTCTTTAGAAGCAGCGCAAGCGCGGCCGTGGGTATAAAAGATATTAGCACAGCCTTTGACCGGCTTGAAAACGGTTGTCTTATGAGGTCTAATATATCGCCGCGCATTACGGCAAACACTGCAAGCAGCGTGGCGACGTGCACGGTTATGTTAAACAGCATTGTGTCGCCGTCTACGCCCAGCCACCTCTGCAAAAGCACAAGGTGTCCGCTGCTGCTCACAGGCAAAAATTCACACAGCCCCTGAATCAGCCCCAACAGCAGTGCCTCCCAAACTTCCATGCTTGCCCCCCTTTTGCCGCTACACCGCACAGGCCTTACTGCGCCGGGCGGTCTTTTTATGCTTACTTAAAGCTCATATAAAAATCGCAGCGGACTTTTAAGCCGGCTCAAACGCCGCGCACAGTCAAATTGCTTGACTGTATATATACGCTATTCTATGCAAATTCATTTTGATTTATTTTGTATTTATACTATAATGTAGGGAGTGTTTGCATCCGCAGTGCAATGCTTATGCGGATGCAGACAAAGAAAAAAAACATAATTGCCCGGATGCTGTCCGGGCTTTACAGGTGACGGGACTTTATGAAATTAGGTGTTGTGGGTCTTCCCAACGTGGGAAAGAGCACGTTGTTTAACGCAATTACGCAGGCGGGCGCAGAGAGCGCAAACTATCCGTTTTGCACCATTGAACCAAATGTAGGCATTGTGGCAGTGCCCGACGGACGGCTGGAAAAGCTTGCGGCTATTTACGGCAGCAAAAAGATTATACCCACGGCAATTGAGTTTGTGGATATAGCGGGGCTTGTGCGCGGCGCGCACCGCGGCGAAGGGCTGGGCAACAGATTTTTGTCGCACATCCGCGAGGTGGACGCAATTGTCCATGTCGTGCGTTGCTTTGAGGACGAGAACATAATCCACGTGGACGGCGGCGTGTCCCCCACGCGCGATATACAGTTAATCAATTTAGAGCTTATACTCGCCGACCTCGAGAGCGTGCAAAAACGCCTTGACAAGTCGCGCGGCATGATAAAGACCGGCGACAAGAAGTATGTAATAGAGACGGAAATTTTGCAAAAAGTGTTTTCCGCACTTGAGGCGGAAACGCCCGTGCGCGCGATATCACTTACAGACGCCGAGCGTGACTTTGTAAAGGGTCTGTTTTTGCTTACGTCAAAGCCGGTGATTTATGCTGCAAACATATCGGAAAAAGATGTAGGTAAAAGTCATGAACAGCTGCCGCTTGTGCGCGAGGTAATGCAGCACGCGGAGGGCGAAAACGCCGGAGTGATTGTAATATGCGCAAAGATTGAGGAAGAGCTTGCAGGCCTTGAGCCTGAGGAAAAGCAGGCTTTTTTAAGCGAACTGGGCATTGAGGTAAGCGGGCTTGACAGCTTGGTGAGCGAATGTTACTCGCTGCTTGGGCTTATCAGCTTTTTGACCGCGGGAGAAAAGGAAACCCGCGCCTGGACAATTGAGCGCGGATTTAAAGCGCCCCAGGCGGCAGGCACAATACACACAGACTTTGAACGCGGATTTATACGCGCGGAGATTGTGGACTATGAAACGCTTGTGGAGCTTGGCAGCTATAACGCCGCGCGCGAAAAAGGCAAGGTTCGCTCTGAGGGCAAGGACTATGTAATGAAAGATGGCGACGTGGTGCTGTTCCGTTTTAACGTATAACAACCGGTATGAGGTTGAAAACCGCCGGCTTTGTTATGCGCCCATAATTATTACTCTTGACATAGACAACGCGGCATAT
>CAZPMG010000081.1:0-1908 GCA_964587785.1 uncultured Clostridia bacterium
TCATTCATTATGTTTGTATAACTATCTCCGTACACCTTTTCCAGCACCAATCCAAGCACAGCTTGGCCAAAGTTTGAATACCTGAACGGATAGTCTTCGTCCTTTAGTTTTATCTTGCCTGCCTTAGACAAAATTTGCTCATTTGATATGCCGTAAAAAGAGTTTCTGCCTTTAAAGAAGTTAAAAATCATCTGGCTTTCAAAATAGTATTCCCTATAGCCGGCTGTATGCGTAACTAACCTTTCGATAGTAGGATAATAATCTTGTTCAGGCAAATCTAAATGCTTGTCGATAGAATCGGATAAATTAATTTTTTTCTCATCTAAGGCATTTGCAAGCAGCATAGCGTTGAATGTTTTTGTAATAGAGCCAACCTCATAGTCATACTGCTCCTCCGGGGAAACTACTGAGCCGTCTTTACCGTATACAGTAAAGTCAACCTTTCCGTCTTGAACGATTCCCACGCTGATAAAAGCACCGTCCTTATCTTTGGTCGTATATTCAATTGTTTCTGAAAAGGATAACCCCGACAGCAGTTCAACCATCTTATCTGCCTGATAAGTGCTGTAAATAAAAAAGCCTATAACTGCCACAAGCGTTATACTTATAACAGATAATAATATTTTTAACTTTTTCTTTCTTTTTAATTTTTTCATGTTTACCATTTTGCCTTTAATATACGGAAAGACTGCCATGGTTGCATAGCTGTCGGTTTTTCTCTTATATGGAAAGATGACACCGGCGTTTGCTTACTGTGAAGCTTTATAGAGGTTAAAAAGAAGTGACAACGCTGCCTTTAAGACAGAACTTCGGATTTTTGACGAGTTTGAAAAATGCGCTGTCGGCATAGGCTGCTGAAAATAGAACATTGGGAAAGTTTTCGGCAACAAACCACGCCAGCTTTTCCATCGCGATATTTGTTTGGCTTGGTGAAAGCGCGGGAGAGGGCAATACCAGCAGAAAATTACCTTTATGGTCATTAGACTGCATACCAAAAATGACTGCGGCCTTGAAATCGTCATGCTTAAGATAGCTGCAAATCTTTTTGCGGTCCTCTTCTGACAGAAATGCCCTTTGCTTTGAAATACGTCTTGAGGTTGAAAATTCAAAAAGCGGCGCGGCTTTTTCCATAACCTTGTCGTGATAGGCTTCCCGGAGTTCCTGCTTGCCGCAGTATTGCAGATATACAGCCATGCGGGTCATTGCAGGGGTCACATAGAGTATGCTGTCCATGCATTTAATAAAATAGTCCATGCATAAGTTATCACGTTCATAGCTTAAAATGAGAGCGTAACGATAAAGATAGTTGGGATTATCAGGGCTTGCGGCAAGAAGTTTTGCGTAAACCGGTTTGGCTTTTTTGTAATTTCCCAGTTCAATGTAATTAAAAGCGACGTCATTGAGCCTTTCATCAAAGGCTTCGGGCGCGGATTCATATTCATTTGCAAGCTTTAGGCGCTCGGTGTAGTTAAATGTTTTTTCAGCTTCCCAGTCAATGTCTTTCATGAAAAACTCATGAAAGCTTTTTCTTAAAGCCGCGGCGTCACGTTCAAGCAGTTCGTTGTTTTGATTAAAGTCTACCGTAAAGGAGTTGATGTCAAGGTTCTTCATTCGTTCGGGAAGGTTGGGGTGCGAGTCCAGCCGTGCAGGCAATTGCGAAAGCGCAAGCTCTTCCCAATCCTCTTTGTTTGCAGAATAGTTTTCCTTAAAAGCGTTTAAATGAAACGCAATAACGTCTTCGGGAGGCGTTTCGGGCTGATAAATGCTTGCAGACGGCGGGACAAAGGCCGCGTTAATATTATACAAGTCCAGTTTCGCAAAGGAATTAGCCGCATGCTGCCTTTCATTAGGCTGGACAAACGAAGCGTCTGCACGTGTTTCCACCCTATAGGATGAAAGAAAAATAAA
>CAZPMG010000081.1:2008-8834 GCA_964587785.1 uncultured Clostridia bacterium
GAAGCGTTGCAGCCCGGGCACGCAATCAAGAGGAAAGGAAGGGATATCCTTGCGGAAGCCATTGCTGCATGGGCAAGGTCAATAAGAAACCGCTGTTCTTTGATGACCATACTGAGCCCGATGCCGGGTTCCTCAGGAGACATACTGAGTTTGCCAAGAAAAACAAGCTGGGCAATTACAAGAATTACAGTTATAATCCAAAGCTCGGGCGTATTGGGCGCATTGCTGAGTAAAACCGAGTTGATTGCTGCGGTGCAGACATAAAAGAAAAATATATAGCAGTTAGCCAAAAAAACCATTATTTTAACTTTACGGTAATGTTTGCCGTAATTTTGCAGGAGCAGGTCTTTTTGTGTAAGCAGGCGCTCCCGCATTTGCTTTAAATCATAGCGTTTTCTATAAATCTTAAAAAACATTACAGCGTTGACGGCAACCAGTATTATAAGTATGCAGGAACAGACTATTGCCGTTGTTAATGCGGCGGTATATACGGGAGCCCCGATTAAAGCAACACAGACGGGCACGCCGAAAATTGCTATAAGAAGAGCTGCTACCGAAAAAAAGGAGAACTCGCCTGAAATTTTTGTATTCATTTTAACCTCGCTTGCTGAAATATTAATCCAAATATTTTTAATAAGCTTGTTACTTTGCTTTCTGTGCGGTTTCCTTAGCGTGCTGAAGCATCATCATGCAGGCTTCCGGGTCGTTTATGTAATAAAAAGTGACTGACCCCTCTTTTCTTTTAACAACTTCTCGGGTGTCGCTTGTTGCCCAGGTGTGAATTACGTTAACCTTAATGTGGGCATAGTCAAAAAGCCTGCCGCAAAGCCCTTGTTTAACCGAGGCGCCGATAACCTCATCGTAAGTAAACCAATAGCTGCTGGGCTGGTATGCGTGGGCGGGGCGTGTGTGTAAAAGTATCTTCTTCCCGGTAACAAAATAGTTTTCACCGTTTCGCGGACGCAATGCTTTTCTTAAAAAAACTATTTGGGCAAGAACGCAAAGCGGAATAATAAGCGCTTCGGGTATGTGCATAAAAAATAACAGCACTCCAATTACGGTACTGCAAACAAACGATAAGGGTATTACAACAAGCTTTGTTCTGGTCTCGCATTTTTTATTGCTGGTGCCCTGCCAAAAAACTATTTCAGAGTTGCCGATTAAGCCCTCTGAATCATCAATAAATTCTGCCAAAACAAATCTCCTTGAAATTTTGTTCTATTGCTTAGTTTGGCTTCAAGCTACATCTATTATATCCTTAACTCATGAGGTAAGTAAACCACTTATAAATAATTTTCGGCAAAAATTTTCAGAAGTGTTAATTATAGTCAATCAACTTGAAATTTAAGAAGTTGATTGACTATATACGCCAAAGAACATTGACAGGGAGTATTTCCGGCGATATAATTTAAACAAACAAGGCGCCAAAGGCGCGGACATAAGGCTTGCCCTAAGGTTTAATACCCTTTATTACTGCATTAATTTAAATAAGAGGTGGGAAAATGGATTTTGAAATGAACATACAAGAAATGCGCAATGCTTTTTTAACAAAAAAAATTAAATTTTCTGACAGGCTCAGGGGGCAGCCGTATTGGACAAAAAGCCACGAAATAGGCAATCAATATAAAATGCAAAATGTTTTTTTGACGCAAGGACAGGTTTATTATGCTTCCTTGGTGCAGGCAAACGTTGCCCTTTTTCAGCCCGGTCTGCAAAATCACGGAGCCGAGATACTGTTCAGTACGGACAATTACTTTGACGCTCAGCCGTTGCGTCTGAGAGAAATTGCAAGAGAGCTTTTTCAGTATAAGAATAAGGATGCAAAAGACATCCCCAAACATCTTGCAGACATAATAAGTATAATTTCAAATGAACATAAATACATTTTTAATGTCAAAGTGCCCACAGAAATCACGGACGGACGCGAAGTTTTTATAACGACATTGATTATCCACCGTCATCACCTGCCAAAGAGAAAGCTTGTAAGCGGGCTGTTTCCCATAATTGCCTTGCCGGATAAAGTTAATGCGTGCATGGTTTTGCCCAAACGCTTTTGGACAGAGGAAATGAAGTTTTTGTCACTGTAAAAGCCGGCAAGCGTTGCTTATCACTTAATATCTACAAATATCATACATGCAACTTGCTTGCTTAAATGGTGGACTTTTTCTCCGCTTATCTCCATTATTTCACCAAAGATGTCTTTTGACTTAACCACATAATGCTGGTTAATGCCAATTCCCTGCTTATCCAAATAGGCAAGCAGATTTTGGTTGTCCTGTACTCTGACAATTTTAAACAAGTCGCCTGCCTCAAGGCTGAACATTGAAGTAGTGCTGACGGGCTCTGATTTGCCGCTGGGCAAAGGAATGGGGTTTCCGTGCCCGCATTGCTGCGGAGAGCCTAAGTATTCGTCCAGCCTGTTTAGCAGCCGCTCGCTTGTTGCGTGCTCTAACCGCTCGGCCTCTTCGTGGACGTCGCCCCAATTATAGCCGAGTTTTTCCGTCAAAAACACTTCCCATATACGGTGGGTGCGAATCAAGCGAATAGCCTCTCTATGCCCTTTTTTTGTGAGCGTAACTCCTTTATAGGGCATGAAATTCAGTAAACCCTTGGATTCCAGCTTTTTTACCGTTTCATTGACAGTTTGGTCGGCAAGCTCTAAAAACAAGGAGAGCTCCGATACCTTTATCAATTCCCGCTGCTTTTCTACCGTGAGTTCGTATATGGATTTAATATAATCTTCTTCAGCTCTATGCACAAAGCCACCGCCTTTTAATCAAGCTCATATTGAATGTTTTTTCTTTGTATATATCTTTCGCCTGTTTCGGTCAAAAAAAGCATATCTTCCTGTTTTTTAATATACCCCTTGGAAATTGCCTTGTCAATATAAACGCCGCAAGTTTTTCTGTTCCAATTAAAATCCCGGGAAATTGAACAAGCCGTACTTACCTTTACGGCTTTTTCTGTCGTTTGGTGGTTTTTGATATGCGCAATCAACACAATCAATGTAAACTCCCGAGCCAAAAACGCACGCTTGATTATCGTTGCGGCGATTCCTTTTTTGGGCTCAAAAAATAGTACCGTCAAAAACACCGCAAGGGTAACCCCCGCTATTACTCCGCCTATTTTTAAATCAAAGTAATACGCGATATAATACCCCAAGCTGCTGTTAAATATCCCGATGCCCACAGCGGCAAGCACGGTTTTGACAAGTGATTTGGTGACAAGCAGCGCCGTAACAGCGGGGCCTACCATAAGTGCGATAACTAAGATAGCACCGGCCGCATCAAATGCCGACACGGCTGTGAGCGATACTAAAGACATCAGGGCGTAGTGCAAAATGGCAGGCGCTATACCGAGCGCAGCTGCAAGCGCCGCATCGAAAGTTGTTACTTTAAGCTCTTTGTAAAATACCGTAAAGAATATGATATTCAACAATAAAACTACTCCCACCACATAGAGGGCTTTGGGGCCGATATCCTGACCGCCAACAACAAGCCTGTCAAGCGCGGCAAATTCAAGGTTTCCTAAAAGAACGGAGTCCGTGTCTAAATGAACACCTCTAAAATCCAAACTGATAATAATTATCGCTATGCTAAACAGCAGCGGAAACACCGCGCCTGTAGCAGCGTCCTCCGACGCTTTTTTTGTTTTGACAAGTGTTTCCACCATATAGACAGTCAGAACACCCATTGCCGCCGCGCCTATAATTAAGACAGGTGATGATAGGTCGCGGACAAACATATACGCAATGACTATGCCGAGCAGCACCGTATGGCTTATGGCATCTGACATCATAGACATTTTTCCAAGCACAAGCAGCACTCCGGCAACGGCGCACGCCGATGCGGTAAAGACAGCAATCATTAAAGTCGACATATCAAATTCCATTACAGCCCCTCCTCCTTGACCGTATTGACAGCCGACTTTCCGCTGTCGGTAAGGCTGAGCATACCGTTGGACAGTGAAATGTATCCCGCATTTATTAAAAACCGCTGCCGTGCAGTTCCGTTGTAAGCTACTGCGCCGTGCAGCATCGACGCAAGAAAGGACATATTTTTTATATACTTTTTATGTTTTGTAAACCTTAGCGCCGTTATGACAACTCCTTTTTTAGGAGAAAAAGCTATAGATAAAATAAGTATTATGCTGAGCATCACCGTAATTACAGGCCCTGTCGGCAGGTTTGTGCGCGACGCGCTGATAAGAGTGCCTGCGCTTGCGCATATAACACCAAACGCAGAGGATAATATTACATTTACGGACAATTTATTGCTCCATTGCCTTGCGGCGACACCGGGCGAGATTAAAAGTGCGCTCATAAGTATAACGCCCACTGCCCTTATGCTTATAACGACAACAATCACTGTTAAGACCGTCAGCAATCCCTCGGCGATACGGCGTGAAAACCCCAAACTCTGAAAATACCCGCTGTCGAATATATACAGCTTAAGCTCCTTCCAGAACACGGCGAGGCAGATAATTGCCGCTGAGGACACCGCCCCTATAAGATACACATCGCTTTGAAGCACGGTAGCCGCCTGCCCGAATATAAAGCTTGAAAGACCGGCGCTTGCAGAGCTGCCGCGGTTTTGCACCGCCTTGAGCATCAACTGGCCTATGCCAAAAAAAGAGGATAGAATCAAAGCCAGTGCGCCGTCGTTTTTTATTTTGGAAAACCTTTTGATTGCTGTCATAAGTGCCATGGCAATAGCAGCCGAAAGAGCCGCCCCCATGAGCAGTATATGCATATCTCTGCTGCCCGTAAACATAAACGCGAGCACTACGCCGGGCAGGGCGGCATGGCTCAGTGCATCGCCTACAAGGGCTTGTTTCCGCAAAACTGTAAACACCCCGAGTGCGCCTGTCACCGCACCCAGCAGCGTAACGGCGCAAACTATGGTTATGACAACATAGTTTTGAGCAATCCATTCAGGCATCAAACCACCTTACCTTTGTTAACTGTTTTTCCGCGGTAAGTGCTTTCGATATTTTGCTGATTGTAAACCTCGTTTACCGGGCCGTAAGCTATGATTTTTTTGTTTAAGAGGGCAACCCAATCAAAATACTCCCTTACAGTTGCAAGGTCGTGATGCACGGCAACAACGGTTTTACCTTGGTCTTTAAGCGATTTTAACAGCTCTACTATTGCCCTTTCAGTTTTGGCGTCAACACCCTGAAAAGGCTCATCCATCAGATATAAATCGGCATCCTGGCAAAGCGCTCTTGCAAGAAACACCCTCTGCTGCTGCCCGCCGGACAGCTCGCTTATCTGGCGGTTTTTAAACTCTGTCATATCTACTTTCTCAAGTGCTTCCTCCGCCGCCGCCCTGTCGGCAGAAGAGGCGCGGCGAATCCAGCCAATGTGCCCGTATCTACCCATTAACACTACATCAAGTACCGTAGTGGGAAAATCCCAATCCACGCTGCTGCGCTGCGGAACATAGGCAATCCTTTTGCGGATTTCCCGGTACGGTTTTTCAAAGAACAGCGTATGCCCGGAAACCGGCTTTAAAAGATTGATTATTGCCTTGATAAGCGTAGACTTACCCGCACCGTTAGGGCCTACTATAGCCATAAGCACGCCCTTTGGAACGTCAATATCGACATCCCAAAGCACGGGCTTTAGGTCGTATGAAACTGTTAAATCTTCAACATGTATTGCATTCATAGTTTTTCCCTATTTAAGCGCGTTTACAATAGTGTCCGTATTCTTACGGATAGTTTTAATGTATGTTTCAGCAGACGATGCGCTGTCTCCCAGCGAATCTGAAAACAACTCGCCGCCTATAATTACGGTATGCCCCCTGGCACTTGCCGCGTTAATTACCGACTGAACGGTTTCTTGCGGAACAGAGCTTTCTATGAATATTGCCTTAACCTTGAGCCCTACCACAAGGTTTGCAAGGTCTTGTATGTCCGTGGCGCTCGCCTCAGTTTCTGTGGATATCCCCTGTATTGCATATACTTCAAAGCCATAGGCATTTGCGTAGTACCGAAAAGCGTCGTGCGCTGTAACCAAAATCCTCTTTTTGGCAGAGAGCTCTGACACCTTGCCTTGTACATACTGATTAAGCACATCAAGTTCATTTAAATATGTCTCTGTCCTCGTTTGATATGCCTGCTCGTTTTCCGCATCAACGCTTTTTAATTTGTTTCCTACCGCACCTGCCGCACTTTTCCAAAGGTTAACATCAAACCATATGTGCGGGTCAACAGCTCCATCCTCACCCTTCAGCAGTTTGTTTTCGCCTATCGCATCGCCTATTACAAGCACCTTATCGCCGATTCTGCTTATAACCGTGCCCATTTGCGCCTCCAAATGCAGTCCGTTTAAGATTACCAAATCGGCCTTATTCAGGGCGGCGGCGTCACTGGGTTTTGGCTGGTAGCTGTGCGGGTCAACACCTACATTCATAAGAGTTGTAACAGATACAAAATCCCCGCCTACCTCCTTTGCCAAGTCGCCTATCATAGTTGTAGTTGCTACAATGTTGACCTTCCCTTCCACATATATATACCCCTCGCTCTTTGTGCAAGAACACAAAACCGCCGAGGATAATAAAGCTAATATTACAGGCAATAACCAAATAAGTTTTTTCATGTTAACTCCTTTGTATCTATTTTAAGGGTTACCTTAAAATTATATTAAGTATATACTTATATATATGCATATATAAAGTATTTTGATACTCAAACATTTATGATATAGTCAATTAACTTGAAAACTGCACCAGCAGTTTTCAAACAGCAAGCAAGCTTGCTGTGCGGCGCAAAGCCGCGTTAATCGACTATGCACGGATATTAAAGGCAGCGCGGGCGCGCT
>CAZPMG010000082.1:0-8708 GCA_964587785.1 uncultured Clostridia bacterium
TTTACATAAAAGGGTGGCACAGCAAAACATAAAAGCCTCCTTGTCAAGGGGTGGCACAGCAAAACATAAAAGCCCCCTTTGTCAAGGGGGTGGCACTGCAAAACATAAAAGCCCCCCTTTGTCAAGGGGGTGGCACTGCAAAACATAAAAGCCTCCTTGTCAAGGGGTGGCGCTGCATACAATATTAAAGCCCCCCTTGTCAAAGGGGGGTGGCGCTAAGCGCCGGGGGGATTCCTGCTTTAAACAAATCTTTGTGCTTGTCCGAATCCCTCCACCGCTAACGCGGTCCCCCTCCCTTTGACAAGGGAGGCTATATATTTGTTACCTGTTACAAGGGAGCAATAAAAGACCTGTTTCTGCTCACAATGTGAGGCTATACCTTTGTTATAGTTATTTTAAATATATTGCCTTTGGAAAAAGCCGCATAAATTTTATTGATATTGTCGGACATAAGCAGGCAGGCAAACTCGTCGCGCAGAGCCATGGCGGTGAGCTTTGTAAAGTCCTCCAGCCGCACGGGCTTTTCGCACATACTTAAAAGCTGTGGAAAACCCGCTTGAACGCACTCTAAATTTTCAAAAATAAATTTATCTGCTTCTTTGCTTTGAGCAGGGATATCTGTTTGACCGCCGGCAATCTCATCAGCGGCGTATTTTAAAAATTTCCTAAGCTTAATTTCAAACTGACCGTCATTATTCATTATAATTTCTCCCATTCTTTTATGTATAGAAAGCAGTTTCTATAACATTTAATTTTAAAAAAATTATACCATATTAATTAGTTGTAGTAAATCAAATCTATAATTAATTTTTTGGAGAATTATTTTGCCTATATCAATTATATTTCAGGAAAGATTTTCGGAATTGGTAAGAGAACTTGATTGCCCCAGAAAAGACTTATCCGCTAAACTGAATGTGAATCCCGAAATAATTTCAAAAGCTCTTAATTATGGCATTTTGCCGCGTCCCAGGGCACTCATTAAAATTGCTGATTCCTTGAACATATCTTTAGAATATTTACTGGGAATCAGTGATAATGAAGTATTCTTTAAGGCGGAAAATAGAAAGACGTTTTTTGAAAGATTAGAAATATTGCGAGAGTCAAAAAATTTGACATACTATCAGTTGGGCAAGGAGCTGCACATTGCCCCGAGTTATTTTGCCAACTGGCATAAACAAAATTATATTCCCACACTGGAATTTTTAACGCTGCTTTCCGATTATTTTGAGGTTTCACTCGACTACCTTTTAGGCAGAACAGACGAGAAGTAAAATATATTGCTTGCTTATATTGTGCCTATATATTGTTTGTCTATATACTGATACATCAAATTCATTATTGCCGGTTTATTGCCGGTTTCGTGCCGAATATTTGCATAATCAATCCCGCTGCCCTGCGCCGCGGGATTTTTTTTAAGGTTTTTTGCAAAAAAGGTTTTAATCGGTCGGGAAAGTGTTATAATAGTATTAAGGTCAAAGATAGTCAAAGGAGCGGCATGAGCAGTATCAGCGACAAAATTGAAAAGTACCTCATTGCAGAGCTAAACGGGGGCGAGAGCATACGCATTACCCGCGCAGATCTTGCAAAGAGGTTTGGGTGCGTTCCCAGCCAGATAAACTATGTGCTTTCCACACGGTTTACTGCGGAGCGCGGTTTTGTCGTAGAGAGCCGCAGGGGCGAGGGCGGTCACGTCACCGTCACAAAGGTGAACGAAACGGGCGACGCATACCTTGCCGAACTTGTGCGCGGAAGCTTAGGCGGCGCGGTCTCGCGCGCGAGGGCAGACCACATACTCGGCAGGCTGTATGAGCAAGGCTCGGTTACTCTCAGGGAATACGAATTGATGCAGTCCTGCCTCTGCGACCGCGCACTGCAGCCCGCAGGAACTCACCGCGACGAGCAGCGCGCAGAGCTTTTAAAAGCACTTATATTCACGCTTTTAAAGCACGGCGAATAAAGGATAATATAATAGACATATAAGATTAGGCAATATAACGTTAGATAATAAACGTTTATATACATTACGGAGACACAAATACCATGATGTGCACAGAATGCAACAAGAACCATGCCCAGGCAACGGTTATAAAGATAATAAACGGCCACCGCATAGAGATGAGCCTGTGCCCGTCCTGCCTGCGCAAGCTGGAGCAGTACGAGCGCGAGCAGGAACAGGCGTTCATGTCGCCCTTTCCCGCGTCGTTTTTGGGGCTCTCCGCAGAGTCCGAGCGCGCGTGTGTCCACTGCCGCACAACGCTTTCAGAGTTTAAAAAGACCGGTTACTTGGGCTGCGAACGCTGTTACGAGGAGTTTGCCGGCGAGGTAGAGCGTATGCTTGAAAAGGTGCAGGGCAGCATAACGCACGTGGGCAAGATTCCCAAGGGCAAAAAGCGCGAGTTTATGAATATGCGCGAATACGAGCGGCTTTCCGCAGACCTTAAGAGCGCGGTCAGCGAGGAGCGGTACGAGGACGCAGCAAGAATAAAGCTAAAGCTAAAAAAGATAATGGACAGATAGAGCCAACAACTGCAAAAACATATAAGATAAAAACAAATAACGGCATTAGCATTAAATGATATAAGGTTCCCACAGCGGAAACGGTTTTATATAACGGCGGACGGGCCTGTTTCAATAACGCAAAACCGCCACGACGCACAAGGATTTTTCCATGAAGGATATTAAAGAAATAATTGCGGATATAGCAGTGTCAACGCGCATAAGGCTTGCGCGCAACGTTCGCGGCATACCCTTTCCCACCGGAGCGGGCGAAACCGAGCCGGAAATTGTAAAGCCTGTGTATACAGAGCTTAGCAAGCTTGGCACATTTAGGCTTTTCAGCATGGAAAAGACGGGCGCAACCGAGGCAAACGCGCTGTGCGAACGCCGCCTGATAAGCCCGGATTTAATGCGCAACAAGCAGAGCGGCGCGGCAATCATAAGCGAAAACGAGAGTATCTCCGTGATGATAAACGAGGAGGACCACATACGCCAGCAGTGCTTTTTAAACGGGTTTAATTTGGACGAGGCGTTTGCCGCCGCCGACCGGATAGACGATGCGCTGTCCGATAAGATAGACTTTGCCTTTCACAGCGATTACGGCTATATAACCGCCTGCCCCACAAACCTCGGCACCGGCCTGCGCGCGTCGGTCATGCTGTTTTTGCCGGCGCTTACCATTACCGGGCAGATAGGCCAGCTCATACACGCGGTAAGCCGCGAGCGCAACACCGTGCGCGGCGTATACGGCGAGGGTTCGGCCGCCGAGGGCAGTATGTACCAGCTCAGCAATCAGGTGTCACTGGGCATAACCGAGGCAGACATACTCAGCCACGTTGCGGGCACGGTTGTAAAGATTTGCAGCGCGGAAAACGAGGCGCGCGGCACGCTGCTCAAGTACGGCACACTGGAGATAAAGGACAGGGTGCAGCGCGCATACGGTATTCTCACGCACGCCGCGCGGCTGGAGAGCAAGGAGTTTATGTCGCTGCTGTCAGACGTAAAGCTGGGCGCTGCGCTTGAGCTTTTGCAGCTGCCGCCGTCGGGAACGCTTGACGAGCTGATAGTAAAGATGCAGCCCGCCAACATAATGCTGGCTGCGGGCGCGGAGCTGAGCGCCGAGCAGCGCGACGTGTACCGCGCGGAGTTTGTTGCAAAGGCACTTAGTTTAATATCTTAATAATTTTTTAATTGGCTATATAGTCAGTTAGTTCAATTAGTTATATAGTCAAAGTGCGTGGTTATTAAGTATAAACGTTATGGGTCGATTGATTTAAAGCGGCGGAAAGCAGAGTTTACTTTGAAAGCAGAGCGTGCTTTGCTGCAATATCTGCGTTTAACCGCCACTGCCCAAGTTTACAATCATGCAAAGGCAGCGGCAGTATAATACAATAAAAAACATAGACGCGGCGTTTGCCGCGAGAGGTGAAATATATGTTTGATAAATTTACGGAAAATGTCAACAAGGCGGTTGCCTACGGAAAGGAGAGTTCGGCTTCGCTGGGGTTGAACTATGTGGGCACAGAGCACATACTTTACGGCCTGCTGTGCGTAAAAGACTGCGTTGCCAGCAAGCTGCTTCAGGCGCGCGGCGTGACGCTGCAAAACTTCGGGGCGCTGCTCAAGCAGGCTATGAGCAAGGAAAACACGTCCACAGGCTTTACCCCGCGCACAAAAAAGATGTTTGCGGTGGCGGTGGGGCTGGGCGTTGAGATAGGTCAGGGCTTTGTGGGCACAGAGCACATGCTGCTTGCCATCATAATGGACAGCGAAAGCGCGGCTGTTGCCATGCTCAAGGCGCTCAACTGCGACATAAACAAGCTTGCGCAGGAATTAAAGACGATAATATCAGGCAAGGCATATATAGGTTTTTCCTTTTCAAACAAGGGCTCGGCTACTCCCAAAATCAACTTCGGCGTCAAAAACTTTGACGGGAGCATGGGCATGACCGAGGAATCAAACAAGGCAGAGGCGCTTGGCAAGCTGCAAAAGTTCGGCACCGACCTTACAAAAAAAGCGCGCGACGGCAAGCTTGACCCCGTGATAGGCAGGAGCAAGGAAATCGACCGCATAATCCAGATACTCAGCCGGCGCACCAAAAACAACCCCGTGCTCATAGGCGAGCCGGGCGTGGGCAAGTCCGCCGTAGTAGAGGGGCTTGCACAGGCGATAGAGAGCGGAAATGTGCCCGAGCTGCTCAAGGGCAAGGTAGTGTTTTCACTTGACCTTGCGGGCTTGGTTGCGGGAACAAAGTACCGCGGCGACTTTGAAGAGCGGCTTAAAGACGCAATTGACACCGTTCGCAAGGAAGGCAATATAATACTGTTTATAGACGAGATTCACAACCTCATAGGCACGGGCTCAACAAACGACGGCAAGATGGACGCGGCAGACATATTAAAGCCGCTGCTTGCGCGCGGCGAGCTGCAGACCGTAGGCGCTACTACCATAGACGAATACCGCAAATATATCGAAAAGGACGCGGCTCTTGAGCGCAGGTTTCAGCCCGTGATGGTTGACCAGCCCTCGGTTGAGGACACCGTGCTTATACTAAAAGGGCTGCGCGACAGATACGAGGCTCACCACCGCGTAACCATCACTGACGAGGCGATTGAGGCTGCGGCAGAGCTGTCCGACAGGTACATCACCGACCGCTTTTTGCCGGACAAGGCGATTGACCTCATAGACGAGGCGGCGTCGCGCGCGCGGCTGGATTCGTATACCGCGCCGGTAAATCTCACCGACAAGGAAAACGACCTTGCAAAGCTTGAGCAGGAAAAGCGCGCGGCAATCGTGGCGGATGATTACGAGGCTGCGGCAAAGATCCGCGACAAGATAAAAAAGCTCGCCGACGAAATCGAGCAACTCAAGCAGGATTGGAGCAGCGAAAAACGCCGCAAAAATTCCTCAATAGGCAGCGAGGACGTGGCGAGGGTGGTCTCGCAGTGGACTTCCATACCCGTGGTAAAACTCACAGAGACCGAGGCAAAAAAACTTATCAATCTGGAAAAGATACTGCACAGCCGCGTAATCGGGCAGGACGAAGCGGTGAGCGCGGTTTCCCGTGCCATACGCAGGTCGCGCGCAGGGCTGAAAGACCCCAAGCGTCCTGTAGGCTCGTTTATATTCGTAGGGCCTACTGGCGTTGGCAAGACCGAGCTTTGCAAGGCGCTTGCCGAGGCGGTGTTCGGCGACGAAGACCTCATGATACGCATTGATATGTCCGAGTATATGGAAAAACACTCGGTATCAAAGCTGGTGGGCGCGCCTCCGGGATACGTGGGCTATGACGAGGCCGGGCAGCTTACGGAAAAAATCAGGCGCAAGCCCTATTCCGTGGTGCTGTTTGACGAGGTGGAAAAGGCGCACCCCGACGTGTTCAACATACTGCTTCAGATATTGGAGGACGGGCACTTGACAGACTCTAAGGGCCGCCTCATTAACTTTAAGAACACCATAATAATAATGACTTCAAACGCCGGCGCAAGCGAGATAAAACGCTCCAAGCGCGTGGGCTTTGACGACGGCGGCGACAAGTCCCGCTATGCCGACATGAAGACGCGGCTGATGGAAACATTAAAGCGCGAGTTCAAGCCGGAGTTTTTAAACCGTGTGGACGATATTATCGTATTCCACCACATCAGCAAGGAGGACATCCGCCGCATAGCGCGCATCATGATAGACACCCTTGCAAAGCGTCTGTCAGACAAGGACATAGCCGTATCGCTGAGCGAAAAGGCAATGGACAGACTGATAGAGAAAGGTTACGACGAGGAATACGGCGCACGCCCCTTGCGCAGGGTAATCCAGCGCGAGATAGAGGATAGGCTGTCCGAGGAGATTTTAAAGGGCAGTGTGCGGTTCGGCAGCACGGTCAGCATTGACTTTGACGGCAGCGACCTTACGTTTACGCAGTCCAAGCCAAAGCAGGCAAAGACGCAGGCGACCTAAAAGGTTTGGCCGCAAAAATTTACACTTACATGGCGTCTGAACAATCTTATATGGGCGCCCAAAGATAAAGGAGGAACGTTTATGCGCATCGACATCACGCAAAAGAATTATTCCATGAGCGAAAAGCTTGAGGAGATAATTCGCAAAAAGGCAGGCAAACTGAGCAAGTATTTTGACGACGACACCTCCCTCAAGGTTGTGCTCAAGCGCGAGGGTGATATCTACAAGATGGAGATCACCGCAACCCTCGGCGGCACCGTCGTTCGGTCTGAGATCGACGGCGAAAATATGTATGACAACATAGACATCTTGCTGCCCAAGATTGAGCGGCAGGTCACGCGCCACAAGACGCGCCTGCAAAAAAAGCTGCGCAAGGGAGCGTTCACTCCGGGCGAGGACCTTTTGTATCCCCAGCCGCCCGCGGAAAAGCCCTACAGCAACAAGGTTACCCGCGTCAAGCGGTTTGAGGTGACGCCCATGACGGTGGAGAGCGCCGCCGACGCGCTGGACATGATAGGCCACGACTTTTACATTTTCCAGGACGAGAAGAGCGGCAAAATATCCGTGGTATACCGCCGCGACGACGGCACAATAGGCCTGCTTGAGCCCTCTCTGCCCTAAAGCGTAAATAGCGCAGTAAAGGCAGATTGTTGCAGCTTACCGCATCGGCAAAGCCGGTTTTATGCAAATAGCGGCGCAATTTGCCGCAGCAATCATATAATCAGTTTAACTCACTAACCCTTGCACATCTGTGCATAAAACGCATACAAAAGTTTTTAATATACAAACGCGTTTACGGGCGGCAAATTTCTTTGCCGCCCGTAAACCTTTGCCGGCAGAAATATTGCCAAAAAATCTTTGTCAGCCACCGTCCGATTTTATTTGCAATTTGCGCGCTGTCTTGATACAATTATGCTGTAATCTTAATAATTGTCTTAAATGCACTTAAAAAATTTTATAAAGGCGGCCGTTTACAATGTACGATACCGGAAGCTTAATTTACACCGCAGTAAGTTTTGTGGTTACTGCTCTTTTTTGCGTACTGTTTCGCAAGGCGGGCGAACGCAGCAGACTGAATATATTGCGCGTTATTGCGCTGTTGACGCTTATTACGCACATGATTAAGCCGTTGTACAATTTTTTTG
This sequence comes from uncultured Clostridia bacterium, assembly GCA_964587785.1. Classification (GTDB taxonomy): domain Bacteria; phylum Bacillota; class Clostridia; order Christensenellales; family HGM11417; genus CAZPMG01. Next base: position 7,593 of record CAZPMG010000082.1, read on the forward strand.
CCGATCCCGGCTATCTGCCCGGCAACGACTGGTCTACCATGTGGCCGTATTACTTTTGCAACTTTATGATGTGGATGCTGCCGATTGCGTTTTGCGGCCCCAAGGTGCTCAAGCCCCTGTATCCCTTTGTGCTGTGGGGCAGCCTGTGGGGCGGCTTGATAACGATTGCGTATCCGGACTTTTACAACGCATCTAACGGGATTTTTTCGCTGGGCAACTTCAAGTCGTATCTATCGCATTCGCTCATGATACTTGCGTTTTGCTATGCAGTCGCAAGCGGTGAGTACAAGCCGCGCGTGCGCGATGTCGCAGTGTTTTTTGCCGGACTTGTGGGCGCAATGCTGTGGGGCTTTTTCTCAAACTGGCTGTTTGCCGTCACCGGAAAGTCGGACAGCTTAAACTCCATGTATTTACGCGCATCTGCGATAGGAGGCACGCCGTTTAACGGCTATCTGATAGGCATATTGCTTACGCTTGGTACGGCGCTGCTGTGCTTTGCATGGGAGGCCGCAACGCTCCCCCGCGAAGAGCGCTTCACAACAAAGCTGCGCACGCTGCTTGAGCGCCGGGCATAACTCTGACTATTAACATCCTTTTAATGTATAACCATTAAATTTATATCATTTGACTATGCACGGATATTAAAGACAGCGCGGGCGCGCTGACCGGCTTGTCAAAAGCAAGCCGTTTCAAAAGTTGTGAGCAACTTTTGAAGTTAATTAAGTATAGTATATAACAGCACACAGCCAAAGCCCCGCCATATGGCGGGGCTTTGGCTGTGTGCTATTTCATAAGCTTGTTCCAATATTCAATTTTAACAGCAACCATGCTTTATTAAGCACCAAAGTACTTTAAAGCATTAAGCTCAATATATGTCCGTCGGCAAAACATTGATGCTAAATATATGTCCGGCTACTGTAAGCAAGCGCTTGATTACTCTGACGCGCCCACAAACTGGCTGGTGTATAGGTCGGCATAAAATCCGCCCTTATTTAGCAGCTCATTGTGCGTGCCCTGCTCCACAACCTTGCCCTTGTCAAGCACAAGAATCAGCGCGGCGTTCTTGATTGTGGACAGCCTGTGCGCGATTACAAACGACGTGCGCCCCTCCATCAT